>CAZBQG010000157.1:0-10557 GCA_964493945.1 uncultured Rhodospirillaceae bacterium
CATCTGCAAAATTTCGGGAACTTTCCATTCAATCAGACCGAATACGGTCAAAAGTCCCAGGGGGTCGGGCGCCGAAAGATCGTGAATCCAGCCCAGAAACGGTGCATGGCGCATTTCGATGGTGACGAACAACACTTTGTAGAGGGCGAAAAAGACGGGAATCTGGGGTATGATTGGCAGACAGCCGGCCGCCGGATTGACCTTTTCGGCTTTGTACAAGGCCATCACTTCCTGGTTCATGCGCGCCTTGTCTTCGGCAAAGCGTTCGCGCAGTTTGACCATTTCGGGCTGCAGCTTCTTCATCTGGGTCATGGCCTTGTAGGATTTGTTGGCCAGCGGGAAGAAGGCGAGCTTGATGAGCACGGTCAGCAGCAAAATGGACAGACCCATATTGCCGGTGAAGGTGTTGAAATAAATAAGAGCCAGGAAAATGGGTTTGGTAAGGACTTCGAACCAGCCCCAATCGATGGCTAGATCAAAACGCTCGATCCCCAAATTCTCTACATTGTCGGCCTTCAGATCCAGCACGACCATGATGTCGTTGAACAGCTTGTCCCAGAAATCATCGCTGTTCTTCTTTTGGGAATAGGCATAAAGCAGGGAGGCTTCCTTGGCGCCTGCGAAGAAATGGTTTTCCGTGCTGGCTTTTTTGCCGGGCGTCAGGGCCAGGGCGCTGCCCCTGAAATCGACCCGGTAGTTATCGGTTTCCCGAACCACTTTATCGGTGAAGCGGGCATCGGTGGTCATTTTCTGATCCGGAATCAGGGCGGTCAGCCAATATTTGTCGGTGATTCCGATCCAGCCGCCGGTGGACTGGGATTTGATTGTTTTGCTCTCTTGGATGTCTTCATATTCGACTTCCTTGAGAATGCCGTCGAAGACGCCTAAAAGCCCCTCGTGCAAAATATAAAAGCCGGTAATTTCCGGCGTGCCGGTCCTCACCAGGCGCCCAAAGGGATAAACGGTGGCCGCCGCCGTTCCGTTGTTTTCCACGTTCTGGGTAACCGTGAACATGTAATTCTCATCGATCTTGTAGATCAGGGAGAAGGCCACGCCCCTTTCGTTTTTCCATTTCAGGGTCAGGGGCTTGCCGGGGGCCAAGCGGCTTCCATCCGTCGTCCATAGGGCGTTCCGGTCGGGTGTCTTGGTGTCGGCCGAGACCCAGCTGAATTCGGCATAATAAGGCGTTTTGGAGCCGACCGGATGGAGCAGCCTGATCTGGGGGCTTTCAGGATCCAGGGTTGCGCGGTAATCCAACAGGGTCAAATCATCGAAACGGGCACCGCGCAGCGAGATGGTTCCGCTCAGACGGGGAGAGTCTATGCGGACCCTGGGCCCGCTTTTCAGGGCCGATTTGAGCTGGGCCTGATCGAGCGAGGGGGTGGTGACGCCTGGAATGGGCACCTGCAGATCTTCTCCGCCATCCGGGTCAGGAACCGCCGGCAGCTCGGAAGACGGTGCGCCTGATGGTGTCTTGCTGTCTTGTCCCTTCTTGGCACCCGCCGATTTCTGCACCGTCCCGGGAGGCGGTGGCTGGCTGTCCCAATAAAATTGGAATCCGAACATGATGATGATCGATAAAACGACCGCCATGATCATGTTGCGATTATCCATGATTTACGCGCTCCCCAATTCCAGCCCTTGGGGCCAACTCTTCGGACCCGGGTACCGGGTCATATCCCCAACTGCCGAATGGCCGGCAGCGCAAGAGCCGCTTCAGGGTCAGCCAAGCGCCCTGGGCGGGCCCATGCATTCCGATGGCCTGATGGGCATATTCGGAACAGCTCGGCCAATGGCGGCAGGTGCCGGGGATCAGCGGTGAGACCACCAACTGATAGACGCGAACCAAACTTTGCAACAAACGACCCGGCAATCTTAACAACAATTCACCCTCGGTTTTCCGCTCTGTCTTCGTCCAGTTTACGCAGCGCCCATCCCAAATCCGCGCGGAGCGCCGAAAAAGAACGCCCCAATGTGGCCTTGCGCCCGATCAGCACATAATCCGCCTGGGGCAAGACGGCATTTGCCAAAGCCTTTGGCCCCAACGTTTCTTCGGCCAGGGCCCGCAGCCGGCGCTTGATCCGGTTGCGCTCTACCGCGCCGCCCACCTTGCGGGTTACGGTAAAGCCCACCCGCGGGCCATCCAGCCCGTCCGCTCCCCGCTCCGCCTCGCCATGGGGCCGCATTTGCAAAACAAGCCCCTTCGCCGCACAGCTTCTTCCCTGGGCTCGGGCCCGCAGGAAATCGGCGCGGTGTTTAAGATGTGCGAGACGTGCGCCCATGGTGCGAAACCAAGGACGCGCTAGGCGGAAAGGCGTTTGCGGCCCTTGGCCCGGCGCTTGGCAAGAATTCGGCGGCCACCGACAGTCTGCATGCGGCTGCGGTAACCGTGCCGGCGCTTACGCACGAGGTTGCTGGGCTGGAAAGTTCGTTTCACGTGATTACTCCGCTAATGGGCTCTGGCCCGGACAGCCGGGGGTGTATACGAATTCGTGGAAGGGAAGTCAATAATGCCAAAACGGGCGCTAGTGGATGAAATCTAACATATGGTACCCATACGACGGCTTCCCAAGCTCATCCGGACAGGCGCGCGGTGCGCCGTGATGCCCTCGCATCACAAGCGCCGCGCAACGCATCCGGTGGGCTTGTGAAGCCGCCCCCCACCATATCCCAATGGGGGTCCCATATGTTAGATTTCATCCACTAGTCACGGAATGGTTACCCCAACCCGCATTGATCCATAATAGAATATACCCAGCCCAAAGGCGGAATTGCCCTTGGGTCCAACCATCAGGGTCCAGGTTAATGAATGACGGTCCGGCAAAAGAGTTCAAACCCATCCCCCATGGGCGCCGTCTGGCACTGCTTGTGGCAATTCTGGTGCTCGCCGCCGGGGCTTATTATGGGGCCCAGCGTATGGGTGTGGGTTTCCAAAGCCTCAAGGAGAACCGGGAACTGCTGATGGGCTGGCGGAACGGGCATTTTCTGCCGGCAGCCCTCGTGTTCATGGCGGTTTATTGCGCCGTGGTGGCACTCAGCCTGCCCTTTGGCTTCTGGCTCAGCCTGACCGGCGGCTTCATGTTCGGGACCTTCCACGGCGCCCTGTTTATTCTAATCAGCGCCACCGCCGGGGCCAGTCTGGTTTTCCTGGCCGCCCGTTATTTGTTCGCCGATTACTGCCAGGCCTATGCCAGTAATCTGGTGCGCAAGATGGAAGCCGGCTTTCAGGAAAACGCCCTGTCTTATTTGCTGGCCTTGCGCCTCATCCCTCTCTTTCCCTTTTGGGCGGTCAATCTGGTTCCCGCCCTGTTGGGCGTTTCGTTGCGTATTTATGTTTTGGGCACCTTTATCGGCATCATTCCGGGAACCCTGGTTTTCGCCAGCCTGGGCGCTGGACTGGGAACCCTGATCGAGGCCGGGGAAATACCCGATCCCGGCGTCATGAGCAATCCGAAAATAGCCTTGCCTCTGATCGGGCTCGGCATCCTCGCCCTGGCGCCTATTTTTGTTAAAAAAAATTAAAGGACGCGCTACACCGGCAGATGCGGAGCTGGAAACCACGAGAGAACCAAATCCATGAGCGAAAAGCTGGAAAGTGATATCTGCATCATAGGTGGTGGCTCGGGCGGATTGGTGGTGGCTGCTGTGGCGGCCCAATTGGGGGTTCCCACCGTCCTGGTGGAAAAAGACAAGATGGGGGGGGATTGCCTGAATACGGGCTGTGTGCCGTCGAAAGCCCTGCTGGCGGCCGCCCATGCGGCCTGGGCGGGGCGTTTTGGCGTGAGTTTTAGGGGCCCCAAAGTGGATGGGCGGGGCGTCTTCGGCCATGTGGCCAAGACCATTGCCGCCATCGAGCCCCATGATTCGGTGGAACGCTTTGAAGAATATGGCGTCAACGTCATTCAGGCCCCGGCCAGTTTCACCGGGCCCCGTGAAATCAGCGTGGGCGATACCACCATCCGCGCCCGGCGCTTCGTCCTGGCCACCGGATCGGGGCCCTTCGTTCCCCCCATCGAGGGGCTATCGGAGACGCCCTTCCTGACCAATGAGACCCTCTTCGAACAAGACAGCATTCCCGAACATCTGATCGTTATCGGCGGCGGCCCCATCGGCCTGGAAATGGCCCAGGCCCATCACCGGTTGGGGGCCCGGGTGACGGTGCTGGAAATGTTTTCCATTTTGCCCAACGACGATTCGGAACTGGTTGAAATCCTGCGGGCCCGCATCAAGGGTGAAGGCATGGATCTCCGCGAAGGGGTAAAAGTGGTGGGCGCGGAAAAGCTGGGAGATGGCGTTGCCGTCAGGATCGAGGGCGATAACGGCCCGGAACGCATCGAAGGAACACAGTTGCTGGTTGCCGCCGGACGCCGGCCCAATCTGGAGGGGCTTAATCTGGACGGGGCGGGTATTGCCCATACCGGCAAGGGGATAAGGGTGGATGCCAGGCTCAGGACCACCAACAAGCGCGTCTTCGCCATTGGCGATGTGGCGGGGTCTTATCAGTTCACCCATGTGGCGGGCTATCACGCAGGCATCGTCATCCGCAACGCCTTGTTCCGCATGCCGGCTAAGGTGGATTACAAAAGCGTCCCCTGGGTCACCTATACGGCGCCCGAACTGGCCCAGGTAGGCCTGACCGAGGCGGCGGCCAGGGAAAAGGGCCTGGAGGCAACCGTACTCCGCTGGTCTCTGGAGGAAAACGACCGGGCCCAGGCGGAAGGGGAAACGGACGGCATGCTCAAGGTGGTGGTTACGCCCAAAGGCCGCGTGCTGGGCGCCAGCATCGTCGGGCCCCATGCCGGCGAGCTTATCCAGGTTTGGGGATTGGCCATCCAGTCCAAGCTGAAAATCAGCGCCATCGCCAATATGATTGCGCCCTATCCCACGCTGGGCGAGGCCAACAAACGGATCGCCCGCAATTTCTACGCCCCCAAACTGTTCGGCGCCCGCACAAAAAGCCTGGTCAGCTTTTTGCGCAAATTTGGTTAGGCCAGAGGTTTGGGTGTAGGTTGACGGGATGGCGGATGAGCCCGGGAAGTCTTCATTCTTCAACAGCCTTTCGGCGCGTCTTTTGGTGCTGGCCATCGGCTTCGTCATGCTTGCCGAATTTCTGATTTACGCCCCTTCGGTGGCCCGCTACAGAAAGGATTATCTGGAAGAACGGGTGGCCGAGGCCCATTTGGCGACCCTGGCGCTGGAAGCCCTGGCCGAAAAGCGGGTGGGGCCTGAATTGCGCGGCAAGCTTTTGTCCTATGCCAGGGCCCATACCATCGTGCTGCGCCTTCCCGAAAGCAGCGTCTTTGCTCTAGGCCAGGAGAAACCGCCCCTGGTGGAGGCCACCTTCGACCTCCGGGTGCCCGGGTTTTTCGGCTGGATATCCCAGGCCCTTGATGCGTTGATGCGGGGCGGCAACCGGGTTTTGCGCATCATCGGGCCCTCGCCCAACGATCCCAGCGTTCTGGTGGAAGTGACCATCGACGAGGCGCCCATGCTGGAGGAGATGTTCAGCTTTTCCAGGCGCATCATGGGGCTTTCCATCGTTATTTCCGTAATCACCGCCAGCCTGCTGTTCGTCTGTCTGCAATGGCTGATGGTTGGGCCCATGGGGCGCATTACGGAAAGCATGACCAGTTTCCGCGCCGATCCCGAACGGGAAAACCCGGTGCCGCTGGATTTGGACCGGGAAGACGAAATTGGCCGGGCCGGGCGCGAATTGAGCGCCATGCAAAATGATTTGCGCCAGGCTCTGAAACAAAAAGAAAGGCTGGCAGCACTTGGTTCGGCCATGGCCAAGATTAATCACGATCTGAGAAATTCCCTGGCCACCGCCGTCTTGGTTGCCGACAGGCTGTCCACCAGCCAGGACCCGGACGTCAAGCGCTACGCGCCCCGCCTTTATGCGGCCATCGACCGGGCCGTGCAGCTTTGCGCCGAGACTTTGAATTTCGTCAGCGATGCCAAACCGCCCCTCAACAAAAGCCGCTTCGGGCTGGCCCGGCTGGCCGATGAGGTGGGCGCCGGCATCAGTGCCGATGAAATGGGCCTGGACGCCATCCATTGGGAGAACGGCCTGGACCCCCAATTGCAAGTGGAGGCGGACCGCGGAATGATGCACCGGGCGCTGGTCAACGCGGGACGCAATGCCTTTCAGGCGGGCGCCGGGCGGGTGCGGCTGAGTTCGGTCTCAGAAGAGGGAAGATTATGTATCGACATGGCCGATAACGGACCCGGCCTCAGCCCCATGGCCATGGAGAATTTGTTCCAGCCTTTCACCGGATCGACCCGCAAGGGCGGCACCGGTCTGGGGCTGGTCATCGTCCGCGATGTGATGCGCGCCCATGGCGGCGACATAAAATTGATCGAGACCGGCGAGGCGGGAACCGTCTTCCGCCTGGAACTGCCGGAAGGTATGGGGTGAAAGGCTTTTGAGCCGCCGTTCTCATCCTCCTGGCCCTGCCGCCCTCGGGGCCCGCATCGATAAAAGCGATGGCATTGACGATAATGAATATGACTGGCGTCTGAACGGCGCGCGTTGAGCGGGTTTCCCGTGAAAGAGGCCGGCTGTTTCTCATGAGATTGATAATGAGATAAAATCATCATATATTGTGATTAATTACCAACTCTAATCTCAACACTGCAAAGGAATATATTGTTATGGTCAACGATCTTGATTTCGATGGAATGAATGACGGCTTAGAGTCGGATAATAATCAAAACACGCCCCCTGCCGGCCCTCTCCAACACCCGCCGGCCGCGGAGGCGGTCGGCGGGAAGCCGCGCACTCACTGCTCCATGAACGGGGAGACCATATCCGGGAGGATTACCGCTGGCGGCTGATGCCCCTGGAAGAACGCCACCAGAGGGAAGAACTGGGCCCCGCCGCCCCGCCGCAGTTCGACGAGCCGCCGGAGAAAGAAAAACTCCCCACCTTTCCCCGGGATGCGGACCGCGGCCAGTTTGATCCCCATATTGATTACATCTACGAAAACGACGCCTACCGCCCCGTCCGCCCCATGAACAGCGCTGGATGGATTATCTGGTGGGCAAGGGTGGGGAAGGTCTGGAGGGGGAGGCCAGGCCCGCCAATTGGATGGAGGAATTAGAGAAGAAGTGGGACGAGGAAGAGGCAGAAAAGCTTGAGCCCGAACCAGAAGAAGAGCCCGGCCATGATGGTGCGTGGGATAGTGGCGTGTCACCCGGTCTGCCGTTTCCCCATATCAGGGACGGCAAAATCCTCAAGGACGGCTTCTGGCGCCCCATGACGCCCGAAGAGCAGGTCTTGCATTGCTACATATTCCCGCCCTCAATCCAATTGCAGGACCAGAACCTTGAGGTAGGCGGATTCGGGCAAATGAGGATGTACCGGATGGTCCGGTCCGGCACCTGCCTGGCGCAGGATGCGGCCCCGGCGCGACGCAGAGGCCAGGCCGCGGGCCACCTCCTTGGCGAAGGCCGTCGGTTCCACCTGATGGGAGCAGGACGCCAGCAAAAGAAAGCCGCCGGGGGCAACCAGCCGGGCCGCTTCCCGGGCCAGTTTGCGGTACCCCCTGAGCCCCGGGTTCAAATCCTTGCGGGCCGTGACGAAGGCCGGCGGATCGGCCACCACCAGATCGAATTTTTGGCCATCGGCTGAAAAATCATCCAGGGCCTTGAACACATCGGCCTTGCGGAATTGGCATTTTCCGCTGATCCCGTTCATCTCGGCGCCCTGCCCGGCCAGTTCCAATGCGGGGGCGGAACTGTCCACGCCCAGCACAATCTCGGCACCCGCCCGGGCGGCGGCCAGGCCGAAACCGCCCGTATGGCAATAGAGGTCCAGCACGCGCCCGCCCGCACTTAGCCCCGCCGCGAATTGACGGTTTTCGCGCTGGTCATAAAACCAGCCGGTCTTCTGCCCCGTTTCGGGATCGGCGGCGAAGTGAAGACCGCCTTCGCGCCCCTGGATTGGTCCGCTGGCGTCACCCTTGAGCACCCGGTGATAGCTGTCCAGACCTTCAGCGGCGCGGCCCCGGCTGTCGGCGCGGAGGATAACGGTGCGGGGCTCCACGACCCGGTCAAGGGCGGCCAGGAAAGGGGAGAGAAGATTTTCGGCCCCCGCCGTATTGATCTGGCAGACGGCTGTCTCCCCATAGCGGTCCACCACGAAGCCCGGCAGGCCGTCGGCCTCGGCATGAACCAGACGGTAAAAGGGATCGGCAAAAAGCTGCTGGCGCAGACCCAGCGCCCGGGCCAGCCTGGCGGCCAGAAAGTTCTCGTCTACCTTATCGTTACCCTCCGGGCTGAGAAGGCGGGCAGCAATCAGGGCATGGGGGTTGAAACTGGCCAGCCCCAAGGGCTTGCCGTCGGTGCGGGCCAGGCGCACCAGGCAGCCGGGCGCCAGCGCCTTGGCGGCTGTGTCCATGCGGATTTCGTTGGAATAGACCCAGGGATGGCCGGCGCCCAAGCGTTTGTCGCCGCCGGGCTTGAGGAAGATCACCGCTGGCGAGGGTGGCGGGCCGTCTATGGGCTCACTGTCATCCGGAGTTTCAGTCGCCAACGGCCAAACCCTCCCGTCTTGGATCGGCGCCGCCGGAAAGGCCCTTGGGCGTCACCCGGATGGCATGCAGGCCGCTGGTCATGCCCCGCTCGCGGACCACATGGCCCAGATCCTCAAGGGCTCCCCGCAAATCCGTGATCTCCCGGCCCTTTTCCAGATCGGTCGGTCCGTTGCGGTTGATGAAATGGGGGAGCGAGACGGCCTCCTGAACGTCCAGGCCCCAATCCAGGGTGGCGATCAGGGTTTTGGCGACGAAACCGATGATGCGGGGGCCTCCCGGCGAGCCGACGGCCAGCACCAGCTTGCCTGATCCGTCGAAGACAAAAAATGGGCTCATGGAGGAGCGGGGCCGCTTTCCTGGCTCGACGCGGTTGGCTATTTGTTTGCCGTCGCGGCTGGGGCGGAAGGAAAAATCGGTCAATTGATTGTTCAGCAGAAAGCCCCGCACCAGAATCTTGGAGCCGAATGAAATCTGGATGCTCGACGTCATGGCAACCGCATTGCCATCCTTGTCGACCACATTGAGATGGGTGGTGGAGGGCCCTTCATGCCCCTCGCCCGGCGTTGCCAGCCGCCCGGTCCGCCGGCCCATTTTGCCTGGCTGCGCCTGGCCCATGCTGGTCTGGCGTGAAATCAGTTTGGCCCGTGCCCCCAGATAACCGGGATCGATCAGCCGCCCCGTGGGAACCTTGGCAAAGGCCGGATCGGCCAGATACCGGTTGCGGTCGGCGAAGGCCAGGCGGCTCGCTTCACTGATCAGATGCACCGCCTGGGCCGATCCGGGTTTGAGTTTGGCCAAATCAATATCCTGCAAGATGCCCAGAATCTGCAAGGTGGTCACCCCACCCGAACTGGGCGGCGCCATGCCGCAAACCGCCCACATCCGATAGAGCGAACATAAGGGTTCGCGCTTGACCGCCCGGTAGGATTTCAAATCCACCAAATTCATGCGGCCCGGATTGGCGCCCGTGCCCCGGATCGCATCGACCATGGCGGAGGCCACTTCGCCTTCGTAAAAGGCGCGGGGGCCCTTTTCGGCGATAAGCCGGAAGGTGCGCGCCAAAGGCCTGTTGGTCAGCTTGGACCCGGCGGGTTTGGCCTTGCCTTCGACGTCCAGAAAATATGCCCGCGCTGCACTCAGATGTTTGAGATGCCTGGAGCCCGCGACCAGTTTGTTGAGCCTGGGCGAGATGGCAAATCCTTCCTCGGCCAAACGGATGGCAGGTTCAAACAATTTGGCCCAGGGCAGCTTGCCGTGCTCCTTATGGGCCATGGCGAACATGTCCAGAAGCCCCGGGACACCCACCGCCAATCCGCCGGTAATTACCTGGAAGAATTTTTTAGGCTTTCCTTCCGGGCCCATGAACATGTCGGGCGTGGCCGCTCGGGGTGCGGTTTCGCGCCCGTCATAGGTTCCGATTTTTCCCGATTTGGCGGCGTAATGAAGCAGGAACCCGCCGCCGCCTATGCCTGAGGATTGGGGTTCCACCAGATTGAGCACCATCTGGGTGGTGATCGCCGCATCCACCGCCGAGCCGCCGCCCCTGAGAATTTCCAGCCCGGCGCGGGCGGCCAGGGGATTGGCCGCCGTTACCATTTGCCGTTTGGCCAGGACCGGCGGTTTTGAGAAATCCGCCTTGGCGGCGTGGGTCGGCGCTTCCGGAGGTGGCCGGAACTGAACCGCCGGCGCTGCCGGCCTGGCTATTGGAGTGGGTGGTGGGGCGGGCGGTTTTTCTTTTATTTTTCTTTCTTTTATCCGTTTGGGCGCTGGTTTGGCCATTATTTCTGGCTGGGCCGGCGCTTGGCTCGCGGGTGGGGGAGCCGTTTGGCTGACGCAGCCGCCTAGCGCCAAAACAAACGCCAGCAAGCAGCCCGGGAACAGGCCGCGCGCCACATTCGCATATGCCATGATGCCCATTTAACGGCTTCCCTTAATGATCAGGCGGTGGTCCCGCCAACCTTGGTCCCGGATAATGCCCTAGAACCACCGGCCGCGCCACGTTCAATCTTGTAAAAAAATT
>CAZBQG010000158.1:0-10390 GCA_964493945.1 uncultured Rhodospirillaceae bacterium
TAATGTCTGCGCTGCTGGCTGTAGCCGTTTTTGGTAGTTTTCCATTATTTTCGAGCGAGTACATGATGGGGATCGGATTTATCCTGTTCATGTTTGTTGCGCTGGCGCAAAGCTGGGTCGTCCTTTCCGGCATGACCGGATACATCTCCTTGGGTCACATCGTCTTTTTTGGTTCCGGTGCATATGTCTTCGTCCTGACATGGGGGCAGATTCCGGTTTGGATTTCGGTTGCCCTTTCAGGTGCCGCGGTCGGATTGGGCGCGCTGGTAATTGGTTATCCTGTGTTGCGGGTCCGTGGACCCTATTTCGTTATACTGTCCTTTGGTCTCGCCGAGTTGGTAAAGAATTTGGTGTTGATCAATGATGCCCGTCAATTTGTGTCACTGCGTCCCGTATTTGGGGCGCCGCCGTTGGACCAACTTTATATTGCCATGCTCGTGCTGGCTGTCATTGCCACCGGAATGACGTTTTGGATTGGGCGTTCCCGATTTGGATCGGGTCTACGATCAATCAGAGAAGATGAGACGGCCGCGGAAACGCTTGGTGTCCCGGTGGCAAAACTGAAATTACTGGCATTTGCAATATCGGCCGTTATTCCGGCCATGGCGGGCGCTATATTCACGATGCGGACGGGAATATTCCAACCCATTGACGCATTCAATCCCGTCGTTTCGTTCACGATTGTGACAATGGCCATCATCGGTGGAAGTGATAATGCCACCGGACCTTTGTTGGGCGTCACATTCTTGGTTATTTTGCAGGAACTCTTGTGGGCCAACTGGCCGGAGATTTATACGATTTTTCTGGGTGCGCTGCTGATCGGATTTGTACTATTCGCGCCGAACGGAATTT
This sequence comes from uncultured Rhodospirillaceae bacterium, assembly GCA_964493945.1. Taxonomy (GTDB): domain Bacteria; phylum Pseudomonadota; class Alphaproteobacteria; order Rhodospirillales; family UBA2165; genus CAZBQG01. Next base: position 853 of record CAZBQG010000158.1, read on the forward strand.
ATGGCTGGCTTGCGCCAATAGTTTCAGCGAGGGCCGGCCATGCTACTTGAGCTGGATGGTATTCAAAAAAATTTCGGAGGTCTTATCGCGCTACAAGACATTTCGTTCTCCGTGGACGAGGGCGAGGTCCTGGGAATCATGGGAGCGAATGGAGCCGGAAAAACGACGCTTTTTAACCTGATCGCGGGCCCCGCAAAACCGACGAGGGGCGAAATCAGATTTTTAGGATCGAAAATAGACGGGATGCGTCCCGATAAAATATGCGCATTGGGCATTGCCAGGACTTACCAGATCGTTCGGCCATTTCGCGGACTGACAGTGTTGGAGAACGTTTCCGTAGGGGCATTATTCGGGTCGCGGCGGGAGAGAAGCATCCAGAAGGCAAATGAAGCCGCGTACGAAATATTATCCGATGTCGGGCTACGGGGCCGTGCCGGTGACCTGGCGGGAACTTTGACCTTGGCGGGATTCAAGCGATTGGAACTTGCGAAAACCATTTCGACCGGACCGAAAATATTACTTTTGGACGAGGTCATGGCGGGGTTAACGCCGATCGAAGTTGGCGAGGCGATGTCGATCATTGATGCTTGCAAACAAAAATACGGCTTTACCCTGATAGTCATTGAACATGTGATGAAGGCGCTGATGCGGATGTGCGAGAGAATTGTCGTGCTGCACCATGGCGAAATGATTGCGGTTGGCAGGCCCGAGGAGATCGCCGGTGACGAGCAGGTCGTCGAAGCCTATCTCGGTGGAACCAGATGACCGGGAACTTGCTTCAAGTGGACAACCTGACGGTCGCTTACGGGCAGGTCATCGCTGTTCGCGATTTTTCGTTTGGCGTAAAGGAAGGAAGCATAACGGCACTCGTCGGCAGCAACGGCGCAGGCAAAACCACGACGCTTCGCGCTCTGGCGGGCTTGAATGAAACGCGGCACGGACGGGTGGACTTCGATGGCAACCTCATCACAAATACACCCAGTAACCATCGGGTAGAGGCCGGGTTGGTCATGGTACCCGAGGGGCGCATGATATTTCCGGATTTTACCGTCGAGCAGAATTTAAAGATTGGTGCGATTACCAAGCGGGTCCGGGACAGCGTTGGCGAAGGCCTTCAACGCGCCTACGATCTTTTTCCCAGGCTAAGGGAACGACGGCATCAGGCCGGCGGGACATTGTCGGGGGGCGAGCAGCAGATGCTGGCTTTGGCTCGCGGTCTGATGGCTCGGCCGCGACTGTTGATGCTCGACGAGCCATCTTTGGGCTTGGCACCTAAGATGGCGGACGTCTTATTCGAAATGATCGAGCGCCTTCCGGCCCTCGGCGTAACGGTTTTGTTGGTTGAACAGGACGTCAACCGGACTCTCCAGATTGCCGACACCGCTTATGTCCTCGAAAATGGATCTGGCGTCATGCATGGACCCGCTGGAGAACTACTCGACGACCTGAAGGTTAAGGAGAGTTTCCTCGGCATTTGATCTAGTTCCCCGCCTCGCCCTCGACAAATTCCTTGATTGAAGCATAGCCCGTCGTCTTCAGCATCTTGGCGATTTCCCTAAGCGGTCCATCATTCGCCTCGAGACCGATGCCGCCGACCAGCCGGTTGACGAAATTGGGGTAGGAGATCACCGCGATGATATGGAACACGGTCCCATCATCCCAGCCGGCGTCATAGAGCTCCGCGGTATCACCGTCGGTCATGCGGGCCGGGCTCTCGGTCAGTTTGGTGGCGAAGCGGAAGGCCGCTTTCAGCTGATCCTCGATTTCAGCCGTGTCGAGATCTTCGATCAGCCGGGCGGGCAAATCCTCGGGGAAGCCGTATTCGGCGGCAACGAAAGTATGGCAGCGGTGACCGTATTCGGCGGCAACGAAAGTATGGCAGCGGTGACAGTACGAGCAGGTATTGAGGCCCGAGACGTAGGCGACGAGAAGTTCGCGCTCGCCCTCGCCCTCGCTCAGCGGCGAAGGGCCGCGTAACAGGGCCTGCTCGAAATCGAGCCAGGGGAACATGAGCCCCGTATGAGTCTTGAGTATATCGAGAAAGGTGCCGTTTTCCGGCATGGAACGAAGGTGAGCCATGGTTATCCCTCCCGGTGTTGAGCGAAGCCAATTGCAAATCGACTTGATCTACCGACGATCCTATCGCTGTTTGGACAGCCGGTTTCATTTTTTTGTATTCCACGGCCGGAAGACTTTAGAAAAGTAACCGGCAGCCGTGGCTGAGGATGTCGGCACCTGTCTAAAGGCGGCGGTTTAGATACCGATCATATCTCGGCTGCTCTAGTCGGCTTCGGCCCGCTCGGACACAACCTGATCGGCTTCCCGGCCGGTCAGTTCCTGCAGACGGTCGAATTCCTGGATGAAACTGCCCACACCTTGTGACAGGGAGCGCAATTCATTGATCAGGTCCAGGGTTTCGGATTGGGGTAAATGGGCGGACACATCGTCCCAACCTTTCCAGTCTTCTTTCGGCTCAAACCCGAGAATCTGGCCCCGCCGCCCGCTGATCAGGCGCTGCACCTTGGAGGTGAATTCCGAAGGCGCGGAAATGGTCACCTGATAGATGGGTTCCAGCAAGACCGGATTGCATTTGGGCATGCCTTCGCGCATGGCCAGGGAGCCGGCGGTCTTGAAGGCTTGATCTGAACTGTCGACGGCATGGAACTGGCCATCGGTCAATTCGACCGAAACATCGACCACCGGGAACCCCAAGGGCCCGCGCACCAGAAACTCCTTCACGCCAGTCTCGACCGCCGGGATATATTGCTTGGGTACCACGCCGCCGGTGATTGAATCGGTGAACTGGAAGCCCGACCCACGGGGCAGGGGTTTGATTTCCACATGTACATCGCCGAATTGCCCATGTCCGCCCGATTGTTTTTTGTGGCGGGCATGCTGGGAGATGGGTTTGCGGATGGTTTCCTTATAGGCCACCTGGGGCAGGCGGGCCGACACATCCAGTTTGTTGCGGTTTTTCAGCCGTTCAATGGCGATCCTCAGATGCGTCTCGCCCTGGCCGGACATGACCAGCTCATGTGTGTCTGGATTGGGCTGCACCTTGAGCGACGGGTCTTCCTCGATCAGCTTGCCGATGGCGCCCGGCATCTTGACTTCGTCTTCGCGCTTGCCGGCCTGCACGGCCAGCGCATAAACCGCCTGGGGGGCGTCCGGCCAGGCCAGGGCTTCGGCATCGCCCGAAGCGGACAAGGTATCGCCCGTCGCCATATCTTCCAGCCGGCCAAGGGCGACCACTTCGCCCAGCCCGGCCTTGGAAATTTTCTCCTGGTTGCCGCCCAGCAGCTTGAACATGCCGCTGACCCGGCTGCCGTTGAGCGTATCGCCGTCTGAAATGCCGCCCCGCCAGATGCGCGCCACGGAAAGCTTTCCGGTCTGGGACCCAAGCAAGGTCTTGAAAATCTGGGCATGGGTCTCGCCGCCAGCCTCCACGCCCAGACGCTCCGCCGTCCGTTCCGGGCCGGGCGCGTCATGGCGCAGGGTCTTGAGCAGCCGGGTGATGCCGATGTCGCTGGCGGCTGATCCGAAAATTACGGGGACGACCGATCCGGCCTGCACGGCTTCAGACAGATTATCGAACACCTCACTCAGCTCCGGTGTTTCTTCTTCCAGAAGTTTTTCCATGAGATCGTCATTGAAATCGGCCAGGGATTCGAGCAACAACGTGCGCTCCAATTCGACCCGCTCCACTACATCGCCGGGCGCATCTATTTCCTTTTCGGCATTATCATAGGCCCGCTGGCTGGCCAGATCGACGTAACCGGTGATGTCTTCCCCCTGGCGGATGGGAATCTCGCGCAAAATAAGGGGTTTGCTGGTCAATTCGCGGAGTGCATCGACGGTTTCGGCGACGCTTGCCTCGGCCGTATCCATCTTGTTGATGAAGATCATGTGGGGGCGGCCCGATTCTTCAAGCTCGCGCAGAAGGCGTCCGACGGACAAGGCCTTGGCGGCGCCCGGCTCACTCACCACCACGGTGATATCAGCGACGCTCATGGCGGACCTGGCATCCTGGCCCAGTTCCACGGAGCCCGGGCAATCGATGAAGGACCATTGTTCGCCCAGATATTCGGCCGTGGCGATGTTCATTTCCACGCTCATGGTGCGGGCGCGCGCTTCAGGCGCGCTGTCGCCGACCGAATTTCCTTCCGTCACGCTGCCTTTACGGCCTACCGTGCCACAGTTGAAAAGGATGCTTTCGAGCAGGCTTGTCTTGCCGCTCAAATAAGACCCGACGAGGGCCGCGCAACGCGGCGCCGAGCTTTCTTTACTGGCCATTGATCCCTCCCAAGATAGGCTGGTTATTTACTTGCGCAATGGGCCTAGGTTAATGCCCTGCTACGTTGATTCAAGGAAAAAGCGCGGATCACTTTACCCCCGGCTTATTTTAAGGCGGCGCAGGCCCGCTGGATGCGCCCGCAGGCGTCTTCCAGAAGATCGGTCGCCGTGGCATAGGAAACGCGGAAATGGGGTGACAGGCCGAAGGCAGCGCCAAAAACCACCGCGACGCCTTCGCTTTCCAACAGATAAGTCGCGAAATCCTCATCCGTTTCCAGGGTCTTGCCGTCGGGCGTCTGTTTGCCCATGGCCCCGGCGCAGGACGGATAGACATAAAACGCACCTTCCGGCGTCTGGCAATCGATGCCGCTGGCCTGATTGAGCATGGAAACCACCAGATCGCGGCGCTCCTTGAAGACGGCGTTATTCCCCGCAATGAAATCCTGCGGCCCGTTGAGGGCGGCGACGGCGGCAGCCTGGGAAATGGAACTGGTGTGGGACGTGCTTTGGCCCTGAATTTTATTCATGGCCTTGATCAGTTCCACCGGCCCCGCCGCATAACCCACCCGCCAGCCGGTCATGGCATAGGCCTTGGAAACGCCGTTCAGGGTCGCCGTGCGCTCCATCAGGCCTGGCTCCAACTGGGCCGGCGTGATGAATTTGAAATCGTCATAGATTACATGTTCGTAGATATCATCGGTCATCACCCAGACATGGGGATGGCGCATCAAAACATCGGTGATGGTCTTCATTTCATCGGCCGTATAGGCCGCCCCCGTCGGGTTGGACGGAGAATTGAGCATGATCCATTTGGTCTTTGGCGTGATCGCCGCCTCCAGATCCTCGGGGCGCAGTTTGAACCGGGTTTCTGTCGGGCAGGGGACGATCACCGGTGTGCCCTCGGCGATGAGCACGATATCCGGGTAAGACACCCAATAGGGCGCCGGGATGATTACCTCGTCGCCGGGCCCGACGCTGGCCATGATCAGATTGAAGATGTTCTGCTTGCCGCCGCAGCCGACGGAAATCTGATCGGGGGTGTAGCTGAGCCCGTTTTCGCGCTGGAATTTGTCGCAGATGGCCTGGCGCAACTCGATGGTGCCGGCGATGGCGGTATATTTGGTATCGCCCCGGTTCATGGCCTCCTTGGCCGCTTCCTTGACATGATCGGGGGTGTCGAAATCCGGCTCCCCTGCGCCGAGCCCGATAACGTCACGCCCGGCCGCCCTCAATTCCTGGGCCATCTGGGTTACCCCCATGGTGGCCGAGGGTTTCACACGCTGCAGACGGGATGATACGAGGTTCATAGAACACCTAAATTCTGTATCTAAAACAGGTTGCCCAGCCTAAGCAGAAGCGCCGCCAGGCACAATAGGTGATCCATGGAATGAGATGCTGAAAATCTATTCCCCAAAATAAATCTGGCGGGGGAGACGACCAAAGGAATAATCGTCTCCCCCGCCAATTGGAAAACGCGACGAGGGGGGGGGAATCCGCCACGCTCCAATTCTTAATTCTTAAACTACCCGCGCCCAAAAGGACGTTAAATGGGCAATAAATTAAGAATGGTTATCATCCTTATCTCTAGATTAGCCTTTCGGGAGGAAAGGTCAAGGGGTTTTTCTTCTGATCACGAAAAAATGAGCGGGCGGAAAGCCGTGAGAGGGATTATATATAGCACCATGCCCGATGATATCCCCTTCGATCCCGCCAAACGCCCCATCATGGAGGGGGGGCGCCCGTTGCGCGTGGTATCGGATTTTTCGCCCGCTGGTGATCAGCCCCAGGCTATTGCCGAACTGGTGGCCGGGCTGGAGCGGGGCGAAAAGGATCAGGTTTTGCTGGGGGTCACGGGGTCGGGCAAGACCTTCACCATGGCCCATGTCATCGAAAAACTGAACCGCCCCACCCTGGTGCTGGCCCCCAACAAGACCCTGGCCGCCCAGCTTTATGGCGAGATGAAGGAATTTTTCCCCGAGAACGCGGTGGAATATTTCGTTTCCTATTACGATTATTATCAGCCCGAAGCCTATGTGCCGCGCACCGATACCTATATCGAAAAAGACGCCTCCATCAACGAACAGATCGACCGTATGCGCCATTCGGCCACCCGCGCCCTTTTGGAGCGCCCCGATGTAGTCATCGTCGCTTCAGTGTCCTGCATTTACGGCATCGGCTCGGTCGAGATCTATTCCCAGATGATCGTCGAACTGGAAGCCGGCGGGAAGATCGAGCGCACCGATCTGCTCAAACGTCTGGTGGAACTACAATACCGGCGCAACGATGCGGCCTTCACCCGGGGCGCCTTCCGGGTGCGGGGCGATGTGGTGGAAATCTTTCCCTCCCATCTGGAAGACCGGGCCTGGCGCCTGTCTCTGTTTGGCGACGAATTGGAAGCGATCTGGGAGATCGATCCCCTGACGGGTGAGAAAATGGCCAGCCTGGAGCGGGTGACGGTCTATCCGTCCAGCCACTATGTGACGCCCCGCCCGACGCTCCAACAAGCCATCCCGCGTATCAAGGAGGAGCTCAAGGCGCGCCTGGAAACCTTCCATTCAGAAGGCAAGCTGTTGGAAGCCCAGCGCCTGGAAGAGCGCACCACCTTCGATCTGGAAATGCTGGAGACCACCGGTTTTTGCTCGGGCATCGAGAATTATTCCCGCTATCTGACGGGCCGCGCGCCGGGCGAGCCGCCCCCTACCTTGTTCGAATATCTGCCGGAAAATGCCCTTCTGATGGTCGATGAAAGCCATGTCACGGTGCCCCAGTTGGGTGGCATGTACCGGGGCGATTTCGCCCGCAAGTCCACACTTGCCGAATTCGGCTTCCGGCTGCCGTCATGCATCGATAACCGGCCCCTCAAATTCGAGGAATGGGGCGTCATGCGGCCCGAAACCGTGTTCGTTTCGGCCACCCCCGGCCCGTGGGAGCTTGAGGCCACCCAGGGCGTCTTTACCGAACAGGTAGTGCGTCCGACGGGCCTGATCGATCCTTTGTGCATTGTGCGCCCGGCGGCGACCCAGGTGGATGATCTGTTGGCCGAATGCAAAGAGGTGGCGGCCCACGGGCAGCGTGCTCTGGTCACCACCCTGACCAAGCGCATGGCCGAGGATTTGACTGAATATATGCATGAAGCCGGGCTCCGCGTTCGCTACCTTCATTCCGATATTGAGACCCTGGAGAGGATCGAAATCATCCGTGATTTGCGCTTGGGTGCCTTCGACATATTGGTGGGTATCAATCTGTTGCGCGAAGGTCTGGATATTCCGGAATGCGCCCTGGTGGCCATTCTGGACGCCGACAAGGAAGGCTTTTTGCGGTCCAAGACCTCCCTGGTCCAGACCATCGGGCGGGCGGCCCGCAATATCGAAGGGCGGGTGCTTTTATATGCGGAAAAAATGACCGAATCCCTCAAATACGCCATCGGAGAAACCGAACGCCGCCGCACCCGCCAGCAGGATTACAACCAAGCCAATGACATAACGCCGGAATCCGTGCGCAAGGGCATTTCCGACGTGCTGCAAAGCGTCTATGAGGCCGATTACGTGACGGTGGATACGGGTGTGTCGGGCGAGACCGAGCTGATCGGCCATAATCTGCAATCCCATCTGATCGATCTGGAAGGCCGTATGCACAAGGCCGCGGCCGATCTGGAATTCGAGGAAGCGGCCCGGCTCAGGGACGAAATCCGCCGCCTGGAAGCCATGAAAATGGGCCTGGGTGCGGCCGGCGTCTCGCCCAAGGCCGCCGCCGCCGCCGGCCTGCACCCGCAGAAACAAAAGCGGACAGCAGGCAAGAAGCACCAGAAAAAAAAGCATAAGCACGGGCAAGCCAAGCGCCGGCGGATTAATTGAAGCGGGGGGAGTTCCGGTCTGCTCGGGCATTCTCCTCCCTCCATCCCGCAACCACTTCTCATCATTCCCGTGCACCAGGGAGTCCATAAGGTGTCGTGGATATGGATTCCCGCTTGCGTAGGAATGGCGAAACGGATTAGGGGGAATGATGAAGGAGGATTATTAAAAAACGAGATTTGGTTCTAGATGAGGAAAAAGACAGTTAGGTGACCTCAGTTTAAATCTTTAAATATCAAATAATTGTTAATTTCGTAATTTTTTGAAAAAATTTAAAATTCCCCCCCCTCATCCTTGATATTATAAATATAGTATCATATATGTTGTTATATTAGAAACTAAATGGAGGATCGAGAAACGGACTCTTTCCAACTTAAAGGATTTCTGTCTCGCAAAAACCGGCTGGACCCAGGCGATATCATGAAATCAAAGATCAAGCTTCGCGAGGCTGGTTATTACGACTTTCCCGAAGATGGGCCCGACGCTTATCCAGAGGATCAAATGTTCGGCAGCATAGAAAATTTTCAAAAAGACAAGGACCTGCGCGTCGATGGCACCATGAAACCCAAAGGCGAGACCGAGAGGGAACTGGACAAAGCTCTGCATCCGGAGGGTCCTCTAACGACCTCCCAAAAGGAACTGCCTCCCAAACCTAAATGTCGTGACGGGTATTACCCCGCTCTCCAATCAATTGGCATACCGGGCACGAGGTTATATTATTATTGGTGGAAGTGCATGATCATGCCCCGAGGTGGCGGGGTTAAGGGGTAGCAGGGCGTCTTATCTTGCAGGTCACCGTTGCTAACACGCCTTACTAAGCCATGAAATAGAGGTTGACTAAATAATGGATCGCAATGGGCACCAGAAGGGTTCCCCGCGACTTGTAGACATGCATCAGGACAAACCCCGCGAAAAAGGCGACGCTTGCCCGTTCCAAGTCCTGCGGCACATGTAGAATGGCGAAGATGAGTGAGGAGGCAAAATAGATGATGAACGCTTTCGTCGTATAGCTCTCTATAACGTCATGCATTAACCTCCGATAAACCAGTTCTTCGGAGAGGGCGACCAGCGCTAGGCCAAAAGTAAGATCGACGACTTTCAGGAGTCCCAGTGGGAGGCTGGGGAAATAAAAATAGCCCCAATAATAATTGATCATTAAAATGCCGGTTGCGATTTCGATCACCCGGGCACCGATAATGATCAATAGAGTCGCCAGAATTACCGACCAAATGTTGGGAAAGGTCAGCCATGAGGATCCCGACCGAGGTAAGGTAATGCTTTCCCGGTAGAAATAGTACCAGACCCCAAGGATCGCCAGCCGCAGCAGCCAATCCAGGAGAAAAATGGACACCCCCATCAACCGGTAAATTTTGGCTGATTTGAGTGCACAGCCG
>CAZBQG010000159.1:0-10291 GCA_964493945.1 uncultured Rhodospirillaceae bacterium
AATCAGAGTGAATCACAAATCAGGTAATCAAGCGAGGTAAATGGGGGCGTCCAATTGTACGCCGAGAGATCTCTTCCATTTTTGAACATAAGTGGAATGACTACATATGGTCTTGTACGATTTGTCGGCTTCAATGGATTGGAAACTCCAGCACTTTTCCGCATCCCTACCTTTAGCTGTCCACATTACAGTATAGACCGTAATTCGATCGCCCGTTTTATTCGTTACTTTAACGTTGAAATAATACAGTGCATTTGCTGGCGTCGTGGTCAAAATCAGTGCAAGACCCAATAGAAAAGTTCCCAGAATTACTCCTAACTTCATACTGTAATCCTCCTCGTTTTCAGACCCCTACATTGGTCTCTGTCCCACAATATGAGGATTAGCTCCAATTTGAAACTGAAACTAAATCGTAGCTAGGCGAGACCATGCAGATTGGCGTTACCTCGGACGTTGCCAAGGCCATGAAGAGCCTTATGGGAACATCCCCATAAAAGCAGGCCGCAGTGTCGCTCTGATCAGTGATCCCCTTGCGTTGATTGACAATTGCGGGCGGGCCGATCTGGTGATCAGCATGGTTCCGGTGCGCCGGCGTTGCCCCTCGGCGGAACGGGTGAACGACCGTTTTGATCTTTGGCGCGAAGGTGCCCACGCCGTCTGGCTGGATGCTGAAGGCATCAGAATCCAAAGTGTTGCCCAATCCAGAGGTAACCGGCCCTGGGTCGTTAAGCCTCAGGTTCGGGAGCGCGGCGTGAGCCCTTAAGGCCCCGCCGCAATTCAATATTTGCGCATAAGCCCCACGAGGCGGCCCTGGATGTTTACCCGGTCGGGGCCGAAAATGCGGGTTTCGTAGTCACGGTTGGCCGGTTCCAGGGCGATGGCGCCGCCTTTTTGGCGGATGCGTTTGAGGGTGACCTCGAAATCATCCACCAGGGCGACGACAATTGTGCCGTTATCGGCCTTCTCGCACCTCTCGATGATTACCGTGTCCCCATCCATGATTCCCGCATCCACCATGGAATCGCCGTCCACTTCCAGGGCGTAATGATCGCCCCGCCCGATCAGACCGGAGGGCACATCGATCATGGCGCTTTCTTCGCGCAGCGCTTCGATGGGGGTGCCGGCGGCGATGCGGCCCAGCATGGGGAGCGCCATGGATTCGTTGGCCGCCGGTTTGGGTGCGGCGGGCAGGCGGAAATCCCCTTCGATGACGCAGGGCGTAAAGCTCGGTTTCGGCTCTGGATTTTCCGCCGCCTCGTTCATGTTTTCGGGCAATTTGAGGACTTCCAAGGCCCTGGCCCGGTGCGCCAGTCGGCGGATGAAGCCTCTTTCTTCCAGCCCGGTGACCAAACGGTGGATGCCCGATTTGGAGCGCAACCCCAAGGCATCCTTCATTTCGTCATAAGACGGTGAAACCCCGGTCCCGCGCAGACGTTCATCAATGAAGGCCAAAAGTTCATATTGTTTTTTGGTCAGCATGCAAAACGCTCCATTCTCAACGCTCTTGAATAGCTATATCCTGCGTGTATGTGACACAGACCCACTATGATATGGCTCGTCTAAATCAGAACAAAATAAAAACACCCAATGATGTTCTGCTTTAGTTCACGTTATGAGTCAAGAATATTCGTGTTTTTTTTGTGAAAAACAGGAAGCTGTTGCCAAAATACCCGGATTTGGAGGATCAGACCGAAATACTACCCTGATCCAGCCGCAATATGGGTACCTGTTCGCCTTCCTTGGCCGCAGGCGCGCCGATGGGACGGATGATCAGGCAATCGGCCTTGGCGAACAGCATGAGCATGGAGCTGTCCTGTTCATTGAAGGGGGTTGCCGTCAGGCGGCCATCGGCATCGGCTGAAAGCCCGGCACGCATATAGTCCTGGCGTTCCCCATTGGCGCCCAGACCCACACCTAATGCGGCGCTTTCGGGCGCCCTGCCCAGATCTTCGCGGCCCAGCATGGCCTTCATGGCGGGCAGCAAAAACAACAAGGCCGTGACGCCGGCGGATACGGGATTGCCGGGCAGGCCGAGCATGGGTTTTTCGCCCAATTTGCCAAAAATCAAAGGCTTTCCGGGCCGCATGGCCACTTTGGAAAAAGTGATATCCAGCCCTTCCCCGCCCAGCACGCTTTTCACCAGATCATAATCACCGACCGAGGCACCGCCGATGGTGACCAGCATGTCCGCTCCCGCCACACCTTCCAGAAAGGCGCGCAGCTCGTCGGGCTCATCGCGCGCAATGCCCAGATTGATGGGCACGCCGCCCATGGCCTGGACGAAGGCGGCTAATCCCAAACTGTTGGAACTGACGATCTGATATTGGGTCATGGGTTCGCCCGGCAGGACCAGCTCGTTGCCGGTGGAAAGGATGGCGATGCGGGGCCTACAGGTGACCCTGAGCCAGGGGATATTCATGGCCGCCGCCAGGGAAACATCGCGCGCGCTCATCAGGCGTCCCTTGGGAATCAGCACGTCGCTTTCCTTGAAATCAAGACCGGCGGGGCGGATGAAGTGCCCCAGGCTGGCTGCTTCGCCCATGGTGATTTGATCGCCGTCCCTCTCCGTATCTTCCTGGATGACGATGGCGTCCGCGCCGGGCGGCACCGGGGCGCCTGTGAAAATACGTACGGTCTGGCCTTCACCCACGCTGCCACCGAAGGCGCCACCGGCGGTGGATTCGCCGATCTGGGTTAAAGTGGCCGGGACGCTAGCCACATCAGAAGCACGCACCGCATAGCCGTCCATGGCCGATACGTCCGATCTGGGCTGGGTGATGCGCGACGCCACATCCTGGGCCAGCACCCGGCCAAGGGAATCGCTGACGCCCACTTCCTCGGCACTCAGCTGGCTGATCCCGGCCAGCACCTGGGCCAGGGCTTGATCAACGGGGATCATCAGGTTTCTTCCTCATTCGCTGGTTTCAAAAACGCCCGATTTGCCGCCTTCCTTGCGGATCAGGCGGATATCCGAAATGCGCATGCCCCGGTCCACCGCCTTGAGCATGTCATAGACCGTGAGGGCGGCGATGGAAACGGCGGTCAGGGCCTCCATTTCCACTCCGGTGCGTCCCTTGAGGCGGCAGGTGGCAGTGATATCCACGGCCAGACGGGCCTCGTCGCAGGTCAGTTCCACATCGATGGAGCTGAGCATCAGGGGGTGGCAAAGGGGAATAAGTTCGGGCGCTTTTTTGGCGCCCATGATGCCGGCCAGTTGGGCGACGGAGAGCACATCGCCTTTCTTGGCACCCCCTTCGGTGATCAGCGCCATGGTTTTGGTCTGCATGAAGATGGAGCCCTGTGCGGTGGCCGTGCGTTCGGTTTCCGGTTTTTCGGAAACATCGACCATATGGGCCTTGCCCTCTTCATCGATGTGGGAAAGCTTGCTCATGGCGGAGCCCCGTGTTTCAGCCGGCCAGAAGCGCGTCGGTGGCGGCGCTCACATCATCGGCGCGCATCAGCATTTCGCCGATCAGGAAACAATTCACGCCCGTGCCCTTGATGCGGGCCATGTCCTCAGGCCCGCCAAAGCCGCTTTCGCTGATCACCGTTGTGCCGTCCGGTATTTGAGGCGCCAGGCTTTCGGTCCTGGAGAGATTGACCTCGAAGCTTTTCAAATCCCGGTTATTGATGCCGATCAAGCGGGGATTGAGCTTAAGCGCCCGGTCCAGTTCGGCCTTGTCATGCACCTCGACCAATGCATCCATGCCGAATTCCCGGGCGGCGCTGTACATTTCACCGGCCAGGGAATCGCTCAACACGGACATGATCAGCAAGACGCAATCCGCACCCAGGGCCCTGGATTCCACGATCTGGAAGGGATCGACCATGAAATCTTTGCGCAAAATAGGCAGATCTACCACCTCGTGGGCTTCTTTCAGGTAGATATCCGCGCCCTGGAAATAGGGTTTGTCGGTTAAAATAGACAGACAGGTGGCGCCACCTTCGCTGTAGGCTTGCGCCAGGGTGGCCGCATCGAAATCTTCGCGGATGACGCCCTGGGACGGCGAGGCCCGTTTTATTTCGGCAATCAATCCCGTGCCGCCCTCACTCACCCGGGCCTCAAGCGCATCGGCGAAGCCCCTCGGCTCGTCCGCCGCCCGGGCGCGCTTGAATAAGACGCTGGCCGGCGTGCGTTGGGCCTGCTTGGTCACATGTCCTCTTTTGTCCCTGCATATGCGGGCCAGGATATCGCTCATTTTATGTCCTCTTTATTCATCCGTCATGCCGGATTTGAATGGGTGATCTCTATCATTTTTTCCAGTGCGGCGCTGGCTTTGCCTTCTTCAACTGAGCTCCTAGCCAAATCCACGCCGTCTTTCAGGTTGTCGGCTCGCCCGGCAATCAGCAGGGCACCGGCCGCATTATAAAGGACCACGTCCAGAAAGGCATTGGCTTCGCCGGCCAGCATGGCATGGATCGCTTCGGCATTGGTTTTCGTATCCCCGCCCTTGAGATCCCTGGCGCTGGCCTCGGGCAGACCGGCATCGCCGGGCGAGATTTCAAAGGAGCGCACTTCGCCACCCTGCAATTCGCTCACATAGCTGGGCCCGGTGGTGGTCATTTCGTCCGATCCGTCCGATCCATGCACCACCCAGGCCGCCTCGCTGCCCAACTGGCCCAGCACATGGGCCAGGGGTTCCACCCACTCTTTTGAAAAAACCCCGGTCAATTGTCGTTTGACCCCGGCTGGATTGCAAAGAGGGCCCAGGATATTAAACAATGTGCGGGTGGCCAATTCTACCCGGGCGCCGGCCACATGGCGCATGGCACCGTGATGGCGGGGCGCCATGAGAAAACCTATACCGGCTTCTTTTATGGCTCGGGCAATAAGCGGAAAATCAGCATCATTGTTCATGCCCAGCGCGCTCAGCACATCGGCTGAGCCAGATTTGGACGACAGGGCCCGGTTGCCATGCTTGGCCACCGGCACGCCGGCCCCGGCCACCACCAGGGCGGCGCCCGTTGAAATATTGAAGGTGCCCGTGCCGTCGCCCCCGGTGCCCACCACATCCATGGCATCGGCGGGTGCTTCGATGGCCACACATTTGGCCCGCATGGCACGGGCGGCACCGGTAATTTCGGCAACGGTTTCGCCCCGCACCCTGAGGCCCATCAAAAACCCGCCGATCTGGGCCGGTGTCGCATCGCCCGATATGAGGATATGAAAGGCCGCCTCGGCATCAGTCTCATCCAGGCTTTCACCGCCGGCGATCTTGCCGATATAGGTCTTCAAATCCGTGGTCATAGGCTTTTGGTTTCTTCACTGGTCTCTATGAGGAAGTTTTTAACAGATGATGGCCGTGTTCGGAAGCGATGCTTTCCGGATGAAACTGAACGCCGCTTATGGGCAGAGTGCGATGACGCAAACCCATGATCAGCCCGTCCTCGCTCTCGGCCGTGATTTCCAACTCCGCCGGCCAATCGTCGCGCTCCAGCATGAGGGAATGATAGCGCGTCGCACTGAACGGATTGGGCAGTTGGTCGAACAGTCCCGTGCCATTATGGCTGATGGTGTTGGTTTTTCCATGCATGGGTTTTGGCGCGCGGATGACGCAGGCGCTGAAGGCCTGGCCGATGGCCTGGAAACCCAGACAGACACCGAAGATGGGAAGTTTATCTTTGGCGGTTTCGATCAGCTCCAGACAGATTCCCGTCCGGTCTGGATCACAAAGGCCCGGCGAAATAACGATTCCCGCCGCCCCGCTGGACAAGGCATCGGCGGAGCTGATCATGTCGTTACGCTTGACCAAAACCTTCGCACCCAATTCGCCCAGATAGTGCAAAAGGTTGTAAGTAAAGCTGTCGTAATTATTTATTAACAGCAACACATCAATAGCTTATGCTTCTTTTTTAATCTATACACTTAAATAGAGTTTCCCCAGGACCGGCACAATGCAACCACGGCCTCAGCCCTTCAAGGGCACCTTTTCAAAAGCTTGACCCCAACCGGGTTAGGGCCCATATTAGAACCTTCCACTAAACTAGAATGTTGAGGTGCAAGATGGACGCTAAAGTCAAGGATCCGGTCTGCGGGATGAGCGTCGATCCGGCAACTTCAGATCACCACTGGGAACATGAGGGGGCGGATTATTATTTTTGCTGTGGCGGCTGCAAAGGCAAATTCGAGGGCGATCCGGTCACCTATCTGACCGTGGGTGATCCGGTCTGTGGTATGCGGGTGGGCCCGCTCACCTCCAGCCATAAGTATGAACTGGAGGGGGAGGATTATCATTTCTGCTGCAATGGATGCCTGGAAAAATTCAAAGCCGATCCCCAAAAATATCTGGAACCCGGCGACGAGGCCGAGCCGGGTGATCCCGATGCCCTCTATACCTGCCCCATGCATCTGGAAATCCAGCAGGTTGGGCCCGGCGATTGCGCTGATTGCGGCATGGCGCTGGAGCCCATGGATCCCTTGGCCGCCGCCCTGGAAGAGGAAAACCCCGAACTAATCGATATGAACCGGCGCTTCTGGTTGAGTCTGGTTTTCGCCCTGCCTGTGCTGATTCTGGCCATGGGGGAATTGCTGCCGGGTGATCCCATATCGCGCCTGATTTCCCACGATACCGGCAAATGGATCCAGTTTCTGCTGGCCAGTCCGGTGGTTTTATGGGCCGGCCAGCCCTTTTTTCAGCGGGGATGGGCTTCGCTGGTTACCCGCAATCTGAACATGTTCACCCTGATCGGGCTGGGGGTGGGGGTGGCCTATGTCTATAGCGTCATCGCCCTTCTGTTCCCGTCTATTTTCCCCGCATCCTTCCGCGCGGTCTCGGGGGAGGTAGCGGTCTATTTCGAAGCCGCGGCGGTGATCGTCGCCCTGGTCGCCCTGGGCCAGGTGATGGAATTGAAGGCCCGCTCCCAGACCGGAAGCGCCATCCGCGCACTTTTGGATTTGGCACCCAAGACGGCCCTGCGCATCGAAGGGGACGGCACGGAACAGGAAGTGGAGCAAGATCAGCTCAAAGCGGGCGACCGGCTCCGCGTGCGCCCCGGCCAAACCGTGCCGGTGGATGGGATCATCGAGGAAGGTAACAGCTCCATCGATCAATCCATGATCACCGGTGAGCCCATCGGGGTCGAAAAACAGGCGGGGGACCAGGTAACCGGCGGCACCCTTAATCAGGCGGGCGGCTTTATCATGAAGGCCGAACGGGTGGGGTTGGACACCATGCTGGCCGATATCGTGCGCATGGTGGGCGAGGCCCAGCGTTCCCGCGCCCCGGTTCAACGCCTGGCCGACAGCGTCGCCGGATATTTCGTCCCGGCGGTGGTTCTGTCGGCCATCGTTACCTTCATATTGTGGTCGCTATTGGGCCCTGCGCCGGCCATGGGATTTGCGCTGCTCAACGCCGTCGCCGTTTTGATCATCGCCTGCCCCTGCGCCCTGGGTCTGGCCACGCCCATGTCGATCACGGTGGGCATGGGCCGGGCGGCGGCGGCGGGCGTTCTGATCAAAAATGCCGAAGTCATTGAAATCATGGAAAAAGTAGACACGCTGGTGGTGGACAAGACGGGCACCCTGACCGAAGGAAAGCCCAAAATATCCGCCATCGAGACCCTGGGAGGCATGGATGATGACCAGATGCTGAGCCTTGCCGCCAGCCTGGAGCGGGCCTCCGAACATCCGCTGGCGGAGGCCATCGTCTCCGGCGCGGAGGAAAAAGGGCTGAGCCTGTGCGATGTCACCGATTTCGCTTCCGAGACGGGCAAGGGGGTAAGCGGCAGTGTGGAAGGCCAGATGATCCATCTCGGCAACCGGGCTCTCTTAAGCGATCAGGGCTTGGATATGGGCCCGTTGGCGGAGCGGGCAGGGGCGTTGGAAGGCGAAGGCCAGACCGTCATGTTCGTTGCCATCGGCGGCAAACTGGCCGGGCTTATCGGCCTCGCCGATCCCATCAAAGCCAGCACGGAGCAGGCACTCAAGGAATTGAGTACCGAAAATATCCGGATTGTCATGCTCAGCGGTGATGCGCCGGCCACGGCCAATGCGGTCGCCGCCCGCCTGGGTATCGGCGAGGTGCAAGCGGGCGTTCTGCCTGCCGGCAAGGGCGAGGTGGTCAAAAAGCTCCGCGAAGCGGGTCATGTGGTGGCCCTGGCCGGTGATGGGATCAATGACGCACCCGCCCTGGCCGGTGCCGATGTGGGCATCGCCATGGGGACCGGCGCCGATGTGGCCATGGAAAGTGCGGGCGTGACCCTGTTGGGTGGTGATCTGCAAGGCATCGTCCGGGCCCGCCGGTTGAGCCACACGACCATGCGAAACATCCGCCAGAACCTATTTTTTGCCTTTATTTATAACAGTTTGGGCGTGCCCCTGGCGGCCGGCATTCTGTTTCCCTTCTTCGGCCTGTTGCTCAGCCCCATGATCGCCAGCGCGGCCATGAGTTTGAGCTCCGTATCGGTAATCGGCAATGCCCTCCGGCTGCGCCGGGTAAATTTGTAACTACGTTCGTAGCAAATTGTTAGAGGTGCGCAATGAATATCAGTGTGGCTGCTGAAAAAAGCGGCGTTCCCGCAAAGACCATCCGTTATTACGAAAGCATCGGCCTGATCGAGGAGCCCAGCCGAACCGAGGGGGGCTACCGCGATTATGGCGAGAGGGACATCGCCGTGCTCAGCTTTGTCCAGCGGGCGCGGGGATTGGGGTTTCCCATCAGGGATGTGAGCGCGCTTCTCAGCCTGTGGCATGACCGGGGCCGGGCCAGCGCCCAGGTCAAGGATTTGACTCAGCGCCATATCGGCGAGATAGAGCGGCGCATCGAGGAATTGCAGGCCGTGCGCCGGACCTTGCTGGATCTGGCCGATAAATGCCACGGCGATACCCGCCCGGATTGTCCCATCATTGCTGATCTGGCTGGCCAGAAATAGGTGCCTCCAGGCATGAAACAAACGCTGTCAACCCTCTTGCCGGTGCTGGCCCGGTGGAAGGGGCAGTTACGGGAAAGACACCCTTTCGGCGAGGATCTGGGCAGATTTATTCCCAAAACGAAACGATCCCGCCTGGCGGTTGGGGCGGGCGGCTTGCTGATCCTGGGCGGTGCCATTTTGATTTTCGCCCCCGGACCGGATCGCAAACCCCACCGCACGGTGGTTGTGAAATCAAAGCCTGCGAAGGCGCCGGTTCCCTGGCATGCCAAGCAGGCCCCACCGCCGGCCATGGTCCGTTTGCCCGATACCAAATTACCACCCCTGATGCCCGAAAAACCGCCAAGCGAAGATACGGAAACCAAGGAAAAACCAAAAGCACCGGAGCGGCCCCAGGCCTACGAAGAAGCACTGCCCACCAATATTCTGGCCCCTCCGGCCAAACCACCCCCGGTGCCCCAGATCGAGGTTTTCGACGAAAGCCAGGGACCGCCACCTTGGCGCCACTTTTCCGTGGTCGCGGAAAAGACATCTTCCGGCCCGCTTATCGCCATAGTCATCGATGATGTGGGGGTGGACAAAAAACGTTCAGCCAGGGCCATGAATCTGCCCGCCCCCCTGACCATCGCCATGTTGTCTTACGCCCCCGACATTGCCCGCCAGGCGGAAACGGCCAAGGCTGCCGGGCATGAATTGCTGGTTCATGTTTCCATGGAGCCCACCAGCCTGACCGTCGACCCCGGCCCCCATGTGCTGCTGAGCGGTCAGACGGAGGCGGAAATTATGAAGCGCCTGACCTGGGATCTGGAACGGTTTTCCGGATATGTGGGGATCAACAACCATATGGGCAGCCATTTCACGGCCGATGCCAAGGGCATGGGCGTGGTCATGGCCGAGCTCAAGCGCCGTGGGCTTTTGTTCCTGGATTCCAGAACCACCGGTAAATCGGTCGGCGGCAAGCTGGCCCGAAGCCTGGGCGTGCCCCATGCGGAGCGCAACATCTTTCTGGATAACGAGCCAACCGAAGAAGCCGTGCTGGGGCGCCTGGCCCAGGTAGAGAAATTCGCCAAACGCTGGGGCCATGCGATAGCCATCGGCCACCCCCGAGATGCTACCTTGAATGCGCTCAGCCGCTGGATCACCGAGGCCCGTGGCCGGGGTTTCGTTTTCGTCCCCATCAGCACCATCGTCGCCCGCCGCTTGGGTATTTCATTGGCCAAAAAAAGTGGTGATAAGTGACCTGGACACTAGATTAACCCACCCGGTAAGGTCTCGCCCAAGCGCTGGCGGGTGTAGTTCATGGCCGAGGCGTCGGGATCTACGCCGGCATGGGCGCCGCCCGCATGCACATCGCGGAAGGCGCGCTGAAGTTGGACACCCCCATCAACCGGTAAATTTTGGCTGATTTGAGTGCACAGCCGAG
>CAZBQG010000160.1:0-5322 GCA_964493945.1 uncultured Rhodospirillaceae bacterium
CCCGGATAAACCCTTGGGCGGTCATGATTTCCGCCACTTTTGGCGCCATATCCCGGCCCACCTCCAGAAATAAACCACCACGGGGGTGCAAAAGCCCGCCCGCCTGGGGCACTAATCGGCGGTATTCATCCAGCCCGTCGGGCCCGCCATCCAGCGCCTCGAGGGGCTCGTACAGCCTTATTTCGGGAGGCAGGCTAGCCAACTCATGACCCGCCACATAGGGGGGGTTGGCAAGAATGATATGAAAGTACCGGTCCAGCCCCGCCCCCCAATCACCCAGGGCAAACCCGGCCCGTCCGTCCAATTCCAACGCCCGGGCGTTCCGGCGGGCCAGCGCAAGCGCCTCGGGGCTGATATCCGTGCCGAGGCCCCGGGCCCGGGGCAATTCACTTAGAAGGGCCAGCAACAGGGCACCGCTGCCCGTACCCATATCCAGGATATCCAGTTCCTCATCCAACCGGCCGCCGCCCAGCCAATCCAGCACCGCCTCGATCAGGCTTTCGCTGTCCGGGCGGGGCGTCAGGGTATGTTTGTCCACCTGGAAAGGCAGGCTCCAGAATTCCTTGACGCCCAAAATATGCGCCATGGGTTCATGGGCCAAGCGGCGCTCAACCAGTTCATGGATGCGGGCCAGCTCATTGGGACCAAGAATGCGTTCCGGGTGGGCCAGGACGGCGCCCATTTCGAGGCCCAGCGCATGGGCCACAAGCAAACGCCCGTTCAGCCTGGAACTTTCGGAGCCTGCCCCGGCCAGCCGCTCTGAGATGCTGTTCAACTCCGCCCCCAGGGAGGCATCCCCGCTGGTCACGTAACCTCGGCCAGACGTTCGGCCTGATCCTCGGTGGCCAGGGCATCGATGATCTGGTCCAATTCGCCGGCCATCACCTTGTCCAGCTGGTGCATGGTCAGACCGATGCGGTGATCGGTCACCCGGCCTTGGGGAAAATTATAGGTGCGGATGCGTTCCGACCGGTCCCCCGATCCCACCTTGCTTTTGCGGTCCTGGGCCCGTTCGTCGGCCAGCTTGGACCGTTCGGTCTCATAAAGCCTGGCGCGCAGAATCTTCATCGCCTTGGCTCTGTTCTTGTGCTGGGACTTTTCATCCTGGCAGGAAACGACGATGCCCGATGGTGCATGGGTCAGGCGCACGGCGCTGTCGGTCTTGTTGACATGCTGGCCGCCGGCGCCCTGGGCGCGGAAGGTATCGACCCTCAGATCCTTGGGCTGGATATCGATATCCACCTCCTCGGCCTGTGGCAGCACTGCGACGGTCGCCGCCGATGTATGGATGCGGCCCTGGGATTCGGTTTCCGGAACCCGCTGCACCCGGTGCACGCCGCTTTCATATTTGAGGCGGGAAAAGACTCCGCGCCCGCCGATATCGGCTGTCGCCTCCTTGACGCCGCCGATGCCGGTTTCGCTGAGTGCGATGATTTCCACCTTCCAGCCCTTGTCCTCTGCGTAACGCTGATACATGCGGAACAGATCGGCCGCGAACAATGCAGCTTCATCGCCACCGGTGCCGGCCCGCACTTCTAAAATCGCGTTTCTTTCATCGGCCTCGTCCTTGGGCAGAAGCAGCAGTTTCAATTTATGATCCAGATCGGGCAGGGTCCGTTTGAGGGCCAGGAATTCCTCCTCGGCCATGGCCTTTACCTCTTCGTCGCTTTCCTCGCTGCTCATGAGGCTTGCCAGATCGGCCATCTCTTCCTCGGCGGCGCGCAAATTCCCGACCGCCTGGACGATCTGTTCCAGGCCGGAAAATTCCTTTGAAATGCGGGCGAATTCAGTATTTTCGAGGCTGTTTTGCGAAGACAAAATCTGGCGCAATTCATCATGGCGCCCGATCACGCGGTCGAGCTTTTCCTCGAAACTCACGACCCGTCTTCCCTGAGCCCGTAAAGTTCGCGGATGAGGGCGATCAGTTCTTCACTGGCCTCCGTGGTCGGCTCTTCCCCCTCGGTCATGCTTTGCAGCAGGGATAGGGGGTCTTTGATCAATGCATCAGCCACCTGCGTGGCCGCGGCCGCGGCGTCATCGCCGGAATCGGCCAAAGCCTGGTCGCGGGTTTCATCGGCACGTCTTTGCAATTGATCCATCAGCCGGGTAATGCCGTCACCGCTTTGCCGCTCCAGGAAACCGCGGGCCTCCTCATTAACGATTTCCCAAGCCGATCCGGTTTCCGAAGCACCCTTGGAATGGCCTTCCCGGGCAACCCGTTCCAGATCATCGATGGTATAGCGGAAAGCGTCGGCCAGCTCATCGACGATGGGCTCGATATCGCCGGGGATACCGATATCTAGAAGCAGAACCGGACGGTGGCGACGCGCCTTTATGGCAGCGGCGACCATGTCGCGGCTGATCACATAGCGCCGGGTGCTGACCGAACTGAGGACGATATCGGCCGATTCCAGCAACTGGCCCAGATTTTCGATGGGCGCCACATGGCAATCGAAGGCCCGCCCGACCGCTTCGGCGCGGGCCTCGGACGGATGAGTGACGACCAGATTGTCGAGCCCGATATCGCGCAAAAAACCCATGACCGCTTCGCCCATCTCGCCGCCGCCGATCAACAGGGCCGAGCGGCTGGCCAGATCACCGTGCAGATCGCTGGCCACTTGGCCCGCGGCACTGGCGATGGAAACCGCGCCATGTCCGATGCTGGTTTCCTCCCGGACCCTTTCGGCCACCCGGTAGGCAGCACCCAGCATGCTGTCCAGATCCTCGCCGCTCATGCCCGCTTCCCTGGCTGCGCAGTGGCTTTCCTCCAGCTCTTCCAGGATACGGCCATCGCCGATGACCAGACCCTCGACCGCGGCGGTTACCGCGAACAAATGACGGATGGCGTCTTCGTCTTTTTTCACATAAGTGTGCTCACCCACATCATCCGCCGTGGCGCCGGCATGATCGGCCATGATCTTAGTGATGCCTTCCGCCGCCCGCTCGCAATCCTCGGGCAGGGCGAGAATGTCGACCCGCTCGCTGGTGGCCAGGATCATGGCCTGGCGGATATCCAAAAGGCGCAACCTTTCGAAAAAGCCGGGGCGCGACGTATCGTCGATGAACATCTTGTCGCGGAGCCCCATGGAAGACGAGCGGTGATCGGTGCCGACCACCAGGGTGCGTGAGCTTTGATGGGGTGAGGGGGCCATGGTCCGGCTATCGGTTATCTAAATCGCCCAAGATTGGTTTCCAGATCATCCAGACCCACCTCGCTTTGATCGCCCGTATCCATATCGCGGACCGTGCAGGCATTCCGGGCCAGCTCGTCCTCGCCAACAATAACGGCCGCGCGGGCATTTATCTTGTTGGCCCGTTTCATGCGCTTGGACAGGTTACCCGAATATCCTAAATCGACGCAAAACCCTTTATGGCGGAGGCGCCCGGTGAGGCTGAAGGCAATTTCCACTGCCTCTGCCCCGACGGGGATGACGACCAGCGGTCGGTCGGCGGGTGGCGCGTCGCCGATGAGCATGGCCAGGCGTTCGACCCCAGCAGCCCAACCGGTGCCAGGGGTCTGAGGCCCGCCCATCTGGGAGATCAGCCCGTCATAACGCCCACCGGCCAGAACGGCGCCCTGGGCACCCAGCGCATCGGTGGTGAATTCAAAGGCGGTGTGGCAATAATAATCCATGCCCCGCACCAGACGTGGATTGATCTCGTAATCCACACCCAAGGCATCAAGCCCGGCCCGCAATTTTTCAAAAAACTCTGACGAAGCCTGGTTCAAATTTTCGCTGAGCAGGGGGGCTTCGGCCATTATGGCGCGGTCGTTTTCGGCCTTGCTGTCGAAAATGCGCAAGGGATTCTCCGCAAGCCTGCGCTGGCTGTCACCGGAAAGCTCATCGCGGTGATCGGACAGATATTCGACCAGCCGGGCCCGGTAGGCAGTGCGGCTTTCCCCGTCGCCCAGGCTATTCAATTCAAGCTGAACTTTATCGCCAACGCCCAAGCCATCCAGCAGATGGTGGCCAAGGGCGATGACTTCCGCGTCCGCTTGGGCCCCGGCCACGCCCAAAAGCTCCACGCCCACCTGATTGAACTGGCGCCGCCGGCCCTTTTGCGGGCGTTCATAGCGGAACATGGGACCCCGGTAGAAAAGCTTGAGCGGCAAGCTGCCGGACAGCCCACCTGAAATAAATGCGCGGGCGACACCCGCCGTTCCTTCGGGCCTGAGGGTTACGGATTCTCCGCCCCGGTCATCAAAGCTGTACATTTCCTTGCTGGCGATATCCGATGTCTCGCCCAGGGTGCGGGCGAACACGTCGGTGAATTCGAATATGGGTGTGGAGATTTCGCCGAAGCCGTAAAGCCCGGCAATATGGCGGGCGGTTTCCTCGACCAGACGATGCAGCCGGCTTTCGCCGGGCAGAACATCCTGGGTACCACGCACGGGCTTCAAGTCAGGCATTTGGTTTTCCCCCACCCAAGGGTGTAATCATGCAACGAAAAGGTTAGAGGGGCCGGCGCACCCGGCCCTGGCTTGTTGGGGCGGGTGGCTTGAGCAGTTATTCTATGACTGCTGCGCCCTTGCGCAACAGTTCCGCCTTCAGCGCCACATGGCGACGCACCGTACCCGGCGGGCCGATGGCCGGCATGACCTCCCCATCGACGATGATTTCCAGGGCACTGGCATTTCCCGTAAGCAAGGTCAGGCCGGGCTGTTTGGGCACCATGTAGCTGTCGCCGCCGCGCATTAGACGGGTCATGATCAGTTGATTGGCATTGTTGTCCCTGATCTGCACCCAGCTATCCAATTTGGCCTTAACGATGATCTCCGGGCCGGTATTCGCGGCGATTTCGGCTTGCGTCGGGGCGGGTTGGGCGTCATCCAGTGCGGCGGGGCTTTCCCCGCCGGTTTCGCGGCTGGCCAATTCTGTATTTTTCTGGTCCGTATTTTCCTGAGCGGGCGCCGCCTGAATCACTTTTTCGGCCTCGGTTTGAGGCTCGGATTGTGGCGCGGTTTGGGGTTCAGCCTGAACCTGATTGTCGGTCTCCGGTGCCGGGGCCGAATTTTCCACCACTTCGGTGCCTTCGGTCACTGGGGTGGCGGCCACCGGCTTCGAGGGCTCAGTAACCTCTGTGGTGGTTGGTTCGGGAGCAGGCGCCCGAACCTGTGAAACCGGTTCGGTTACTGCTACTGTTTTCTCCGGCGTCGCTGCCGCCTCTTCGGCCTTGGGCGCGGGCTCTTCCGCGTTTGGTGCCGGTTCCGGCTCTTGCGGCTTCTCAGCCGCGACAGCTTTGACACGGGGAGGCTCGGTGACGGTAGGCTCGGTGACGGTAGGCTCGGTGACGGTAGGCTCGGTGACGGTAGGCTCGGTG
>CAZBQG010000160.1:5422-10187 GCA_964493945.1 uncultured Rhodospirillaceae bacterium
ACGGTAGGCTGGGCGCTTACCGGACCAGGAGCCGCGACGGCTTCGCTGGGTGCGGGGCTTCCAAGGGTAGAGAAATTCTGTTCCGCGCTTGGTTTGCCATCCAATTTCCCGGCCAATTTCTGGGGAAGCTGGGAGACCCGCTGGTTATCGAAACTGTCCTGACTGGAAACGTAATACCAGCTGCCGTAACCAAGGGCGGCAATCACAAGGCCGATCATCAGAATGGCGCCACCGGGCACGCCATGTTCGGGAGCCACGGCGGGGAAATAAAGGGAAGGCGGACCTTCCGGGTTGTTGCTTTCAGCCTTGAATCTTTTCACCACCTCTTCTTCGTCGAGACCCAGATATTTCGCATAGGCGCGCATGAAGCCAAGGGAGTAAATAGAGCCGGGCAGTTCCTCGAAACGCCCTTCCTCAATGGCCTGCAGATAGACCTTGCGGATGCGCAGGATGCCGGACACGTCTTGCAGGGACGTGCCACGCCTTTCCCTGAAGGCCTTAAGAATGCCTCCAATGCCGCCGTCCTTGTCTCCGGAATCGGAGATTTCCATTTCCAGCGGAAAATTTATATTAGTCATGACATTCCGGATATTCTTGGCCCCAACCCGCTAAAAGAGGCCCTTATTTCAATTAAACTGGGGCGTTCCACCATAATTTTGAACGGCCGCAACCCAAACCCACGCCAGCTTACCGCGTTTACTATAAGATACACCACCTTTTAAAAGGTTTTTAATCCATCTGTCAAAGAAATTTACGCCTTATCTTATTGCTTTAAGTTTGTTGGTTTAGTTATTTGACTCAAGACTCTATAAGCTTTTCCTCAAATGAGGACTCCGTGATCCAAAGCGAATTCGCGCATCCGCTCCCTGAGGCTGTGTTCGGCCCCATCCTCCAACTGCTCTAGATAGCGTTCCAGGTCTCTGAGAGAGAGGCTCCGGATCATGGCTTTGACCGGCCCAATGGCGGAAGGCGCCATGGACAAATTGCGCAAACCAAGACCGGCCAGAACCATGGCGTCCAGCGGCCGGCTGGCCATTTCACCGCAAAGCCCAATGGGTTTTTGCGCCGCCCCGGCCTGTTTGATCAGGTTGGAAAGAAAATTAAGCGCGGCCGGCGACAAACTGTCATAGCGGTCCGCGATCGAGGGACTGCCCCGGTCGGAGGCGAAAAGAAACTGAAATAAATCATTGGAACCGACCGAAAGGAAATCGACCCGGTCCAGAAGCTGGGGCAACTGAAAGGCCAGGGCAGGCACCTCGAACATGGTGCCCACCGAAAGCTCGCCCGGCAGCTTCCGCTTGCGCTCTTCCGCCCGGACAAGTTCCCGGTCCAGCAAGGCCCTTGCCGCGTCGAATTCGGCGACTTCGCTGATCATGGGGAACATGATGCAAAGATCGCGCCCCGCCGCCGCCTTGATCAGGGCGCGCAACTGGTGGCGCAAGACGACGGGACGATCGAGGGCGACGCGGATCGCGCGCCATCCCATGGCCGGGTTTTCCTCGGCCCGGTCTTCCCAATAAGGCATGCGCTTATCGCCACCCATATCCAGGGTACGGAAGACCACCCGGCGGCCTTCCATTTGATCGAATATCCGTTCATAGAGTTCAGCTTGGCGGTTTACATCGGGATATTCGGTGGCGTCCATGAAAGGAATTTCGGTGCGGTAGAGGCCAATCCCGTCGGCGCCCGTGTCCTGGACGGTTTGCAGGTCGGCCAGCAGGCCGGCATTGATGTTCAGGGATATCCGCACGCCGTCCTTGGTTTCGGCTGGTGCATCGCGCAAGGAGGCATAGGCCGCGACGCGCTGGGCGCGCACCCGCAAGGTCTCGACGAAGGCCTCGCGGGCTTCATCGGCCGGGCGGATATGGACCTGGGCATTATCGCCATCGACGATCACCGTATCGCCGAGGCCGATCAGCTCCAGCGCATCGGGGGCACGGCCAACCACCGGTATATCCAGCGCGCGGGCGACGATGGCCACATGGGTGGTGGCCGACCCTTCCTCCAGGACCAATCCGCGAAGCCGCGTGCGGTCGTAATCAAGCAGCTCGACGGGACCCAAATTGCGCGCGATGAGGATCATATTTTCAGGCAAATCCTCTGCGTCGGTGGCCTGTTCGGTGCCGATCAGGTGGGCCAGAAGCCGGTTGGCCAGATCGTCAAAATCATGCAGCCGCTCGCGCAGATAAGGATCGCTCAAATTGCGGAACCGGGCACGGGTATCGGTATGCACCTTGTCGACAGCGCCTTCCGCCGTCAGTCCGCCATTTATGGCCTCGGCGATGCGCCCCAGCCAGCCCGCATCCTCGGCGAACATGCGGTAGGTTTCCAGCACATCGCGATGCTCCCCGCCATCGGCCATATCCGAATCCGCAAGCAAGTCATCGATGGCCCCATGCATATCGGCCACCGCCGTCTCAAAACGAAGCATCTCGGCTTCCGGACTGTCAGCGATCAGCCGATGAATGGGACGGTGGCGTTCGTGGCGCACG
The DNA here is from genome assembly GCA_964493945.1 of uncultured Rhodospirillaceae bacterium. Classification (GTDB taxonomy): domain Bacteria; phylum Pseudomonadota; class Alphaproteobacteria; order Rhodospirillales; family UBA2165; genus CAZBQG01. The sequence continues at coordinate 7,915 of CAZBQG010000160.1, forward strand.
GCCGAGCCGATGGCCAATCCGCCGTTCAGGCGCACCCCATCCAGGGAGACCGGCGTCAGGGCACCGCCATCCACGGCATGCATTTCATCGCGGCTGATGACCTCCTCGCCGACGACCAATTCGGCCAGCACCATGGCGATGGTCTGCATGGTCTCGATTTCTTCTTCCGTATAATGGCGCTGGGTGCGGTTTTGCACGACCAGCACGCCCAGCACCAGGCCACCACGGAGCACCGGCACGCCTAAAAGGGAATGATAGATTTCCTCACCGGTTTCCGGGCGGAAGGCGAAATTGGCATGGCTTTGGGCATCGGCCAGGGCCAGGGGCCTAGCCTGAGCGGCGATGGTACCGACCAGCCCCTCGCCCACCTGCAATCTGGTTATGTGGGTGGCGGTGGGCTTCAGGCCTTGGGTCGCGTAAAGTTCCAGCACCTCGCCGGCGCGCTGGACGTATAAGGAGCAGACCTCGGCCACCAGATCGGTGGCGATGGCGCTGACCACCCGGTCGAGGCGTTCCTGAACCGTGCCGGTTCCGGCCAGGATGTCGCGCAGGCGGGCAAGAAGCCGCCTGGATCCGCTGGTGATGGGGGGACGGGCCACGGCAGGGCTTTCCTATCCGGTCTTCAGTTCACTCATCGTCCAGCCCGTAGGCCGTGTGCAGGGCACGGAGCGCCAACTCCGTATATTCCTCTCCGACCAGGACGCTGACCTTGATCTCGGAGGTCGAAATCACCTGGATGTTGATACCTTTCTCGGCCAGGGCCGAGAACATGGTCTGGGCGACGCCCGCATGACTGCGCATGCCCACGCCAACGACCGAAATCTTGGCCACATCCCCATCGGAAATCACCGCATCGATGCCCATTTCACCGTGCTTGCGTTCCAAAACATCAAGGGCGCCGGCCAGATCATCCTGGCCCACGGTGAAGGTCAGATCGGTTCCCCCTCCGCCATGGGAGATATTTTGCACGATCATGTCCACATTGATGTTGGCCTCGGCCAGGGGGCCGAAAATGGCCGCCGCCACGCCCGGCTGGTCGGCCACATTGACCAGGGTGATCTTGGCTTCGTCCCGGGAATGGGAAATACCGCTGATGGTTTGATGTTCCACAATTTCATCCTCGCTGACAACAAAGGTTCCAGGCACCTCCTTGAAGGTAGAGCGCACCTGCATGCGAACGCCCAAATTCATGGCCAGTTCGACGGATCTTGTATGCAGGACCTTGGCGCCCAGCGACGCCATTTCCAGCATTTCCTCATAGGTGATACTATCCAGCTTGCGGGCCCGGCTGACGATGCGCGGGTCGCTCGTATAGATTCCTTCCACATCGGTATAGATATCGCAGCGTTCCGCCCCCAGGGCGCCGGCCAGGGCGACGGCCGAAATGTCCGATCCGCCGCGCCCCAGGGTGGTGATCCGCCGATCCGGCCCCAGCCCCTGAAAACCGGCCAGCACGCCCACCTCGCCGCCGCCGAGGCTTTCCACCAGCCGCCCGCAATCGATATCCGTGATGCGCGCCTTGGCGTGCATTCCGTTGGTCTCCACCGGCAGCTGCCAGCCTTGCCAGGAGCGGGCCGGCACGCCCAATTCCTGGAGCGCCAGAGCCATCAGCCCGGATGAGACCTGCTCGCCCGCCGAAACCACCACGTCATATTCGCGGGCATCGGGAAGGGGGCCCATCTCACCGGTCAAGCCGACCATGGAATTGGTAACCCCGGCCATGGCCGAGACCACCACGGCCACCTGATTGCCGGCGTCGGTTTCGTGCTTCACCCTCAGGGCGGCTTTCTTGATATGATCAATATCCGCGACGGAGGTTCCGCCGAATTTTTGAACAATTCGCGCCATTTTAGACTATCCGTGCCGAAGACCCGCCTCTGAATCGGCGTGCGGGACCGCCTGCCAGCCTTTTCCTGCCGCCGGCTTGGTCAGGGCCGCCGGCTTGGTCAGGGCCGAACGAACGCGTATACATACCCTCTCAGGCTATTTTAGGCAAGAGTGGGGACTTTTTCAGGCATCACGCCTGGATCGGATATGGGATGGAGAAGCAAGCCATGGAGCGCCAGTCGGGCACGGCGGCAGCGGACGAAGTTGAGCGGTTTGCGGCCCTGGCCGAGGCCTGGTGGGACGAGGAAGGCGGTTTTGCGCCACTCCACCGGATCAATCCCCTGCGAACGGCGTTCATCCGCGAACAGCTCTTGGCTCATTTCGGGCTGGATGCCTCGAACAACACGCCGCTTGCGGGTTTGAGTCTGCTGGATATCGGCTGCGGC
>CAZBQG010000161.1:0-9996 GCA_964493945.1 uncultured Rhodospirillaceae bacterium
CTCAGCGATCCATTTCTTGGAAAATTCGAACCCCTCGAAGACGGGAGCCCAATAATCCTCCTTGGTCTTGCCAAGATCGATGGCGGCGCCGATGGCGGGGATGTGTGAGGTGGTCAGCCCGGCGGTAATCCTGGCCATTATTTTTCTTCTCCCACATAGCGGTTACCTTCTATGGAACGCCCCCCATCGAGCATCATCTGGGCGTATTCTTCCTGCGTCATTCCGGTCATAGAGCCCGCCGCATATTGGAAGCTCTTGCCATCACTGGAGAATAATTTAGACAAGAAATAGACATTTCCACCAAGGGAAATCATCCGGTTGTAATCCCGGTCAAGGACGCCCTGTTTCTGATCCTCGGTCATTCTCCATTCATCCAGATAGGCCTGTTCATCGGCAAAAAACCGGTCCCGGTTTTCGGGCTTCATCAGGGACATGCAGAACTGATTGAGGTGATAGCCCTTGCGCGACATGTCAGCATCGAAAATGACCGTGCCGGGGATGTCGGTGTAGGGTTTCTCTAAGGCCATGGGATTTCTCTGATTGTTCGGGGGGTTGGTCAGGCAAAAGCTTAAAAAATTAATGTAATGGCCAATTTCCCGGCCAGGGGAGGGTTAGACTATAGATGAGGTTTGGTTTTATTTTTTCCAGTTGGAATTTAAGGAGGTAATTTATTTTTTATTGCGGTTAAGAAATGATTGCAAACGAAATACGCCTCCCCCCATTTGGCCGGTCCACCGGCGGAGCCGGAGGATTAGAGAATTGAGCCTCGAAATGCCTATTCGAACTTATTGCTCAGCCGACCGATGGGATCGATGATGATGTCGATGACCGCGCCCGGCTTCATGGGCAGGGCGCCGGGGCCGGTGCCACAGGAAATAATGTCGCCGGAGACCAGGGTCATGTCCATGGAAATCAGGCTGACGATCTCCAGGGGTGAAAAGAACATGTGGCTGACCTCGTAATTCTGCCGTTCCCGGCCATTCAACTCGGCCCGGATGGTCAGCCCGGCGGGATCGATGTCGGTCTGGATGACCGGGCCGAAGACGCCAAAGCCATCAAACCCCTTGGCCCTGGCCCATTGGGGAAAGCTTGGATCGGCATCAATCAGGGACAAGGCCGTCACATCATTGACGCAGGTATAGCCAAACACATGATCCGCCGCCCCTTCGAGCGTAACATTGGCGCAGTCCTTGCCGATAACCACGCCGAGTTCGGCTTCATAGATCACACGGCCATCATAACTTTCCGGCTTTTTAATGCTATGGCCCGTGGCCAGATGGGTGTTGGGGCCTTTGAGGAAATAAAGGGGATGTTCGGGCTTGGAGAGGTTCTGTTTTTCCGCCAAAGTTTGAGAATTATTCCATAATGCGACGATTTTGGTTGGATCACAGGGGGTCAAAACCTCCACATCGGCAAGCTGCAAGGTATCGCCGGTGGCAACCGGTGCGTCAAACAGATTTCCCGACTGAAACGAAATCACCTCGCCATCAAGAGTTCCCAAACCGACCGATCCCTCATGGGAAAACCGTAACCATTGGGCCATCTTCCATCTCCGCAATTTTCCGCCATACCCCAAGGGGTGGAAATATCCCCTTTGCGCCCCTGCTTCAAGCCGAAGCTATTCCTAAGCGCGCTTGATTTGGCTACACTCACCACTCACCCTGGGATCATATTTGAAATATTGTGTCATGAATCAAACCACCCAGCGCCAAAATTCATCCCCCTCTGAGAATGTAGAGGTCCTGAAAAGCGTCTGCCGCAGTTGTCACGGTGGTTGCGGCGTCCTTTTGCATGTCGCCGACGACGCCCTGGTCAAAGTGGAGGGCGATCCGGAAAGCCCGCTCAGCCGTGGGCGTCTTTGCCCCATCGGCAATGCGACGCAGGAACTGGTCTATCATCCCGACCGGCTCAAATATCCTATGCGGCGCAATGGCGAGCGAGGATCGGGCCAGTGGGAGCGCATGTCGTGGGACGATGCGCTGGGTGAAATCGCTGAAAAGCTGACCGCCATCAAGCGCAATTACGGCGCGGAATCGGTGCATCTGGGGACGGGTACGGGGCGCCATCATATCCGTTGGGTGTCACGCTTCGCCTTTTCCTTCGGCAGCCCCAATTGGAGCGAGCCCGGCTTCGCCCAATGTTTCCATCCAAGGGTCAATACCTGCACCCTGACCATGGGCGATCTGCCGGTGAGCGATTATCTGGACAGCGCCAAGGCCGAATGCATCTGTTTTTGGGGCCACCAGCCACTTAATTCCGGCCCCGACGGGGAGACCCGCTTCAATGCCCGCGATGGGCTCCGTCACAACCCCCAAACCATCGTGGTCGATCCACGGGAAACCTTTTTGGCCAAGAAAGCCGATATCTGGCTCCAATTGCGCCCCGGCACGGACGACGCCCTGGCCCTGGCCATGATCCATGTGATCATAGAAGAAGGGCTTGAAGATAAGGAATTCGTCCAGGTTTATACCCATGGCTATGATCAATTGACCGAACGGGTGCGTGACATGACGCCCGAATGGGCCGAGGAAATCACCTGGGTGCCGGCCGAAAGAATCCGCGCCGCCGCCCGCATGTTCGCCAAGGCCAAGCCCGGCCTGATGGAATGGGGCGTGGCCATCGAACAAACCCCCAACTGCATTCAGACCGTGCGCGCCGTTTCCATCATTCCGTCCATCACCGGAAACATTGATGTGCCGGGCGGCTGGGTGTTCGGCATGCATGGGCTTGGACCTGTGCCCAGCAATCTGAACAATCTGTCGGACGAACAAAACGCCAAACGGCTGGGCTTCGATCATTTCAAGGTGCTCTGCGCCGAAGGGGCGCCCATGCCGGCAGCCCATATCCCAACCGTGCTGAAGGCCATGCGCACGGGCGAACCCTATCCCATCAAGGCTTTTCTCATATTTGGCAACAACACGCTGACCACCTATGGCAACTCCAAGCTGGTCTATGAATCCATGATGAATGTGGATTTTATCGTCAATACGGATTTGTTCATGACGCCGACGGCGGAACTGGCCGATATCGTTTTGCCCGCCGCCTCCTGGCCCGAAATCAACGAAGTGGCCGGGCTGCCGACCATCGCCGGCAATGTGGTCTTGGCCAACCAACAAGCGGTGCGCACCCATGAATGCCGCTCGGACGAGGAAATTTTCTCTGGGCTCGCCCAGCGTCTTAAACTCAATGTGGGAACGGAGACGCCTGAAGAAGTCTTTGAAAGCCAAATGGCCGCCGGCGGAACCGGCATCAGTTTCGAGGAGCTTAAAAAAATCGGCTTCCATCAAGTGCCCATGAAATACCACAAATACGAAGAGGCGGGTTTCAAGACGCCGACGGGCAAGCTGGAACTCTATTCAACCCGCATGGAAGAAATGGGCTATGACCCCCTGCCCTTTTTCGCCGAGCCGCCGGAAAGCCCGGTATCCAAGCCGGAACTTGCCAAGGAATTTCCGTTGATCCTGACCACCGGGGCCAGAATCCCGTTTTTCTTCAATTCCGAACACCGCCAGTTGGAGACCACCCGCAAGGGCGCGCGCCAGCCCCACGCCGAAATCCATCCGCAAACCGCCGCCGAGCTGGGCATTGAAGACGGCCAATGGATGTGGATCGAAAACAGCCGGGGAAAAATCCGCCAGATCGCCAGAGTAACCGAAGGGATCGACCCAAGGGTCATCCATACGGAATTCGGCTGGTGGTTCCCAGAAGACCCGGCGCCGGAATATGGCGTCTGGAAATCAAACACCAATGTGCTGACCAGCGTCGAGCCGCCCTTTGACCCATCCATGGGCACCTATCAATTGCGCGCCTTGCTCTGCAAAGTGTCTCCGGTGAGCGACGCGGAACTCACCTGAGCAAATTAAACGGGGAGCAGGGATAGTGGATCGAGTGGCGGTGGATATTGGCGGGACTTTCACCGATCTGGTAGGGTTCCGCGAAGGCGAGATCATAACGGCCAAGACCTCCACCACGCCCGATGATCCGACCCGGGGTGTGACGGAGGCCATGGATCTGGTGGAGGCGGACCATAAGGCCCTGGCCGAATTCGTCCACGGCACGACCATATCCATCAACACCGTCCTGGAACGGAAGGGTGCCGTGACGGCCCTTTTGACCACAAAGGGGTTCCGCGATGTCTATGCCATCGGGCGGGGCAACCGGCCGCAAGCCTTCAATTTGAATTTCCGCCGTCCACAGCCCCTGATCGGGCGTGATCTATCTTTTGAAGTGGATGAACGGATGGATGCCAGGGGCAATGTGCTGACGCCCCTGGATGATGCCGGGCTGGAAGAGGTGGCCCGTGAATTGGATCAACTGGGCGTGGAGGCCGTTGCGGTCTGCTTCCTCCACGCCTATGCCAATCCCGGTCACGAAAGGCGGACGGGCGAAGTGCTACGCGCCGCCTGCCCCAATCTGTTCGTCACCTTGTCCCATGAAATTCTCCGCGAATACCGGGAATATGAACGGACCTCAACGACGGCGCTCAACGCCTATGTTGGCCCCCGGGTCAGGGCCTATCTGGACCGGCTGGAAGGTTACCTGGAAGGCACTGGTTTTGGCGGCGGCGCCCAGATTATGAAATCCAACGGTGGCACCATGTCCCTGACCCAGGCCCGGAACGAGCCCGTTTCCATGATGGAATCGGGGCCCGTGGCGGGCATGATCGGCGCCGCCCAACTGGCCCGCATCATGGGCATCGGCAAGTGCATCGGCTTTGATATGGGCGGTACCACTGCCAAGTCCAGCCTGATCACAGATGCGGAATTGGAAATCCGGGACGGCTATTTCATCGGCGGCTATGCTTCGGGCCAGCCCATGCAATTGCCCGTCGCCGATATCGTCGAGGTGGGGGCCGGCGGCGGTTCCATCGCCTGGTGCGACGATCTGGGTGCCATGCATGTGGGGCCGAAAAGCGCCGGCGCCGATCCCGGCCCTGCCTGCTACGGGCTGGGCGGTACGGACCCCGTGGTAACCGATGCGGATTTATATTTAGGGCGCCTCAATAGTGGGCGTTTTCTTTCGGGCGCCATGGGGTTGGACACTTCTCTTGCGGAAGCCGCCATTAACGAAAGGATCGCCGGGCCCTTAGGCTTGGGCGCGACCGAGGCAGCGCTGGGCATCGCCAAGATCGCCGATGCGGCCATGTCCCTTGCCGTGCGTTCAGTCTCGGTCGAGCGGGGCTGCGATCCCCGTGAATGCACTTTGTTGGCTTTTGGCGGTGCCGGGCCGGTTCATGCCCTGTCCCTGGCCCGCGAAATTTTCATCCCCCAGGTGGTGGTGCCCAAGACGCCGGGTAATTTTTCGGCCTTGGGCATGTTGCTCGCATCCTGGCGCCAGGATCTGGTACGCACCCTGGTGGGCGGACTTGATGATCTGGATAAGGGTGCTGCGGAGACGGCCTTTGCCGAGCTTAATCAGGCGGGCTGGGATTTGCTGGAAGCCGAGCACATGCTGGACAGCGGCGCGGTCTTTTCGTTTGCCGCCGATCTTCGCTATATGGGCCAGGAACACACCATCGCCGTGCCGGTCACGGATGCGGGTGATTTCAGTCCCGAAGGGGCAACCGGGCTGAGCCGGGATTTTGCCGGGTTACACGAAAAGCGCTATGGCCATGCGTCCAGCACGGAGCCCATCCAGGTGGTCAATCTGCGCCTGACCGTAATGGCACCCCGCGAAGGCGCATTGATAAGCGAATGGCTGGCTGCCCCCCATCAGCCGGAGGCCGTCGAACCCGACCAGGAACGACTGGTGACTTTCGATGCGGCCGGTAGCGCCATCCCCACCCGCATCCTGTGGCGCCCGGGCCTGCCCGCCGGCACCGAAGTCCAGGGCCCGGCCATCATCGAAGAACCCCATTCCACCATTGTCGTCTTCCCCGGCGACGTGGCCCGGGTTACGGAACACGGACATATCCTGATTAACGTGGATTTGGGAGAGGCAGGAGGCGGAGCATGACGGTCAATCCCATCACGCTGGAAGTTGTGCGCAATTCCCTCGTTGCCTATTCGGAAGAAATGGCGACAGCGCTTTGTAAATCCGCTTACAACATGATGATCTATGAGGTGCGGGATTTCTGCTGCGGCATCATCGATACCCAAGGGCGCATGGTCAGCCAGAATTCGGGTGGGCTTCCCATTTTTCTGGCCGATCTGGGAACCGCCGTGCTGGACGGCATAGAGCGTTACGGGCTGGACGGGTTCGATCCGGGCGATGTGGTGATCATGAACCATGCCGAGACCTGCGGCCAGCATCTCAACAATATGGTTGTCTACAGCCCCTGTTTCGTGGGTGGCAAACTGGTCGCCTTTGCCGCCAACCGGGCCCATTGGGTGGATGTGGGGGGCATGCGCACCGGGTTTGGGTCCTACGATACCACCGAAATTTTCCATGAGGGGCTGCAGCTCCGCTCGCTCAAATTATATGATGCGGGCAAAAGCAATGACGCCATCTGGCAAATTCTCGAAGACAATCTGCGCTTTCCCCAATCCTCGCTGGGTGACCTCCGGGCCCAGATGGCGTCCTGCGCCCTGGGCAGCCGGCGCCTGGGAGAGCTGCATGAACGCTATGGCACGGACACGGTGGGTGAGGCCATCGCGCAAGTCTGGAAAAAATCCGAAGCCGCCGCCCGCGCCGTCATCCAGGATATCCCGGATGGCGCCTATCACGCCCAATGCCGGCTCGATAATGACGGGCGCAACCTGGATACGCCGCTGGAAATCAACATCGATGTAGAGATTTCCGGCTCCGACATGATCGTCGATTATTCAAACATGCACCCCCAGGTGCCGACCGCCCTGAATTCGGGCTATTCGGGCGGGCTGGCGGCTGCCCGGGTTGCCTTCAAATGCATCACCCAGCCCGATGCGCCAGTGGATGAAGGCTGCTTCAAGCCATTGCAGCTCATATCGCCGCCGGGAACCATGCTCAACGCCCAGCCGCCCGCCGCCATCGGGCTCTGGAGCGTCGCTCTGCCTTCGGTGGTGGACACCATCCTGCGCGCCCTGGCCCCGGCCCTGCCCGATGTGGTTCCCGCCGGCCATAAGGGCGAGATGGGCGGCTGCTCGTTTTATGGCTACCGCGAGGGTGACGGGCGGCGGTTTTTGTTGATGAACATCATGGGCGGTGGCTGGGGTGGGCGGCCGGAGCGCGACGGCGAAAGCGCCGCCGTCTCCAATTGCCAGGGCGATGTGCGCAACGCCCCCATCGAGGTGCAGGAAACCAACTATCCCTTCATCATCGAATGCCACCGGCTCAGGCCCGACAGCGGCGGGGCCGGCACCCATCAGGGCGGGTTCGGATTGGAAATCCAGTATCGCTGCCTGCAGGACAGTCTGGTGAATATCAATCTGGAACGCACGCTGGATCCGCCCTGGGGCCTGAATGGCGGGCTGGAGGGTGCGGTCAATAAGGCCATCATCTACCGCTTGGACGGATTGGAAGAGGTGGTCTACAAAGGAACCAATTTGCCGCTGAAAACAGGTGACCGGGTCAGTTTCCTGACAGCCGGCGGCGGCGGTTACGGCGAGCCGGCGGACCGCCCGCCAGAAACCGTGGCCCGCGATCTGACCCAGGGGCTGATCACCATTGAAGCCGCACAACGGGATTACGCCAAACAGGTCAAAAAGACAGAAAAATAATGAAAAGGGGATCCATATGAGCACCGCCCATTCGGAACGCTGCCAGCGCCTGATATCGACCATGGCCGAGGAAGATTGCGATGCGGTGGCCGTATTCGGCAATGCCTGGCAGGCCGATTATTTACGCTTCGTCACCGATTTCACGCCCCTCGAAGGGGATGGATTGGCGCTTTTTCTAAAAAATGGCGAGATCGACCTGTTCGTCGAAAACCCCGCCGATGCCGAACGGGCGAGCATGGAATGCCTCGACATCCGGGCGCACTTTTCCCCTGATATCGTTGCCGCCTTCACCGACCATGTGGTCAAGACCGGAGCCTGCCGCCGTCTGGGCGCCGCCCCCGCTACCCTCTTTCCCCAGGCTTTGGCCCATTCCGTGGCCAATATGGAGGTGGGCGATGCAACTGGAATTATCGATCCACTATTGCTGGTCAAATCGCCGGCCGAGATCGACGCCATGCGCCAGGTTTGCAAATTGGCCGATGACGGCTACCGCGCTTTCATGGAAGCGTCGCGCGTCGGGCGCACCGAATATGAATTGGCCGCCGAGGTGGAAGCCTATCTTCGCTCCCAGGGCTGCGCCGAGAATTTCATGATCCTGGGCTCAGGCGGCGTCGAGGTCATGGGCATGCACCCGCCGGGCGAGCGCAAGCTCCAGGCCGGCGATCTGGTGACGACGGAGATCACACCCTGCTTTGCCGGCTATAACGCGCAAGTCTGCCGCACACTCGTCCTAGGTGAACCGACCGAGGCCCAGTTGGATGCCTTCGCGGTCTATATCGAAGCCGCCGAAGCGGGCGAGGCGGTGCTCAAGGGCGGCGTTACGGCAGCCGAAGTGGCCAAGGCCGAAAACGATGTCTTCCGCAAACATGGGCTCGGCGAATACACGACAAACAAATATACCCGCGTCAGGGGCCACGGCATGGGCCTGTTCGTCGACAGCAAGCCGCACATCCTGGAAGATGTGGATACCGTCATCCCGGCTGGTTCCACCATCATCGTCCATCCCAACACCTATCACCCGACGGTGGGCTATATGGTGTTCGGCGATCTGTCCCTGGTTACCGAGGATGGCTGCGAAAACATGGGGACCCTGCCCCGCGAACTTTTTTCCATGCCGGCGGGAGGATAGATCATGCGCAGAGGTCTGCTTTCCTGGTCCGAAGAAGAAGTCCCCAAATCCGTGCTGGATGCACGGGTCAACCGCCTGCAGGACCTGATGCGCGAAGAAGGATTGGACGCTGTTATCGTCTACACCAATTTTCCGCGCCCGGCGGCGGTCTCATATTTAACCCATTTTATTCCCTATTGGTCACAAGGCATCCTGCTGGTGGGTGCCGGTGTCGCGCCAATTCTTATTGTCAGCCTGTCCAACCGGGTCAAGGGCTGGATGGAGGGGACGTCCCATGTGGGCGAGGTGATCTGTACGCCCAATCCGGGCCTGAAGGCCGCCGAACTGATCAAAGAAAACGCCGATGGCAAGCCCCGCATAGGCATTGTCGAGCTGCCCAAATTTGGCGCTGGTCTGGCCAATCCCTTGCGCGAGAACCTGCCGGGCACGGTTATGGAGGATGCGACGGCCCTTTACGCCCAGGCCCGCCACCCAGCGGACGAGGCGGAAATCAATTTGACCACCCATGCCGCCCAAATGGCCGCCGCCGCACTCGATGCGGGCCTGGCCAGCGGATCGGAGCAGGCGACCGCCGTCATCTCCGCCGTCGATGGCCATGCAAGGGAAGCGGCGGCGGAAGAGGCCGCCGTGACCATCGCCCCCGATTTGACCCGCGATGCCAAATTCCAGCGCCTGGAAGGCCCGGCCGATCTGGGCGAACGCTATGCGATCAGAATTTCGCTGGCCTATAAGGGCCATTGGGTGCGCTTGGCACGCTCCGTGATAAGGGATGGCGAGGCGCCGGAAAGCTGGGCGGCGGCGGAGGCCGGGTTCCAGGAATTGCTCTCCGGGCTAGGCGATGGCGGGACCCTGGAGCAGGATTTGGAAAACTGGGCCGGCACACTTGATGGCGCCCGCCTGCTGGTCTGGACCCTGGAAGGGGTCAGCGGCTCACATCCGCTTGGCGTCTATTGGGACCAGAACAACCGCCACCGCATGCCGCCGGCGGGCGGCCTGGCGATCCTCAGCCTGCGCCTCGATCTGCCCGGCGGGCCCTGGCTGGCCAGTGCGCCCTTGCTGTTGGGTGATGGTGAGGGAGGGAGTTCGAGGGCGCTGCTTTAGAGGGGCTCGTCCCTCCGGTAACCAGCGTACCAACGACCCACTACCTATCTCGTCACCCCCGCCCCCTCTCGTCACCCCCGCGAAGGAGCGTGTGAAGGAATTGCTTTTGGGCGTGGTTTGTGATTCTGT
>CAZBQG010000162.1:0-9034 GCA_964493945.1 uncultured Rhodospirillaceae bacterium
GCCCCGCGTTCCGCGAGCCACTCGCGAAGGGCGTTGGAGTCATAAGCCCGATCCGCCAACAGAATGTTTCCCACTCTTATCGTCCCGAACATGTCCTCGGCGCTGCGCCCGTCATGGGCTTGGCCTTCGGTGAGCTTCAGGGCGACGGGCAGGCCCATGGCATCGACGAGGGCGTGGATCTTCGTCGTCAAACCGCCTCGTGAACGACCCATGCAACGGGATCGGGTTTGTTTTTTTACCGTTCGCGGCATGCTGATGGACCCGGATCGAAGAGGAATCGATCATCTGGATATCGCCATCGTAAGCCTTTGATACAGCTTCCAAAAGATGGTCCCATACCCCCGCCTTACGCCATCGGTTGAAGCGGTTCACGCAGGTCGTGTGAGGACCGTACCGCGACGGAATGTCCCAGGAAGGGCAAAGATTCGAAATCAGCTTTGCGCTCAAGTCTTCTTGCGGACCAGGGTCATGCCGTCGCAGATGGGCAGCATGGCTGAGGCAACCCGCTCGTCATTGCCGATTTTTTCGTTCAGCGCGCGGATGGCGCGGGTCGATTTCTGATCACTGTCGCCGTCCAGCACCTGACCGGACCAAAAGACATTATCAAGGACGATCAGACCGCCCGTGCGGGCCAGATGCAGGCTTTGTTCGTAATAAAGATCGTAATCTTTTTTGTTGGCATCGATGAAAATAAGATCGAAGTTTCCTTTATCCTCCGCCCCGGTCAGCTCTTCCAGGGTTTGGGCGGCGGGCGCCAGGCGCAGCTCTATTTTCCCGGCCAGGCCCGCTTCCTCCCAATAACGCCTGGCGATATCCGTGCTGGATTCCATCAGGTCACAGGTGAGGATGGTCCCGCCCGGAGGAAGGGCACGGGCCATATGCAGCGTACCGTATCCGGTGAAGGTGCCCAATTCCAGAACGCGGCGGGCTTGTATCAATTCCACCAGAAAGCCCAGAAACTGACCTTGTTCAGGCGTAATCCGCCAGCCGCCATGGGACAGGGCGTCGGTTTCGCCCCGCAGCCGGCGGAGGATTTCATCTTCGCTGCCTGAAACTTGGCGGCAATATTCAATTAATTCGGATATCACGAACGGCTCCTACTTGGCACGGCATCGCCGCCGGGTTAGGTTGCGCCAAATCGAAAACCAGCGGAGACAAGGGAAAATGCAGGATAAACCATCAAGAAGCAATGTAACCATTTGGGGCAGCGACGTAGTGGCCAAGGCGCTGCGCGAACAGGACTTTCCCTATATCTGTCTCAATCCGGGCGCCAGTTACCGGGGGCTCCATGACAGCATCGTTAATTATCTGGGCAACGAAAATCCCCATATGCTGCTTTGCCTGCATGAAGAACATGCCGTCGCCATGGCTCAGGGTTTCGCCAAGGTAACCGGCGAGCCGATTTGCGCCGCCGTTCATTCCAATGTGGGCCTGTTGCATGCGACCATGGCCATATTCAACGCCTGGTGCGACAGATCACCTGTTGTCGTATTGGGCGCGACGGGGCCGGTGGATGCGGAAAACAGGCGCCACTGGATCGATTGGATTCATACTTCCGCCGATCAGGGCGCCTTAGTCCGCGATTACACGAAATGGGACGATCAGCCGGGATCACCGGCGGCGGCCGCCGAATCCGTGCGCCGCGCGACCATGATGGCGCGCACCGATCCTTGCGGGCCGGTTTATATCAATCTTGATGTGGGTGTTCAGCTGGCCGAATTGGACGAATGGCCTCCGGCTCATGATTTGAGCCGCTACCAGCGGCCTCAGCCCGCCCAACCGGCACCCGCCGATCTGCAAAAGGCCGCGGAAATTTTGCAAGGGGCCAAATCGCCGGTTATCTTCTCAGGCCGCGTTTCGCGCTCCGAGGAAGGTTGGGCCCAACGCATCCAATTGGCCGAGGCGCTGGGTGCCCGGGTTTACACATCTGGCGGGGATTCCGGATCTTTCCCCTCGGCCCACCCCCAGCATGGCGGGCGGTTCGGCTTCAATATCCGGAGCCCCGAAGCTCTGGATGAGCTGCGCCAGGCCGACGCCATCCTCAATCTTGACTGGGTTGATTTGGGCGGAACCTTGGCCCAGATCTGGCCGGCCGGCGACGACAATCTGCCGCCCGTGGTCAATGTTTCGGTGGATTTCCAAGTCCATCGCGGCTGGAATATGGATTACCAAAGGCTGACGCCTGCCGATCTGCGCATCGCCAGCACACCCGATGCCTTCGTTTCCGCCTTCCTGGAGGTGATTGGGACAGAAAAGAAAACACCTGCAATTACAACGCCCCCGCCGGCACCACCTTCCATCGATGATGCCGCGGCTTCGGGCGCCATAAGCATGGAGGATATGGCGGCGGTCTATCTGGACGTCACCAAGGATATGAAAATCCTCCTTGCCGGCAATCCCATCATGTGGCCCAACGAGGCTTTGGTCTGTGACCACCCCCTGGATCAGGTGGGCGGCACGGGTGGCGGTGGCCTGGGCGGCGGGCCCGGCGTGGCGGTAGGTTGTGCCTTGGCCGTCAAACATACGGGCAATGACCGGACTTGTGTCGCCATTTTGGGCGACGGGGATTACCTGATGGGCGTCAATGCCCTGTGGACCGCATCTTCCAATGATATTCCCATCCTGATCATTGCCGCCAACAACCATTCATACTTTAACGATGTGTTGCATCAGGAACGGGTAGCCATCGCGCGGGGCCGGCCGGTGGAGAACCGCGAAATCGGTATGGATATCGACGGGCCTCCGCCTGATTTGTCCGGCATGGCCATTTCTCAAGGCTTCGAGGGCGCGGGCCCCGTTACCGATATTGCCAATCTTCGGGGCGCCATCGAGAAGGGGCTTGATCACGTGCAAAAGGGCGGCTGCTACATGCTGGATGTGATCGTTACGATGGACTAGTGGATCAAATCTTTGACCTGAGTTTTCTCCTGGCCGCCCTGGCGGTGGTTGTCGGCGCCATCGTGCGTGGCTATACGGGATTTGGCTCGGGGCTGGTCATGGCGCCCTTCCTGGCAATTTTGTGGGGGCCGGTGCCGACGGTCGCCACGATCGCCTGTCTGGGCACCTTATCGTTTTTCCAGATGGCCCGTCCCGCCCTGCCCCTGACTTCTTGGCCTGACGTGATGCCCCTTATGGTGGCCGCCGTGGTGATCACCCCCATCGGCACCTATTCCCTGGTTTCCCTGGACCCCATGATTGTCAAGCGGATCATCGCCGGCACCGTGCTTGTTGTCGCATTGATCAGCCTCAGGGGCTGGACTTATTCGGGGCCGAAGGGTGTGGTGCCGGGCTTAGTCGCGGGCACCATCGCCGCATTGATCAATGGTGTGGCGGCGGTGGGCGGGCCGCCAATCGTGCTTTATCTCATGAGTCTGCCGGGCAAGGCCGAGACCCACCGGGCCAACACGGTCATGGCCATGGGCGTGGTCAGCGGCGTGATCGTTTTTTACATGTGGCTGGCCGGTGCCTTCGACGGGGCCGCCTGGCTGCGCATTGCCTTTCTGGTGCCGGTCAACTTTGTGGGTATCTGGGTCGGTGCGCGGCTGTTCCGGCTGCTGCCGGGCAATGCCTTCCGGGTGATCGTTCTTTGGGTGCTGGTGGCGGTGAGCATCTCCATTCTGGTGTTGTGAGCAAAAAAAGACGGGCCGAAGCCCGCCTTTTGTTCGCTCGAGTGCCAGCCCTCAATATTTAACTTTGCTGTAGATATTGTCCCACAGCGCCTCGGCCAGTTTGTCCTTATCGCCCCTGACCTGCTTGGATATCTTGGCCCATTTTTTGAGATTGGCCCGGTGGGCGTTGACGATACGGACCGCCGCTTCTTTCTTGATGCCGCGCTTGACGGCGCCCTTGATGATCGCCGGGATTTCCGCCTTGAGGAACTTGCTCCAGGCACTCCGCAAGGCATCGTCGCCGGCCCATTTCTTGATCTTCTTTTTCTTGATGATGGGATTGAGCGTCTTGGCCGGATGGGTATAGCCGTTGATGATCGTGCTCGAGGCCGATGCGTTCGCTATCGCACGCAGGAAAATGCCCTTGTTTTCGCGGCTCAGCCCCTTCCAGAATTTCAAGTTGAAGGTAAAGATGCCAAGCCCGTGGTAAAGGCCCTGCGGGTGGGTAACCACATGCTTGACCGCGTCCTTCAGGCTCATGGCCAGCAGCCAGCCGGGAATGGCGATTGCGCAATCCACCTGTCCACGCTGCATTCCGGTGACGATCTGGGGTGGCGGCATGCCGCCAACGGCAACCGCCCCCATGGCCTTGACCCAGCGTCCCGAAGCGGAACCCGCGACGCGCACTTTTCTACCCTTGAGGTCGGAGAATTTTTTTACTTCCTTGGTGCATTGCAGCCAATAGGACTGAGAGCCGTAACCGCCAAAATTGATGCTTTTCATCTTGGCGCTGTCGGCGACGCATTCGGGGCAATTGAGGACCAGGGTTTCGTTGCCGGCGCCGGCCGCCTGGATCGGGTCGGTGGCGAAGGACAGAAGATCGGGTACCAGATTATGGTGGGGCAGGGAGCTGACCACGAAAGCCGGAACCACGAAGCCACCGGCTACCACACCGTCACGGATACCGGGCAGGGTGTCGCGCGCGCCCAGCAGGGAGCCGCCGGTGAAATTCTTGATGGTGATGGCGCCCTTGGTCTTTTGCTTGACCTCCTTGATGAAGGCCTTCATGGCGAAGCGGTTGACCTCTGATTTGGGCGGCGTGAAGGATGCGTATTTATATTCCTTTGCTCCGGCCGGGCTCGCGCAGATGGCCGAAATAAGAAACGCGGCCGCTAGAAAAACGAACGGTGCTCTCGGATATTTCATTGTCTCCTCCTTGATATGAACTTTCCCGTGTTTGTTATCTATCGTGATTGCCCCCAGCCTAATCCATCAGACTGGGCAGGAAAAGGCTGATCTGGGGGAAGGCGATCAACAGGGACATGACCACAATCTCGGTGACCAGGAACCAGAGCACACCCTTGAAAATAACTTCCAGCGGTACCTCTTTGCCGACAATGGTCTTCACCGCATAAACGTTAAGGCCGACCGGTGGGGTCATGAGCCCGATTTCCACATATTTGGTGACCAGAATGCCGAACCAGATGAGATCCAGATCGAGTGCTTCGAACATGGGCAACAGGACCGGCAGGGTCAGCAAAAGCAGGCCCAGGGGATCCAGGAACATGCCCAGCACCACATAGATGAGCGACGCACCGATCACCAGGAACAGCGGATCCAGCGACCATTCGGCCATGGCGTCGGCCAGGAAGGTGGGCACCCCGCTGAGCGCCATGAATTTGGTCAGCATGATGGCGCCCACGGCGACGAAGAAAATGGTGGTGGTGTTCTCTATCGCTTCCAGGATGCTTTTCTTGAGTACGGGCCAATTCATGCGGCCCTGGGCGGTGGCGATGACCAGGGCCAGAAAGGCACCGAATGCGCCGGCCTCGGTGGGCGACATGATCCCCGCATAGATGCCTCCCATGACCCCCAGGATCAGTACAGGAAGGGGCCATATTTCCCTCAACGCGGCCATTTTTTCCTCGCGGCTCTCGGTTTCCTTGTGGGGCGGGGCGAGGCTTGGATTTAGCTTGCAGCGGATGATGATCATGCCGGCATAGAGCACGGCGGTGAGAATCCCCGGCAAGATTCCGGCGATAAACAGCTTGGCCACCGATTGTTCGGCGAATACGCCGTAGAGAACCATCAGGATGCTGGGCGGTATGAGAGAGCCCAGTGTTCCCGCGCAGGCGCAAACCCCGGTGGCAAGCCCGGGATCATATTTGTAGCGCTGCATTTCAGGGATGGCGATGCGTCCCATGGCCACCGCCGTGGCCAGTGATGAGCCCGACGCGGCGGCAAACCCCGCACAGGCGAAATTGGTCGCCACGGCCAATCCGCCCGGCAGGAATCCCAGCCATAGCCGGGCCGCCAGATAGAGCGCGTTGGTCATGCCCGAGTAATAGGCGATGGTCCCCATGAACAGGAACATGGGGATTGCCGACAGACTCCAATGGGCCGAGAAATCATAGGGCAGGGTGCCGATCATACCCAAGGCGGCCTTTATGCCGACCACGTTGGCGATGCCCACGAAGGCGACCGAGCCAAGGGCCAGCCCGATGGGCACGCGCGCCGCGATCAAGGCCAAAATCACGACAATTCCCAGGACTCCGATTGAGATAGATGACATGGCCGCTTCCTAGATGCTCGTTCCGATGGGGCCAGGCGGTGCTTCGCCCGAACTCGCCGATTTTAAATTCCGGAGGGCCTGGTAAATGGCGTAAAGCCCCATGATCGCGAAGCCGACCGTCACGAACCAGCGGGTCGGCCAAATGACAATGAAGCTCTCAGTCGCTTCCAGGAATTCGTTTTCGGCTGTTTTTTCGATGGCTTCACCGCCCGATGTCCAGACGAACAAAACAACGTAAATAAACAGGAAAACGCCGATCACCCCTTCCAGACCGGCGCGCGTCCGCGCCTTTAGATTTTGGGTAAAGATTTCGGCCACAATATGCGAGCCGCGGAGTTGCACATAGGAAAGCGGCAAATAGATAAGCCCAACCATGTAATAATGCGAGACGATTTCCAGCGTCCCGTCGATGGGAGAATTGAGCAGCCATTTGAACAGCACATCGAGCACGATATGAGCCATCATGGCCATCATCAGCAAACCGGCGATGCTGGTCATCACGTTGGTGCACGCGCCCAGAATACGGTCAATACCGTTCATGGTGCCGAATTCGTTTCAATGGAGTTCAATTACTGCCCCCCGTCCCTATTGGTGATTATTAGTCTCTAATGCTAACCTCCGTCAATGCGCTCCATCAGGCAATTTCAAAGCGGCATAATAGAAAGGTAAAATAATGGACCTGTTTGACCCCCTCGACATCAACGGCATGGTGATTCCCAACCGAACCTTCGTGCCGGCCATGGTGACCCGGTTGTCCGGGGAAGACGGTCACGTCAATCAGGACATTATTGATCGTTATGCGCGCTATGCCGAAGGCAATGTGGGCCTGATCGTGGTCGAGGCTATGGCCATCCACAGCGCCAAATCGGGGCCCTTGTTGCGCATCAGCGATGATGAATTCATTCCCGGCCATGCCAAGCTGATCAAGAAAATTCACGAGACTTCGGATTCCAAAGTGGTGCCCCAGATCATTCATTTCATGAAGCTGGCCCGCTCCGGATGGCGGCAGACCATCGATATGCTGAGCGAGGAACAGATCGAGGAAATAATCGAACAGTTCGGCGACGCCACGGTGCGCGCCCGCGAGGCCGGCTATGACGGGGTCGAACTGCATTCGTCCCATGCCTATACCTTGTCGTCTTTCATGTCGCGCCTCAATGGACGGCGGGATGCCTTCAACGGGCGGACCTTGGAAGGCCGGTTGCATATGCTGGGCCGGGTGATGGAAAATGTGCGCTCCAAAGTGGGTCCGGATTATCCCGTCTGCATGCGCATGAACGCGGATGAATATATAAAAGACGGCTACACCATTTCAGAAGCCAAGCTGATCGCGCTGCGCGCTGCCCAGTTGGGGGTGAATTATATTTCCCTTTCGGTCGGTGGAAAGTTCGAGGATGCGGTGCACAAGGACGGGGAAATCGTCTATCCCTATACGGGCTATTCGGGCGACCGCTGCATGCCCGGCGCCTGGTATCCCAATATGCTCCACGCCCATTATGCGGCGGAAGTTAAATCCTTCATCAATGCCAAGGGCTATGACACACCCATCGTGAGCACCGGCAAGTTATCCGATCCCGACGACGCCAAGCGGGTGATTTCGGAAGGCATGGCCGATATCGTCGGCATCGCCCGGGGGCTGTTGGCCGATCCCGACTGGCCCAACAAAGTCCAGCGCGGCGACAATGACCGCATCGTCCATTGCACCTATTGCAATGTGTGCAAAAAGCTGGACGGGGAACATAAAGAAGTCATGTGCTTCCTCTGGCCCAAAACGGCGCGCAATGCGCCGCCCGACAATGCGGATGCCGATACGCCTTCCTGGGGCGCCGATGGGGGTGGGTTGACGGTTGAGGTGGAAGACGGCACGGCCAGGCTCAAATGGCAAAAGGCCGAAGGCCCGGTGGTAGGCTATGACGTTTACCGGGCCGATGATGACGGCGAGGTGGAAATCATCGAAGCCGTGAAAGGCACCCAGTTTGCCGACCGTACCATCCTGGCCGGCATGAGTTATCAGTATTATATCCGCGCCTATGGCGATGTGGGCCAGGCTTCAAAACCGTCCAAAACGGTTGCGGTGGAGCCCGAGCTGCCCGATTACGCGGCGGAGGCGGCTCGCACCTGAACCGGGGCACCCCGGAAGGAGAATAACATGACCCGCTTCGATCCCCTGAACCGCGATCAGATGAACGCGGAACAAGGAAAGATTTTCGACGAGATCAAGGCCAGGGGAGGGCGGCTGGGCGGTCCCTATACGGCGCTCATCCGCATTCCTCCGTTTATGAAGCTGCAACAGGAAATGGGCAATTATCTCAGGACCAATTCCCTGAGCGGACGGGAGCGGCAAGTGGCCGTTCTTTGCACCGTCCGCCATTGGGGAGCGGCCTATGCATGGGCGGTGCAGGAGGTGGCCTCCCTCCGGGTGGGGTTGGAGCAACATGTGATCGATGCGATCAATGGGGGCGAGACGCCGGAGCTTAATGACGAGGCGGAACGGGCCATACATGTTATGGCGGGCGAGCTGCTGGCAAATAAAGGGCTCAGCGATGGAACCTATACCCAGGCGTTGGATGCTCTGGGTCTGGAACGGTTGACCGACGCCATCGCCGCGGTCGGCTTTTATTCCCTGGTTTCCTGCACCCTTAATGGCTTTGACATATCGCCACCCAGGGACTCGGCAGCCCGACTTAAGTAGCCGGGTCTGGACAGGCTTGTTTTAAAAATAAATAATAATAATGCGAGCGCATATTTTATGAAACCTACCCGGGGAAGGGAAACAAATGAAATTCGGGCTTTGGGATCATGTGGACCGCAATGAATTGCCGCTCAACGAATTGTTCGAGCAGCGCCTTAAATT
>CAZBQG010000162.1:9044-9992 GCA_964493945.1 uncultured Rhodospirillaceae bacterium
CGAGCATCATTGCACGCCCTTGAATCTGGTGCCCGTGCCCAGCGTCTATTTGGGTGCCATGGCGCAAGTTACGAGGCGCATTCATATCGGGCCCCTGGTCTATCTTTTGCCTCTTTATTCGCCCCTTTGCCTGATTGAGGAAGTGTCGATCATCGATCAGCTTTGTAACGGGCGTTTCGAATATGGCGTCGGGCGCGGGATTTCGGCCTTCGAGCTCAACTTCCACAATGTGGACCCAGATGAGGCGCGCGATATCTTCAAGGAAATCCTGGATATTACGCTTACCGGATTTACCACGGAGCGGCTCAATTACGAGGGCAAATATTACAATTACGAAAACGTGCCCATGGAGCTGAAGCCCTTTCAGGAGCCCCATCCAGCGGTCTGGTATCCGTCATCCAATATAGAGGGTTCCGCCTGGGGTGGAGAGCAGGGATACAATTATGTGACATTGGGCACGGTCGAAGCGGCTAAGCCTTGCATCGATGCCTATAAAGAAGCCTTCGCCAAGCGCGGATCGGCGCAAAAGCCTTTGCCCGCTTTTCCGGGCGGCACGGCCATCGGTGTCAACCGCCATATGGTCATCGCCGAGACCATGGAAGAGGCTATGCGCATCGCCCGCCCGGCCCATGATCTGTGGCACCAGAGCATTTCCAAATTGCGCCGGGAAAATGTGCAAGGGCCGGTGATCGTCAAGGATATCCGGGCCAGCTTCGATGACATGGTGAGTTCGGGCGCGACCATCGTGGGCACACCGGATTCGGTGGGAGAGGAAGTAGAACGCCAGATCGAAGTGCTGGGCCTTAATTACATGATGTGCGGATTCTATTTCGGCACGGTCACACTGGAAGAAGCCCTCCGTTCGCTGACGCTGTTCAATGAGGAAGTGCTTCCCAAGGTGAGCCATATGGGACTGGCCGCCGAATAAATCATCCGGATATTTTATCC
>CAZBQG010000163.1:0-9975 GCA_964493945.1 uncultured Rhodospirillaceae bacterium
CTGCTCCAGTTAAGCAAATAAAATATTGCGGGGATACCTATGACGTTTCGACGGTTACCGGCATGACTCGTCAGTATTGGGAGTACAACTTACGTTTCAAAACCGATGGCAGCGAAAGGGGGCCGGAGAAGGGCTCGCCAATATTTGTGCCATCGGGCACCGTCGGTGATCGCGCGTATATTGTCTTCGCTACACCGGAAGAGATTGGGGCCGCAATTACCCACGTTTGCCGGTGATGGGTCCGGAGCTTTCCACATCACAATCCCTTTCTGCTGTAGGGTTCCGATGGCTGAATGACCGTTTTTGGCGGTGGTCTCAATAGATCGACGCAACACTTTAATCTTTAATGAAAAGATGGAGTGTTGTCATGAGTCACAGACGTCGAATTTATGTCACGAGTGATCAGAAGTCCGAGATATGGGATCGCTGGCAGCGTGGTGAGTCGATGAGTTCGATCGGCCGCGTGTTTGGCCCGTCAGTTAAACGAACGGCCCAGAAAGACATTGAAATTTGAAACACCAGCTGAGAGATTTAACGCGTGTGTTGCGTCGACCGGTTGAGATGACAGCTAAACCCGGCGGTTCCAAGCCGCCACATTGTACGGCTGCTTTCGACCAGAAAGCCGACGTTTGAGTTGTGCGGGAAACACTTGAATTTGCTCGGCCCCCAGCCCGCGTTGCCCATACCCCGACAAGCCTGTAAAACACCCCCATGACAACGCTGGAACTCTATCACGGGCTGGGCTCCACCTGTTCCAAGAAGGTGCGGCTTTGCCTTTATGAAAAGGGTCTGGACTGGGAGAGCCATGTGCTCAACCTGCAAAAATTCGAGCAGCATGATCCGGACTATCTGAAACTTAACCCCAAAGGCGTGGTGCCCACCTTGGTGCATGATGGCAAGCCGATCATCGAATCGTCGCGCATCATCGAATATCTGGATGAGCGTTTCCCCGAGCCGCCCCTACGCCCGGCAGATGATATGGGCCGGGCGCGCATGACAAAATGGACCCAATGGTCCGACGATGTGGGTTATGGGGCGGTCTATATTCCCACCTGGGATATGCTCAGCCGCCCCGTCGCCCAGACCCTCTCGGACGAGCGCTTGACCCAAGTGCTGGACGCGGTGCCTACCGTTGAGCGCCGCGACCGCTGGCGGGCCGTGGCGCGGGAAGGCTTTTCTCAAGATAAATTCGACGAAGCCCATGCAAAGATGTTCTCCACACTGGAGGGCATGGAAGCGGAGCTGGAGGACGGCCCCTGGCTGGCAGGATCAGGGTTTTCCCTGGCCGATATCGCCATCGTGCCGTTTATTGAGCGCATATTCGATCTCCGCCCCGAATTGGAAGATGACCTGGCCCGCCCCAGGGTCAGCGCCTGGTTCGCCGCCATGCGGGAACGGCCCAGTTTTGAGAAAGCCTTTTTCTTCCAGGGTATCGATACCCGCATGGCGGCCGTCCGCGCCTCCCAGATCGAAGCCGGACTGATAGAAGGCTGAGGAAGCGCTTTATTTGCAATCACATGGGTGAGATGCCAGATTGTCGCCCGGCATTAACTGTTACCGGGATAGGCTGTATGGGTTCGGACCTCCGGTCCGGTGGGCTGGAACAATGGATCGTGGCGCGGGCGCCCCGATTGTTGCCATCATGGATCATGCGTTGGCTGTCGGTGGTTTATTACCGGCTGAACCGCTACCGTTTACGCCTGTTCACCCGCCCGCCCTCCATGAAGGAAACCTTCAAGGCGCGGGACCGGCGTATGCGCCAGGGCCTGTTCGACACATATTTTTTGGGCGACGGCCTGGATATCGGCCATGGCGGGGATTTTGTGGTGGAAGGCTGCCGGGGCTGGGAGATCGAGGATGGCGATGCCCATGAATTGGCGGAGATCGACGGGGAAAGTTTCGATTTCGTCTATTCGTCCCATTTGCTCGAACATCTGACTGACCCGGCCCGCGCCATCCGCAATTGGTGGCGGGTGCTAAAGCCCGGCGGGTATTTGATCCTTTACGTGCCGGGCCGGGATCTGTTCGAAAAAAAACAAAAACTGCCGTCGCGGTTTTCCGGCGATCATTTGCATTTTTTCCTGCTGGAGACGGATGATCCGCCGGACACCATCGGTCTGGTGCCATTGCTCCGCCGGGAATTGCCGGGATGCGAAATCCCCCACGCCCAGACCTGCGGTGAAGGCCACACCATCACCGACCCGGCCATCTATCCTGACGGCGAATATTCCGTCGAAGTGATTGCCCGCAAGCCATGAAGATGCTGAACAAACCATGGCTCAAGCTGGTATTCAAACTGGCATTATTTTGCCTGTTGATCTGGATATTGGCGGCCAATTTCGACTGGCGGGCTGCCCTCGGACGATTGGGGGATGTGAAACCGGGCAGTGCCTCCCTGGCCTTCGGGACCGGTCTGGTCCTGCTGGTCCACAATACCGTCCGCTGGCGCGTGGTGATGGCCGCTACCAGCTCCAGCCTGGCGTTTTTGAACACCTTCCGCATTCTGTTAATCGGTGTTTTCTTCAACCAGACTTTGCCCTCATCGGCAGGCGGGGACCCGGTGCGCATGTATCTGGCGGGCAAGGCCGAGCTGGATATGAAGGACGCCATTTCCGGCGTCATATTGGAGCGCGTCGCCACCCTTTTGGGGTTGGTTATCCTGGTGGTTGCCAGCCAGCCATTTTTGCTGGCCCGCATCGGTGACAATCCGCTCAAATGGTTTTTCCCCGGACTGGCCGTGGCCTTGCTGGCGGGAGTTCTGGTGCTCATGTTTCTGGACCGGCTGCCGGGCCGGCTGGGACGCCTTTGGCTGTTCCGTGCCCTGTTCCGCCTGTCGGAAAACGCCCGGGGGCTGTTCCTGGCGCCCCGCTATGCGGGCCAGGCCGTCGCCTTGGGCGTAACGGGCAACATATTGCTGGCCTTGATGGTCTTTTTTCTGGCCCGCTCCCTGGATTTGGGTATCGGTTTCATGGATTGCCTGGTGCTGGTGCCGCCGGTCATTCTGGTGAGCACGGTTCCCATTATGCCGGGCGGCTGGGGGGTGCGCGAATTCGGCATGATCGCCGCCTTCGGGCTGATCGGCATAAATGCTGAAAATGCCCTGGCCCTGTCCATATTGTTCGGCTTCATGTCAGTCTTGCTAGGTCTGCCGGGTGGTATTCTGTGGCTGGCCAGCGGCTACAGGCGGAAAGACGTGGCCCAGGAAATGGACAGCTCAGCCGCCGAAATTAGGTTTTCGCGCTCATAAAGCCTTGACGATATATAGATCAGAACAAGAGCCAGAAGTCCGGTGAAGGATGCGGAATAGGCCAGATTGATCAGCTCAACATCCTCGTCCCGCACATATTGGCCCATGATCAGCGTTTGTGAAAAAATGGGAATGGTCATCATCCATTTCTGGGTTTGCACCGGCGAAAAGACCATGGCCATGCCGGGAATGGCGGGCACCAGGGGCAAAAGTCCGAAATAGGTTTGCGCTTCCTTGAAGCTGCGGGTCACGGTGGCGATCATGAGCTGGACGCCGACGGCAACCATCATCAGCGGCAGGGCCATAAAAAACATGGCCAGCAGTGCCATGGGCCTGAGCGTGTTTTCAAATGCCTGGGCATCCCCGCCGACAAAGGTGAAGATCAGTTTGAAAGCGGTCAATTGAACCACCACGGCCATGGCGGTGAAAAAAAGTGCCGCCAGAAATTTGCCCAGCATCAATGCCCAGCGGGACACCGGATTGATCAGCAAGGGCTCCAGCGATCCCCGTTCGCGCTCGCCCGATGTGGCATTGACCGCCAAATAGACGCCGCCCATGAACAGATTGAAGATGAACAGGGGCGGCATCATGAACAAAAGAATCTCGAAGATCAGCACGCCGCGGCTCACATTCCGGGTGTTGATGGCAAGGGGTTTGAAGGTCTGGCAATCCACGCCCCGGGATGAAATGCGCTGGCCCCAGACTTCGGTGTTGAATTCGCCCAAAAGCCCCGCCGTCCGGTTGAGCGCAAGCAGGCCCGGCAGGCACGACGAATTACCGATGATCTTCAGCTTGGCCGTCCGCTCTGCCTTGAAATCCGCGCCATGTTCCCGGGGGATGACGACGGCGGCCGGGATCGCGCCGATGCGCACCGCTTCTTCCACATCCTTGGGCGCGGTGATCACATTTACTTTGCGCTTTTTCAGATATTGGATCAGTTCCGGGCCGTTTTCCGCGCCCTGGATATGCACCGTCGGGTTTTCCTGCGTGCCGCTGACCACCACATCCGTCACCGCCAACATGATCACGCCCAAAAGCAGGGGGCCCAGCATGGGGTAGAGGAATGCCACCAAAAGCGAGCGCCGGTCCCGCCCATTGTCCAGGACTTCTTTTGCAAAGACCACGCCGATTTTACGCAACATGTTCTTCATCCGCGCCGGTGCCGGTAAGGGCCAGAAACATATCTTCGAAATCACTGCAGCCCGTGCGCTCGGCCAATTCCTGGGCTGTGCCCAGGGCTACCACCCGCCCTTCGGCCAACACCACCAGCCGGTCAGAGATAGAAGCCACTTCTTTCATGATGTGGGAACAAAAGAGAATGCATCTTTCCTCGTCCTGCAGCTCCTTGATCAGCCCATGGACGGCGCGCGAGGTGGCCAGATCCAGCCCGTTGGTCGGCTCATCCAGCATCAGATTCTGGGGGCGGTGCAACAGGGCCCGGGCCAGGGTCAGCTTCCGGGTCTGGCCCTTGGAAAAGCCCTTGGCCCGCCGGCCGATGAATTCGCCCATGCCCAGGGCGCCGGCCAGCTCTTCAATGCGGGCTTCCAGTTCCGCCCCGCCCATGCCGTGGAGGCACCCGAAATAACGGATATGTTCGCGCGCCGTCAGGCGGGGATAAAGGCCCGGTTGTCGGGCAGAACACCGATGTGCTTTTGAACTTCGCCCCTTTCCCGGACCGTGTCGAACCCATCCACCGATGCCCGGCCCCCGTCGGGGCCCATGACCGTATAGAAGATGCGCAAGGCCGTCGTCTTGCCCGCGCCATTGGGTCCGATCAGACCTGTCACCTGGCCATCCGCCGCCTGGAAATCGATACCGTCCAGCGCGGTCACGGATTTGAATCTCTTGCAGAGGCCTTCGACCCGTATCATGGATGGCGGATCCTTTTTGGTTTACCTCATGCCATGGCCGTCGGCAGGGGGCTGCGGTCGATCAATTCCATCTGACGCCGGGCGAGCAATTCCATAAGCTCTAATTTTGTCCCTTGATGTTCCGCCTCGTCCCATAAATTTTCCATCTCATCGGGGTCATTGGCAAGGTCGTACATCTCGCCCCAATCCTCATCGTGATAAAGGGTGATGCGCCAACCCTGGGTAACCAAAGTGTGCAGCCGGACCGGGCCCTTGAACCCCAGATAAGTGCGTTGCTGATCATCCTCGATCAGGATGCTGTCATGGACCTTTTCTGTCTCACCCGCCGCCAGGCCCAGCAGGCTTCGGCCCTGCATGCCGTTATAGGGCTCGAGCCCGGCACGGTCCAAAATGGTGGCGCCGATATCCAGGGTTCCGGCCAAGGCGCCGCAACTGCCGGGCTTGGCATTGGATTTGGTATCGGCCCAGATGAAGGGCACCCGGACGAGACCCTGGAAGGGCAGGGGCCCCTTCAGCAACAGGCGGTGATCACCCAGATAATCACCGTGATCGGTGGTGAATATGACCACCGTGTCATCGGCCATGCCCAATTCCTCCAGTCGCTTAAGCGTGCGTCCGATGGTATCGTCGATCATGGTGATGGAGCCCAGGGTCAAGGCCATGGCTTCGCGGGCTTCCCGTTCATCGATGGCGAAGGCGCTTTGGGAATTAACCTCCGCCTTGCCCTCTTCGCGCATTTGCCGGGCCCAGGCCACATGGGGTGGCGGCTCCCGGTTGACCAGCTTGAACGAGTTGGGAAGCACCATGTCTTCTGGTTTGTACATGTCCCAATATTTGCCGGGCGGGGTAAAGGGATGATGGGGATCGGGAAAGGACATCATGGCGAAAAAGGGCTGATCATCACCTTGAGCGGCGTGGCGTTCCAGGAACTGGTTGGTCATCTCTCCCACATAGCTGGTGGTGTATAGCTCTTCGGGGATGGCCGTGCGTCTTGCCTGGGGGCAAACATAATCATGATCCAGGGCGTTTTCCGGATCGCGCAACGCGTCCGCATCCGGATGATTGGCACGAAGCCAGTGCAGGTAATTGCCACCTACCTTATCGCCATGGGCCGTGCATAAATCCACATGATCGAACCCGTAATAGGGCGTATCCACCTTGTAATCCGGATCATCGGCCCAGGAAGCAGGTGTTTCCTGAAGGTAGCTTCCCTCGCCCTGGGCGGGGCGCATGGCTTCGGCCAGATCACCCTTTGGGTATGTTCTGCCGGCGGGCGGATCGCCCCGCTTCAGGGGCGGCGGCCTTGTGTCGAAATTCTGCAGATGGCTTTTGCCCAGAAGCGCCGTCGAATAGCCCTCGGTGCGCAAGAGATCGACTAAGGTGTTGGAGCGCAAGGGAAGGCAAATACCGTTATGGCGCACCCCATGAAGTGAAGGCATGCGCCCGGTCATCAGGGTGGAGCGGTTGGGCTGGCATACCGAACTGGCCACATAAAACTTGTCGAACCGGCGCCCGCGTGCCGCCAGCCCGTCCAGATTGGGGGTCTGCAACAGGGGATGGCCGTAACAGCCCAGATGATCGGCACGATGTTGATCCGTGATGATGAGCAAGAAATTGGGCCGCTTCGCCATGTCGTTTCCCCTGAGTGAAAATCCGCTACGCGCAATCTAACCGCCATGGCCGGTCCGGGCCAGAACCAATTTCAGCCGGATTTGGCGAAATAATTCATGGTCTGGAAGGCGGGCGTGGGCCATCATGGGGGCATGCAAGGCGATGACGGGATGAATGCCGGCGGGGTGCCGCCCCCCTTCCAGGTGATGGTCAAGCCCACCGGGCCCATCTGCAATCTGGATTGCACCTATTGTTATTACACGGAAAAGAAGGCGCTTTATCCTAAAGAACGCCGCTTCGCCATGAAGGAAGAGGTGCTGGAGACCCTCATCCGCGATTATCTGGCCGCCGGCCGGGACTGGCCCGGCCGGGAGCTT
The DNA here is from genome assembly GCA_964493945.1 of uncultured Rhodospirillaceae bacterium. GTDB lineage: Bacteria > Pseudomonadota > Alphaproteobacteria > Rhodospirillales > UBA2165 > CAZBQG01. The sequence goes on from CAZBQG010000163.1 coordinate 7,107, forward strand.
CTGTTTTCCTGGCAGGGTGGCGAGCCCACATTGTTGGGCGTGGATTTTTTTCGCCGCGTCGTCGAGTTGCAGGAAACCCACCGCCCGCAAGGCAAGACCGTGCTCAATGCCTTCCAGACCAACGGTGTCCTGCTGGACCGGGAGTGGGCCAGATTCTTCAAAGATAACAAATTCCTGGTAGGCATCAGCATCGACGGCCCGCCCCGCCTGCATGATGCCAACCGCATCGACGTCAAGGGGGCAGACAGTTCGGAGCGCGTGCTGGACGGGCTGAAATTGCTGCAAGAACATGATGTGGAGTTCAATACACTGACCGTCGTCAGCCGCGCCAATTTGCGCCAGGCCCGCGCTGTCTATCGGTACCTGAAAGAGGCTGGCGTCCAATATATGCAATTCATTCCCGTCCTGGAGCGGCTGGTTGAGGCGGGGGGATGCCTCGCCGGGCCGCCCGTGCCTGGGGAAGACACCCACGGCCAGGTGGCGCCCTGGAGCCTGCCGCCGGCCGGATTGGGGATGTTTTTATGCCAATTATTCGATGAATGGGTGGCCCGCGATGTGGGGAGCATCTTTGTGCAGGGGTTCGATATTTTGCTGGAACAATGGATGGGTCAGCCGGCCAGCCTGTGCGTCTTCGCTGAAACCTGCGGCCAGGCTTTGGCCATGGAACATAATGGGGATTTGTTTTCCTGCGATCATTATGTCTATGAGGAGCACCGATTGGGCAACATTACCGGTGCGCCCCTGGCCCAACTGGTACAGGCCCCGGCCCAAAAGAAATTCGGTCTGGATAAGCGCGAAAACCTCCCCCAATTCTGTCTGGATTGCGAATTTTTGCGCCTTTGCAACGGCGGCTGCCCCAAGCACCGCACCCAGTTGACGCCGGATGGCGAGCCAGGGCTCAATTATTTCTGCCCGTCTTACCGCCTTTTTTTCGCCCATGCGGCCCCCACCATGGAAGCCATGGCCGAAATGGTCCGGGCCGGCCGCCCGGCGGTGGATGCGCTGCCCATCAAAAGTAAGACGAAAAAGCGAAAAAAGTGATTTGATCCCTTAAGTTATGGGATTAGGATGGTCCAAACGGCGCCGCTTTCAGGGAGAAAAATGGCGTGGTGGAGATCGTTCATGGTCTAAGCGGGGTGGCGGCACCGGGCCGGGTCGAACGTGCCCGGGCACAGGCAGCCTATGCGCGGGCCAGCGATCTGGCCCAGCGCACGACCGCCGCCCGGCCCATATACCTGTGGATATCTATGACGGGCAGACCATCCCCTTTGGCGATGGCGCCTTCGATTTCGTCATGTTTGTCGATGTTTTGCATCACACCCTTGATCCCCATGCCCTTCTGGGCGAGGCCCGCCGGGTGGCCGGCCGGGGAATTCTCATCAAGGATCATCAGTGCGATGGTTTGGGGGCCGGTCAAATCCAGCGTTTCATGGATTGGTTCGGCAACGCGCCACACGGCGTGGCCCTGCCCCATAATTACTGGTCGAAGAAGCAATGGGATAAGGCTTTTCTGGCTCTGGACCTCAAAATTCAGGTCTGGCACAGCCGTTTAGGGCTCTATCCCTTTCCCGCCAATCTAATCTTTGAACGATCCTTGCATTTTGCGGCACTTGTTGAATTCAAAGGTTGAACAAACCGTTTTTCCGAGGGCCTTGTTAACCTTTTTATTACTTTGTTATGGTCAGATGGGTGGGCTCGGTTTTTGTTGCAAACCGGGTGATTCTCCAGGGAATGGGCTGATATTATTTAAACTTTTCCAGAAAATTTCGGCCAAAACCGTGGATAGATTGCCCCTCAAAAAGGTCAGATAACCTTGACACCAGTAACGATTTTTGAGAAATTTGAGGGGTTAGCATCTAATGATGTAAGCAATTTCGGTAGGGAGGCATATGCCAATCGAAAATTGGTTTGCGTATTTTGGGCCGTAGGGACTCGCCCTGCTGAGGAGTAACGAAACATGATCAAGCAAATGATGCGCTATATGAAAAGACTTTGGAACGATAGGTCAGGCGCGACTGCCATTGAATATGGATTGATCGCCGCGCTCATCGCCGTCATCATCATTGCTGCGGTCTCCATCCTTGGTACCGATTTGAGCAATCTGTTCAATGACATTTCCAATAAACTTTGATCTAACCAAGGATCAAGCGGCCGGCCCGCCTAGGGCGGACATTTAACGAGTTTAGAAAAGCGCATTGGGCGTTTATGACCACCCGGTGGCCGCTTTTCTTTTTTCGCCGAGATAATCCATTCACCATGGCTCCTTTCCTTATCGGGCAGTGGCTGGTGGCTGCACTTTTTCTGTATGCGGTGGCCTACGGCATCATTTCCGATTTCCGCAGCCTTTTGATTCCCAACTGGACTTCCCTGACCATCCTCTTGATTTTTATTCCGGGCGGACTGCTGGCGGGGATGGAATTGGCCGCCATTGGGATGCATCTGGGGGTGGGCGCCGTCTTGTTTGTTTTGGGTGCTTTTTTGTTCTCCCGTGGGATTATGGGTGGGGGAGATACGAAAATGCTGGCGGCAATTGGGGTCTGGGCGGGCCCTTCCGGCATCGGGGGGTATCTGATCTTGGTTGCCCTGTTGGGGGGGCTGTTGGCCCTGGCCGTATTGATTCTCCGCCGCCTGCCGGTCCCCCGCTGGTTGGGTGAACGGTTGGCTGTTTTGCCTTGGTTAGGGGGTGCCCCGGGCGCGGCCCAGCCCTTACCCTATGGCGTGGCGATTGGCTTGGCAGCCTTTTTATTGTTCTTTTTTTATGCGGATTTTCCCATTTCCTGGGATCGGCTGATTGGTCGGTCCCCATTGAGTGGTCCAGGTTGAATGTTAGTGCATGACCGGCCTATGGTCCATTGGAACGATGGGGTAT
>CAZBQG010000164.1:0-9894 GCA_964493945.1 uncultured Rhodospirillaceae bacterium
GGTGTTTGAATCACAAGCTGGTTAATCAGGCGGTAATTGAGTACAGAACCTAGGCGTATCCATGGGGCCTGTCCATCATGGGGCATTTGGGGATATGGCGGAAATCATCAGTTTGAGCTTGGTTCTGGCGTTTATTGCCCTGATCTTCGTCTATGCCCTGCTCACCGGCAATCCGCCCACGCCCACCTCGCCCAAGGTCAAATCAAAGCTTTTGTCCGTCCTGCCCCCCATCGGGCCCGGCAAGGTCTATGAATTGGGCTCGGGCTGGGGCGGGCTGGCGCTGTCCCTGGCGCGGGTTTTTCCCGAAAATGAGGTGGTGGGCATCGAGCGCTCGCCCCTTCCCTGGCTGACGGCGATGATCCGTGGATGGGCCTTGGGGCCGGCCAATCTGGATTTCAAACGGAGCGATTTTCTAAAACATGGCTTGGAAGATGCCGCATTGGTGCTTTGTTACCTGCAACCCGCCGCCATGGCCCGGCTGCACCCCAAATTGGAGGCCGAACTGGCGCCGGGCGCCACCGTTCTCAGCCACACTTTCCGGGTACCAGGCTGGCAGGCTGCTGAGACCTATGAGGCGGGCGACATCTACCGCACACCCATCTATATTTACTGGGTGCCTTAGCCGGCCTCGACGCCTTCTTTCTCCTGAGCGGCCCCGCGCAACTGGAAACGTTGCAGCTTGCCCGATCCGGTCAGGGGCATCTCGTCGATGAAATAGATGCGGCGCGGGCATTTATAGACCGCCAACTGGCCGGTCAGGCTTTCGCGTACCCGCTTTTCCAGCTCGTTCGTGCCATCCGCCATATTATCGGCCACCATGAACATGGCAAGGCGGACAAGCCCGTCGCGGTCAGTGACGCCCACCACGGCCGCCTGCAACACATCGGGAACGGCAAGGGCCACTTCCTCGATTTCCGTCGGGCTCACCCATTGCCCGGAAATCTTCAGCATATCGTCGCCCCGGCCCTGATATTCATAAAAGTCGCCTTCGTCGCGGATGAACATGTCTTTGGTGCAATACCAGCCATCGACAAAGATTTCCCTGGTCTTTTCCTCCAATTGCCAATAGCCCTTGGCATTGCCGATCAATTTAACCCAGAGGATGCCGGGAACGCCGGCCTCGGTGACCGGATCGCCGTTCAGATCCATCATCTTGACCTCCGTGCCGGGCGTCGGGCGCCCAGTAAAGCCCGCCCGGCTGTCATCGGGGTGGCTGGCGATAAAGAGATAGATGGTTTCCGATGCGCCGATCCCTTCGCTGATCACCCGGCCGGTGGCTTCCTTCCATTCGTCAAACAGGGAGACCGACAGCTTTTCGCCGGCGGAAATATAACAGCGCACATCTTTCAAGGCCTGGCGCTGGGCTGAACCGTCGCGCAACAGATTGCGGTAAAAGGTGGGAACGCTGAGCACCACGGTGGGCTTGTGTTTTTCGATCACCTCGGCGATGGCCTGGGCATCGGGCCAGTCGGGGTAAAGGATTGCTGTGGCGCCCAGGGCCAGGGTGCAGATGAGGGCATGGCCCAGGGTATAGGCGAAAAACAGTTTAGACGTGCAGAATACCCGCTCATGGCGTTTGACGCCGATCATCTGGCCAAAGTAATTGTCCGCGCCCTCGATCATCCCATGACAATGGACCACGCCCTTGGGTTGGCCCGTGGTGCCCGATGAATAGACCCAGAAGGCCGGATCGCCGGGCTCCATATTGGCCGCCGTCAGGGAAGGAGAGGCGGCCTCCATGAGATCACTGAGCAAGGGATTGCCCGTATTGGCGCCGGCGGGGGGCTCGTCGGTCATGATCAGGCCGGGCATCTGCTTAACGGCGTCGGAAAGCCCCCCGTAATTTTCCAGGAATTCATGGTCGATGAGCAAAAAGCGGCATTGGCTGTCATTGATCACATAGGCCAGATCGCCCTCGGTGAGGCGCAGATTAAGGGCAACGGGCACGGCGCCGGTCTTTATAAGGCCCAGATAGGAATAAAAGAAAGCCGGCGTATCGCGGACGATCATCAGGACCCGTTCGCCTGTCTTAATACCCTGCCCGATCAGGACATTGCCCACTCGGTTGACCCGCTCAGACAGCATTTCATAGGTAATCCGGTCGTCCCCACAAAGGATCGCCGCATCCCCGCCATGGCCCCGCTCCAGGACCTGCTCAAGCAATATGTCGGTAATGTTCAAGCTTTGATTTCCCCCCGGATTAAAGATCGGCGCCAATCTGGAAGGCAGGGCAGGGTTAGTCAAGAGGTTGATCTTTCCCTTTCCCCTACCGGCTTCGTCGGACATACTGGCTGTCGGGCAACGGAATTAAGGTGATGGCAACAGGAAAATCCATCGCTGGCTTGATGTTCGGGGCTGCCATTCTCGCCGCCTGCGCGGCACCTCAGCGCTGGACCCATCCCAGCCTGCCGTCGGATCAATGGAGCGTCGATCAGGCCACCTGCAAGACCCGGGCGAACCGGCTGATAGACCGGGAACTAACGGGTGCTGACCGGCGGGCGGGCGGTGCGCGGGGGGCTCTGGAGCGCGATATTCAGAAATATGATGCAACAAGGCGGCGCGACAGCTATTTCGCGGACTGCCTGCAGGGAAAGGGTTATGTCAAGGACAGCGCCAAAGGCAGAGATGCCTGAGGCTAAAGCGGTAACCTACAGCCGGAAACGTCCAAACGGATTGAACCGGGACAGATTTCAAAAACAGAAAATCGACTAGGACTTGCGCAACTGAAAGACCCGCTCACCAACTATGGAAACCGTCCGCGTGCGCCCATCGGGTTTGGTCTGCACGGGGATTTCATCAAAATTGACCATGGGTACGCTCATTTTCATGCTCCTCTTCAGCGGCTCACCAAATCCGCACCTTTCCGGCACAGGTATTTACTAAATAGATGATAGATCAACTAATAATAAAATGAAAGCATTCATTTAACGCCGCCCTCTTGCCGCCGGGGGTGGGCGCGCCTAACTTTGGGGATGGGCGGAAGGTTGGGGGGATGGGCGGAAGATCGGAAAATTAGGGTGGCCACAGTGGGTAAACAGGTTTTGAAGGATTTGTTGGGGGAGGAGAAGGCAAGGTCCATTCTGGCCGGCGTTGCTGCCGCCCCCCGCATGCGCCCAGGCCCCGATGGGCGGCTTCCCTGGCTTCAGCTTATTACCGGGCCAGTTAATCCTGTGCTGGAAGAAGCTTTGATCGCCGAAGAGGCCAAATTGCGGGCCACCCGCCCGGTTCAGCCGGCGCCTGCGGAAAAACTGGCTCTGCTCCGCTCTGCCCTGGCGGGTGAAAAACTGGATGGCTTCGTGGTACCCGTTGCCGATGAATTCCAGGGGGAATATCTGTCCAGATTCGCCCGCCGCCTGGCCTGGCTCAGCGGTTTTACCGGATCGGCCGGTATGGCTGTGGTTTTGGCGGAAAAGGCGGCGCTCTTCACCGATGGGCGCTACAGCCTGCAAGCGGGTGATCAGGTGGATGGGGATCTGTTCGAACTGCATCACATTACGGACTCCCCTCCGGCAAAATGGATTACCGAAAATCTGCCCAGGGGTGCCCGCCTGGGGATCGATCCCTGGCTTCATGACATGGATGGGGCCAGGCGCTTGGCAAATGCGGCAAGGGATGGGGGCGGCGAGCTGGTCAAGGTTGATGCCAATCCGGTGGATGGGGTCTGGAAGGATCAGCCGGCCCAGCCCCTCTCGCCGGTGGAGGTTCATCCCCTGGCTCAGGCGGGGCAGAGCAGCGCTGAAAAAAGGCGCCAGATTGCCGATAAAATTCGAGACGAGGGCGCCGATGCGGTGGTTCTCTGTGGGCCGCCCTCCATTGCCTGGCTGGGTAATCTCAGGGGCGGCGATGTGCCTTATACTCCGCTCATCCAGGCCTACGCCATTTTGCGCAATGATGGGCCGCTGGAGATATTCCTGGATTTGCGCAAATTGCCCCTGGGGGAGGTGCTGGAGGACGGCATCCGGGCCCGAGCCATGGAGGAATTCGCGGGCGCTCTGGATGATCTGGGCCGGGAAAAGGCCTGCATCAGGATCGATCCCGCGCAAACCCCGGACGCAGTCCATGAACGGCTTAAATCCGCCGGGGCGGAAATTTTGCGCTCCGACGACCCCTGCGCCCTGCCCAAGGCTTGCAAGAACTCCGCCGAACTGGACGGCGCCCGCGCCGCCCATATCCGGGACGGGGTGGCCATGGTCCGCTTTCTGGCCTGGCTGGACGACGAAGCGGCGGATGTGGGGCATGATGAACTCAGCCTGGCTGAGAGGTTGGACGAGCTCCGGGCCGAAGGGGACATGTTCCGGGGGCTTAGTTTCCCGACCATCTCGGCCACCGGGTCAAACGGCGCCATCGTTCATTACAAGGCCGACGAGGCCAGCAATAAAAAGACGCAGCCGGGTTCGCTCTATCTGGTGGATTCGGGCGGGCAATATCTGGACGGCACGACGGATTTGACCCGTACCCTGGCGGTGGGCGAGCCCGATAGCGAAATGCGGGACCGCTTCACCCGCGTCCTCAAAGGCCATATCGCTTTGGCCCGGGCCCGCTTTCCGGCGGGCACCACCGGTTCCCAACTGGACGGTCTGGCGCGCACCAGCTTGTGGCGGGCGGGGCTTGATTACGATCACGGCACGGGCCATGGGGTGGGCAGCTATCTGGGCGTTCATGAAGGGCCCCAGGGCATCTCCAAGCGGCCCAACAGCGTCGTCCTGGCGCCGGGCATGATCATTTCCAACGAACCCGGTTATTACAAAACGGGTGCCTATGGGATACGCATCGAAAGCCTGCTGGCCGTGACGGCGCAGGACGCCCCGCAAGGTGCGGAAAAAGAGCTGTTGGGTTTCGAGGTGCTGACCCAGGTGCCCATCGACTTGGCGCTGATCGAAGATGATTTACTGGATAATGATGAACGGGTTTGGCTGAACAGCTACCACCTTGGGGTGCGGGAGGTCATTTCCCCCCTGGTGGACGCACCAACCCAAGCTTGGCTGGAACATGCCACCAGGGCCATCGGCGCTTAAGATTCGGCTGTGACTTCGGCGCCCCGCAGCGTCCAAAGCGTTCCCAGTAGGCTGGAACCAGCCACACCGATGGCCCCCAACAAAAACAAATAACCCCTGCCCGGAATGGCCCCATAGGCGGAAATACATAGCTGCCAATAAAAAGTTTTTTTGGCCAGGGGCGCGCTCTCTGAATTTATAGTCATGGCGATCCTCTCCGGGATGCCTTGATGGTGAGTTCCAGCCCGTCCAGCAGCCGGGTCCAGTTCCGCCCGCCGAGGCGTTCGACAAGACCGATCTGCACCCTCCGCTAGGTGGGCATGGCTTTTTTGTGTAGTCTTTTGCCAGCGCGGGTGAGGCTCATGACCTGGTGGCGCCGGTCTTCGCCGCGGCTGTCCCGGTGGGATTTGGCCGTTTGCAGTTCGGAACCTACCCCGTTCCCTTGAATTTGCCATCCAGGCACGCGCCCTTATCAATGGATATCACCTCGTGCGTCGTATCCCCGATGACATGGGCCGTTGCTTTCAAATTGATGATCCGGCTTGTTATGTCGCCGTGAACGTCGATGGTGTCGGCATTTATGTTGCCCGTAATGGACCCCTTTTCCCCGACGGTGATTTTCGTGGCCTCGATGTCGCCCTCGATGGTTCCGTCTATACGAACCTCGCCAGGGGTTATTATGTTGCCATGAATGAACAGATTCGAGCTAATTGCCGAGGGTTGCGATACCTCCTGTTGAGCAGGGTTTTTTCGCTCGTGTGTCGACACAGTGCTAAAATCCTTGGTTATGAATTATCTTGCCGCACCCACTTCCCCGATGAGATTATGGTGAATCTGTAGGTTCCAATAGTACGGTTGGAGTTGAAGTGCCAGATAAATCCGGGACCTAAACGAAGGATGATGAATCCCGCAAGATCGCGAAAGATCAGATCGGCGTTTATGGGCGTGAGGGTGGCGTGAAAATAACCGTAACGGGTTCCGGCAAAGGACCTTCAACCCTCTGATATCCGTTGATCCTCATTTGGATTTTGGGGGGCGTGATTATGGTTCTGATGGGTTTTAGCTACTACCACGCATGGGATATGGAATAGCCGGCAATCCGATATTGCGATCTGGAAATTTTTGCGCGATCATCCAACTCTCGACCCGTGGGGGGCTTGGTGGAGGGCTTGGGCCCATGGCTGATCCCCGCAAAAGGGTGACGGATGGCGCACCCGGAAATTTTTTCGTCGACCAAACCTGCATCGATTGCTGGACCTGCCGCTGGATTGCTCCGGACAGTTTCGATGAGGGCCGAGGCACCTCCAAGGTATTTTGCCAGCCGGAAGACCCGGACCGCGCGCTGCTGGCCCTGGTGTCCTGCCCCGTGGGGGCCATCGGCACGGTTGAAAAGACGGAGATGAGCGCCGCCGTTGCCGCCTTTCCGGAGCCGGTCGAAGAGGATGTGTTCTATTGCGGCTTTCATTCACGGGCCAGCTTGGGCGCGGCCAGCTATCTGATCCACCACAAAGACGGCAATATTTTAATGGATCCGCCCCACTTCGCAGGGCCCTTGGTGAAACGCATTGAGGAACTGGGCGGCGTCCGGCTGATGGTGCTGACCCACTGCGACGATGTGGCCGATCATCAGCGGTTTCATGATCATTTCGGCTGCGAACGGGTCTTGCATGAAGGGGATGCAAAGGGCCCGCTGGCCGCCATGGAGCGAATCATCGAAGGCACAGAGCCCGTCCTTCTCGCCGGGGATTTTCTGGCCATTCCCGTGCCCGGCCATACGCGGGGATCGGTCTGCATGCTTTATGGCGATAAATTCCTGTTTTCGGGGGATCATCTGTTCTGGGATCCGGTCAATACCCGCCTGCGCGCGGGGCGCGCCACCTGCTGGTATGATTGGGATAAGCAGATGGCTCCCATGGCCGGGCTGGCCCGTTACAAGTTTGAATGGGTGCTACCGGGTCATGGAAAGCGTTGCCGCATTCCGCCGGGTGAGTTGCAGAGCAAATTGGAGCGCTGCCTTGTCTGGATGGCAACCCAATGACGCATGCGCAAGTTGCTATTTGATTGGCGGGCGGGGTCTAATCTTCGGTCATGACTGTTTTGAGGATTTTTCTTTTTCTGCTCTCGGGTCTGGGACTGGCTCTGTCGGCTCATGCCCAGACCAAGCGCATTCCCTGCGGTGCCGGCCTGGTTCAGCACACGGTTTCGGGGGTTATTCTGGCCGCTGCCCAGCCGGTGGGCCTGCTGATCGAATTCGCCGGCCATTCCACTTTTCTCATCACCTCTCCTAAGGGTGTGCGGATGGCTACCGATTACAATGACTATTACCGGGCCGCCGTCCTCCCCCATATCGCCGCCATGAGCGCCTGGCATTCCAATCATTCAACGCCCGGCATCTCACCCTTTATTATCCATGCCCCGGTGGGCTGGGACCGGGGGGAGGGGACGCCCCGCCATGACGTCACCCTCAAGGATATGCGGGTCTACAATGTGCCGGTCAATCTGGAGGCGGGCAGGCGGGTTTTCCGCTATTCCACTTCCGTCTTCGTGGTGGAATCACAAGGGTTATGCGTTGCCCATCTGGGATTGATCGGCCATGTGCTGGAGCCCCGGACCCTGGCCAGGATCGGTCGCATCGATGTGATGATGACCCCCATCGATTTGCGCGTCACCCAAAGCTTCGAGGAGATTATTAAAAACATTCAGGGGATCAATCCGAAACTGGTGATCCCCATGCATTATAACGCCAGGGCAAAGGTCGAAGGTTTTCTGGATGAAGCCAAGGACTTCTTCCCCATCCGGCGGCCCGGAACCGGAACTTACGTGGTGAGGAAATCAACCCTGCCCAAAAAGACCGAAATCCTTTATCTGGTGCCGCCCTTTTTCAGTCAGGGCTTCTAGAAAAACTCCGCCGCCGCCTCTCTGGCCAGGGGAATTCCGCGCTTGGGCTCATGATCTGTGATCCTCCCGTTTGGAGTGGAATTTCCATAAAAAGAAAAGTAGAACCAAGGGTGTGGCGATGGCGGCGGCGATAAGCATGGGCAGGCCCTGGCCCAACAGCACGCAGACCGGCGCAAGCAAGATGCCATCATCCGCATCGAAGCCGGCCATGCTGGTCAGCTCAGCCGCCCGGGGTCCCTCCCTGGCCTCCATGCGCATGACGATCAGGAATATGCCGGAAATGGCCAGCCCCGCCACCAGGCCCAGCGCGATGGTCCAGGCACCCAAACCCCCGTGGCTGAGCCCGATGCCGATGCCGACGAAGATCAAGGTATCGCAAATCCCGTCCGAGATCAGATCATAGGCATGGCCGAAATCCGACGTCCGCCCGGAAAGCCTGGCCAGAATGCCGTCGGCCCGGTCGAGCAACAAGGACAGCACGAACAGGCCCGAGCCCGCCAGATCCATATCCCGTTCACCAAATGCAAAAAATGCCGCCGCCGAAAGCCCGGCCAACAGGCGGAGCGTGGTCAGATGGTTGGGCGTGACCGGTGTGCGGACCAGGGGCCTGACCGCCACGGTGACGGCTCTATGTATCCAGGTGTTGTGCGACATTTCTCCAGCCGTCCTCCCATTGGGAAGGACTTTACCAACCTGCCGGAACCGGTTGGAGAATAATTTTTCTAGATTGGGAAAGTTCCTAGAAGGTTGCGTCGGCGTTGGAGATATCTGATTCGGCGACGCCGGTCAGGGTTAAAGAGTTGCCGCCGCCCAAATCGATAATGGTGTTGCCGAAGCCGTCATCACTGGCCACACTCTTGAGCTCGCCATAACTGCTGATGGTGCTGACGGCGGTGAGATTGAGGGTATCCGTTCCCACCTGGAAGTCGGTGATGGTCACCGTGCCGCTGGCGTCGGAAACAACGAAAGTATCGCTGCCCGTGCTGCCGGTCAGCGTATCCGTACCGCCGGCGCCATCGTTGATGGTGTCGTTGCCGGCGCCTCCGATGATAACATTATCACCCGTATCGCCGGTGATCTGATCGTCATAGGCCGATCCGGTGACGTTTTCGATATTGACCAGGCTGTCGGTGCTGCCCGAGCCGTCGGTGGCGGTCATATTGGCGATGTTGGCGATGATCGAGGAAATGTAGCCTGAATAATCCACCGTATCGGTGCCAGCGCCACCATCGATGGTGTCGGCGGCCGATGTGCCGGTCAAGATATCGTCGCCGCTGGTGCCGGTGACGGTGCTGGCTTCCGGTGCCGCCGCCCCGCCGCCGCCGCCACCGGTTGCGGCCGAGCCCTGAAGCATGTTCAACAGGTGCGATTCCAGGCTGGTGGTCCCATATTCCAATGCGCCGAGCCCGGCATTGGAAAAGGAAAAATTCACCAGTTCGCCGCGCCCGGTCAAATCCAGATTAAGGGAATCGACCTGATTAATCTGGCCGGTTCCATCCGTATCAAAGCCCTGGATGCTTCCATCCTGGTTTAGATGAATTTGGAATGACGCCACGCCGCCGGCGGAGAGGCCTGCCCCGGCAACTTCCACCTGCAGGACATCCTGTCCGACCATGTCGAAGCTCAGGCTCAATTCGTTGAGATGGCCATTATTGTCCTGGGTGCGGAACGTGGTGAATTTGGCGTTATCGGTTTCTTTCAGGCTGGGCAGATCGAGGGAGACGGCGAGGACCACATTGTCAGGGTTTTTGTGGCTGGAATGGCCGGAATTATCGACAATGCGCTGGATCTTAGAGGCGGCACTCAGGCCCTGTGCGGTATAACTGGCGCTGGCGATACCTATGGCTTGCATTCCGTTCTTCTCCGACCGTCAGGCGGTCCCTTATGCGTTACGTACCAAACTCCCTTCTGGCCAAACTCACTTCTGATTGGTCTTAACCTAGGTTCTGTACTCAATTACCGCCTGATTAACCAGCTTGTGATTCAAACACCGAAACAGTTG
>CAZBQG010000165.1:0-9855 GCA_964493945.1 uncultured Rhodospirillaceae bacterium
AGGACACCGATTCGTAGCTTAAGTCACTGTCCGATTTCCGGGGAGTAGCTCAATCTTAAAATTAATGAAAAAGTCTATTGCGACGAATTGCCCGCCGCCATCGAGCGCATAGAAAATATGGGCATTTCGCTGCGTGATCCCAGGAATTCATCCAGCACCGAATTTTTCCGCACCAAATCCATGGGCCAGCCCGGGCCCTATTGGATCAATTTCAACGGCAAGAATTTGAAACCCCGTATGGCCCGCGAAGTCAAGCGTCGGGGCTGCCGGGTGCTCAACCGGGTGATGGTGACTAATCTGTTTTTGCATGACGGCCAACTGGCGGGCTTTACCGGCTTTGATATCCGCACCGGCGATTTCTATGTGATCCGGGCCAAGGCCATCATCATTTCGACGGGCAACACCAACCGCATGTTCCAGACCCAGACGGGCAATCCCTTCAATCTGTGGTATTGCCCGGCCAATACGGGTGATCTGCACCGGGCCGCCTATGATGCCGGCGTGGAAATGGCCAATATGGAATATATCCGTATGACCATCGTCGCCCGGGGCATGAGCTCGCCGGGCTTCAACGCCTTTTTCGGCATGGGGTGCAGCCTGGTCAATTCGGCGGGCGAAGGCTTCATGCACAGATATCATGAGCAAGGCGACAATGCGCCCCGCAACTTCATGGTCTGGGGCGCCCTGCAAGAAGTGAAGGAAGGGCGGGGGCCCATCTTCATGGATTGCCGGCATCTGAGCGAGCGCGACCTGGAACATTTGTTCGCTACATTGGGCACGGACAAGGACACGCTGCCCGATTTCCTGGTGGCCAAGGGTTATTCGAAAAAAGGCGCCATGATCGAGATGTCGGTCTCCGAGCCGATCCAGGCCAGGCCTTCCGAGCAATGCGGATCGGGCATCAAGATAGACGAGAATTGCGTTTCCAACGTGCCCGGCATTTTCGCCGCCGGCGATGCCTCGGACCAGATGGGCTGTCTGCATATGTGTACCGCCGGCGGTTATGCGGCGGGCAAATCGGCGGCGGCCTACACCAGCGGCATCAAATCGTTCCGCCCCCTGAATGCAAAAGCCATTGCGGCGGAACGGGACCGGGTGTTCAAACCCCTGGAGCTGGGCAGAGGCGAGCGTTACTCCGATTTTGAAAATGTCGTGCGCGTCATTTCCACGGATCATTTCGGGCCGGTCAAGACCGAGACCAGCCTGACCACGGCGCTTGAGAAACTGGACCGGCTCAACCCCGTCCGCGAACAGCTCAATGCGAACAATATGCATGAGCTGATGCGCTGCCATGAAAGCAGGAACATCCATGATGTGGCCAAGATCGTCGCCAGCGCGTCTTTGGCCCGGAAAGAATCCCGCTTTACCCCTTATCATTACCGGACCGATTTCCTGGAAACGGATGATCAGAATTATTGCGGGCTGATCGTCGTCGGCAAGGGGGCCGATGAACGTCCCGCCACCCGCTTCGAATCACTGACTTATTAGGAGCCCCGCCATGCCGCCGATCATCCTCGAGAACAACTGCAATGGCTGCGGGCTTTGCGATCTGCTTTGCCCGGTGGATATCATCTTCATGGAAAAGAAAATGGCCGTGGTGCGCTATCCCGACGAATGCTGGCATTGCGGCACCTGCCGCCAGATCTGCATGCGCGAGGCGGTGAAAATCGAATTTTCACCGGCCATGCTCTGCGTCTAGGGGTTAGCGTTTCGCCCCTCTTATAGCCCCTCGCCCTGCAAAAGCCGGGGCAGATCGCCGACCAGCCCCATGGCGTGCTTCATGAAAAACCGTTTCAGGGGCCCGGCCCGGTTGACCGCCGCCAGACCCAGCCCCCGCGCAATGCGAAGGAGTAAAATGTCGTTGGAGAAAAGCCGCAACAAGCCGTCGGTGAGGGCCAGCATCTGCATATTGTCAAAGCGCCGCCAGCGTTCATAACGCGACAGCAGGCCGGTACTCCCTAGATCCAGTCCGCCCCGTTTGCCATCCACCAGAAGTTCGGCCAATGCCGCCACGTCGCGCAATCCCATATTCATGCCCTGGCCGGCGATGGGATGCATGCCATGGGCCGCATCACCGATCAGGGCCAGGCGCCGGCCGATGGAGCTTTGGGCGAATTGCAGGGAAAAGGGATAGGCCCAGCGGGGGCCAACCACTTTTATACCACCTAAGAAATCACAGAAGCGGCGGGCGAGCTGGGCATGAAAATCCTGATCATCCATTTCCATGATGCGGCCCGCCAGGCGCTCTTCTTCCGACCAGACGATGGATGAAAAATTGCCGGGCAGGGGCAGAATGGCGAAGGGCCCGGCCGACAGGAAATGTTCATATGCGGTATTTTCATGAGGCTTTTCATGCGCCACGGTGCAGACGATTCCGGTCTGATGATAAGACCATTGGGTTAGCGCTATCCCCGCCGCCCGGCGGGTGGGCGAGCCCCGCCCATCGGCGCCGATGATCAAAGGGGCGCTTAGGTTTTCGCCCGTATCCAGCCGGGCCCGGACTCCTGCCCCGTCCCGCTCCATTTCCGTAATGCTGGCCGGAGCCAGGAAGGATACTCCCGCCAACTCGGCCATGCGCTGGAATATGGCTTGACGCAGGAAACGGTTTTCCACCATATAGCCGAAGGGGGCGGGCGGGGCGTCTTCATCCGCTGGTGCCAATTCATCCTGGGAATAGTGACAGAAAAAAGGAGAAGCCCCGTCGCTCACCCGGATAAGCTTGATGGGCGCCGCCTCACCGCCCAAGGCATCCCAAAGACCCACGGACTGAAGCATGCGTTGGGGGCCCAGCGCGATGGCCGAGGCGCGCCCGTCAAAGGCAGGCGATATCTGGCCTTCTTCCCCTTGGGGGTCCACCACCGTGACACTTAAGCCCGCGCCGCCCAGAGCCACGGCCAGGGTGCCGCCCACCATCCCGCCGCCGGCGATGATGATGTCGCTTTCAATTGGATTTGCCTGGTCTTTGCCGTTACCGGTCATCATGGGGAAATCCTACCACGCAAATTGGGCCAGCGGCGAGACGAAACCTTCAAAGGAAACTGATCAACCAATAAGCAAATTCACCCAACTGATGAATTTTTGTGCAAGTTTTTTGGCCTGGATTGGGAAAGCTACAAGGTACATTTATATAATGCATTGAAAAATAAGGAAAAAATTTAACCTTCAAACCGGCACGGTTCTTGAAGCTATGATTTTGGTGCCCCCATTCAGGCGGACCGGAACCAGGAGAAGACGGGAAGAGGAGAAGGCGCGATGAGCATTTTTCGGGGAAAGAATTTATTTGGATTGGGATTGTTTTCATTGATCCTGTGGCTCCCCGGCGAAAGCCTGGCGGCCGAGGCGGCCAAGCTGGACAGCGGTAATACGGCCTGGATCATTACCGCCACGGCCTTGGTCCTGCTCATGACCATGCCGGGCCTGGCTTTGTTTTACGGAGGTTTGGTACGATCCCGTAACGTTCTCTCCACCCTCATGCAATGTTTTTCCATTTGCGTCCTGATGTCTCTTTTGTGGCTGGTTGTGGGATATTCCATCGCCTTCGGCGATGGGGGTAGCGCCAATGCCTGGTTCGGCGGCTTCGCCAAGGGCTTCCTGGCCGGCATCGGCACGGAAACCCTGCGGGGCGATATCCCGGAAAATGTGTTTTTCATGTTCCAGATGACCTTCGCCATCATCACGCCCGGGCTTATTGTTGGCGCCTATGTGGAGCGCATAAAATTCAGCGCGGTTCTGATGTTCAGTGGCCTTTGGCTGCTGTTCGTCTATGCCCCCTCGACCCATTGGATCTGGGGCGGCGGCTTCCTAGGTGATCTGGACTGGGCCAGTGACTCCCTCAAAGGCTTCGCCACCATGGATTTCGCGGGCGGTCTGGTGGTTCACGCCAATGCCGGCGTCGCCGCCCTCATCATCGCCAAAGTGCTGGGCTCGCGGTCCGGCTTTCCCAATGAATTGCGCCCGCCCCATAATCCGGGGATGGTCATGATCGGCGCGGCCATGCTGTGGGTCGGCTGGTACGGCTTCAATGCGGGCAGCGCGCTGGCCGCCAATGGCGGCGCGGGCATGGCCTTGACCGTCACCCATCTTTCGGCGTCCACGGCCTGCCTAACCTGGATCACCATCGAATGGATCAAATTCGGCAAACCCAGTCTGGTGGGCATCGCCACCGGGGCCATCGCCGGCCTTGCCACCATCACGCCGGGGTCGGGTTTCGTGGGCCCCGTGGGCGGCGTGATCTACGGGTTGCTCGCCGGGATCATCTGTTTTTACATGATCAATGTGGTCAAGAAGATGTGGAAAATAGATGATTCCCTGGATGTCTTCGCTGTCCATGGCGTGGGCGGCATTTTGGGCATCCTGCTGACCAGCTTTTTCGCCGACGGCTCAATGGGCGGATTGGGCCTGAAGGTGAGCATGGCCACGGCCTTCAGCGGGCAGCTTCTGGCCACCGTGATCACGGTTGTTTGGGCAGGCATCGCCAGCTACATCATCATCAAAGTGGTGCAGGCGACGGTCGGGCTCCGGGTCGATCCGGAAGAGGAAATCGAGGGGCTGGACATCACTTCACATGGTGAGCGGGCCTACGATCTCTAAGTGCCACTTGTGGGGTGAGAGCCCCAGGGATAAACTTGCAACCAGATTGCCCCGCGCTTCGGCGCGGGGCGCCTTCTTTTTGCAACCCCAAATGTGGCGCCATGTTCAATACAGCCCTTGATGGCCTGACCGATTACCCCTTCGACCGGTTGCGGGCCCTGCTAGGCGGGATCGATCCGCCGGCCGGACTTAATCCGCTGGTCATGTCCCTGGGCGAGCCCCAGCATGCGCCGCCGGACCTGATCGCCCGCACCATCGCCAAAAATTCAGACGAATGGGGCCACTATCCGCCCATTGCCGGAACCGGGGAGTTTCTGGGCGCGGTTCGGGACTGGCTTTCCAGGCGCTATCAATTGCCCCAAGGCATGATCGAGCCCGGGCGCAATATTCTGGCCGTTTCGGGCACCCGCGAAGCCCTATATATGGCCGGCGATCTTTGCATACCCCGTGAAAAGGACGGCGTGCGGCCCACGGTTCTCATGCCTAACCCCTTCTATCAGGTCTATCAGGGTGCGGCTGTCATGAGCGGCGCCGATCCGGTCTATCTGCCGGCGACAAAAGAAAATGGGTTTCTGCCCGATCTGGAGAGCATACCGCCTAAGGATCTGGAACGCTGCGCACTTTTTTTCCTCTGTTCGCCGGCCAACCCGCAAGGGGCCGTGGCCAGCCTGGATTATCTGAAACAGGCCATCAGTCTTGCCCGCCAACATGATTTTGTCTTGGCCCTGGATGAATGTTACGGGGAAATCTATGACCGGAATCTCCCGCCGGGCGGGCTTCAGGCCTGTGCTCAGATGGGTGGGAGCCCAATGGGTAGCGGCATGGATAATGTCCTGGTCTTTCATTCCCTGTCCAAGCGCTCCAGCGCACCCGGCCTGAGGTCCGGTTTCGTGGCCGGCGATGGCGATTTGATTGCCCGGCTTCGCATGCTGCGCAATTACGGGGGTGCAACCCTGCCCAATCCCCTGCTTGCCGCTTCCGCCGCACTTTGGTCCGACGAGACCCATGTGGAAGCCAACCGGGCGCTCTACCGGACCAAATTCGATCTGGCCGATCAGATTCTGGGAGGCAAGCTGGGCCAGTACCGCCCGGCGGCCGGTTTCTATCTGTGGCTGGATGTGGGAGATGGGGAAAAAGCGGCGGCCCAGTTATGGCGCCAGGCCGGCGTCAAGGTTATCCCCGGCGCCTATCTGGCAAGGCCCGGGGCGGATGGGGAAAATCCGGGCCAGCCCTATATCCGGGTGGCCCTGGTCCATCAGCCCGAAGAAGTAAGCGAAGCGCTGCACCGCATGGTGGGTGTGCTTTAGGCGGGATGTTAACCTTCCGTTCATAATATCTTTTTAAAACTTGAACCATGGCAGGTTCGGCTTTCGATCAGAGACGCGTGGCGTTTCTACCCGAAATGCTGGTCATCGGTTTGCGCCGGCGGCTAGTCGAAGGGGTGGGACTGGTCGCCTTGGTTATGGCGGTGGGTCTTTTGGCGGCGTTGTTCACCTACGCACCGTCCGATCCTTCCTGGAACACGGCGTCCAATACAGAGGTTGCCAATCTCGTCGCCCGCACCGGCGCCGGGCTGGCCGATTTTTTGCTCCAGGGGTTGGGAGCGGCCGCCTTTCTGCCAGCAATTATTCTCATGGTCTGGGCCTGGCGGCTGGTTACCCATAAAGGGGTCAAGGGAATATGGCTGCGCCTGTTGGCGGTGCTGGCCGGCGTCGGTTTGAGCGCCATCGCCGTCGCCGCCCTGCCCGCCCCCGCCGCCTGGGTGCCGCGCACCGGTCTGGGCGGGGCCGTGGGCTGGATTATGCTTCCCTTGCTTGGCGGTTATATCAGCCTGCTTGGGCCCCTTCTCGGACTGGGCGAAATTAATTTCGCCATCCCGCTGACCGCTTCCCTGGCAGGTCTTTTGGCCGGCGCAGCGCTTATTTATGGGAGCGGCCTGGGGCGGGCTGATTGGCTTATCATATGGGGTTTGCTGCGCCGCAGCTTGTACATTTTCAGGCCGCCGAAACAGGGCTCGATCTTCGATCCGGGCGAGCTGGATGACGCGGACGAGTTGGATGACGAGCAGGCAAAGCCGGTCAGGAGGCGGAAGAGTGCCAAACCCGCCAAAGAGAAAAAAGCGCCCATTTTCGAATCCAAGAAATCCACCGCCAAGGTAGGCAAACGGGCCAAGGATGCGCGCCAGGGAAGCCTGCATCTGGACATTGCCGATACTTATCAGCTGCCGCCCCTGGATCTTTTGGAAGCACCCCCCATCCAGGCTACCCAGCCGGGTCAGGACAAAGAAGCGCTGGGCCGCAACGCCAAACTTCTGGAAACCGTGCTGGAGGATTTCGGCGTCAGAGGCGAGATCGTCAAGGTGCGGCCCGGGCCCGTCGTCACCCTTTACGAATTGGAACCCGCCCCCGGCATCAAGACCTCCCGGGTGGTCGGACTTTCGGACGATATCGCCAGATCCATGAGCGCGCTATCGGTGCGCATGGCCGTGGTTCCGGGGCGCAGTGTGATTGGCATAGAGCTTCCCAACGAGGACCGGGAGATCGTCAATTTCCGCGAATTGCTGGCGTCGCGCGCCTTCGAGCGGGACAAAGGCGCCCTGACCCTGGCGCTGGGCAAAGATATCGGCGGCGCATCCAGCCTGGTGGATCTGGCCGCCATGCCCCATTTGCTGATCGCCGGCACCACCGGGTCGGGTAAATCTGTGGCCGTCAATACAATGATTCTCTCTTTGCTTTACCGCTACAGTCCCGATCAGTGCCGCTTCATCATGATCGATCCCAAGATGCTGGAACTGTCAGTTTATGACGGTATTCCAAGCCTGCTCACCCCCGTCGTCACCGAACCCGGCAAAGCCGTAGTCGCCCTGAAATGGGCCGTCAGGGAAATGGAGGCCCGCTACCGGACCATGTCCCAATTGGGGGTGCGCAATATTACCGGTTATAATTCCCGCCTGGCGGAGGCCCGGAAAAAAGGTGAAATCCTGACCCGGCGGGTGCAGACCGGTTTCGAGGAAAACGGCAAACCCATATTCGAGAAACAGCCCCTGGATATGGAGCCCCTGCCGCTCATCGTTGTCGTGGTCGACGAGATGGCCGATCTGATGCTGGTTGCCGGCAAGGATATCGAGGCGGCCATCCAGCGTCTGGCCCAAATGGCCAGGGCAGCAGGCATTCATTTGATTATGGCCACCCAGCGCCCTTCGGTGGATGTGATCACCGGCACGATTAAGGCCAACTTCCCGACCCGTATCAGTTTCCAGGTAACCTCCAAAATCGACAGCCGCACCATTTTGGGCGAACCCGGAGCCGAGCAGCTTCTGGGCCGGGGCGATATGCTCTATATGGCCGGCGGTGGACAAATCCGCCGCATCCACGGCCCCTTCGTCCGGGACGAGGAAGTAGAGGCGGTGGTCAGCTTCTTGAAAGATCAGGGCGAGCCGGAATATGACGTCACCGTCACCGAGGAGGCCGAAGACCCAATGGCCGGGTTTGAGGCCAAGGAAGATTCGGGAGATGCCCTTTACGATCAGGCCGTGGTGATTATCGCCCGCGAAGGCAAGGCCTCCACCAGCTTCATTCAGCGCCATTTGCAGATCGGCTATAACCGGGCCGCCAGGATCATCGAACGCATGGAAGAACAAGGCGTGGTCAGCAAAGCCGACCGGGTCGGACGGCGCGAAGTGCTGATCGGGTCGCACGACTGAAAATTCTGTCCAGACCTCCGTGAAAGCGTATGATGCGCGCAGTCACTAGGTTACTGTATCCGATTGATGAAGCTTGCAAGATTTCTGGGCTCCCTGTTGGTCTGGGCCCTTCTCATTACCCCAGGCGGCCAGGCCCTGGGCGAGGATGCCGTGCCCGCCCGGCTGAGCCCATCGGACAAGATCGAGATCAAGCGGATCGAGGTATATTTCAACCGGCTCAAAACGGTGAAGGCGCGCTTCCTGCAACTCTCCAGTGAAGGCAGCATGGCCAGCGGAACCTTGTATATCTCACGCCCCGGCCGGCTGCGTTTCGAGTATGCCCCGCCCACGCCGGTCCTCATCGTGACCAGCGGGCTTTTGTTGATCTATTACGACAAGGAGCTGGAACAGATCACTCATTTATTTTTGAAATCCACGCCCCTGGCTTTTCTGCTGAAGGAAAAAGTCAGCCTTTCAGGCGACATAACCGTTACCCGCTTCAGCCACGGGCGCAACGTTCTCCGCGTCACCCTGACCGACAGCGACGACGCCCAGAACGGATCCATCACTTTGATTTTTTCAGACAATCCCCTGGCCTTGCGCAAATGGGTCATCACCGATGCCCAGGGTGTACGGACCACGGTCAATCTGGCCGATGTCCGGCGCGATATGGAACTGGATCCCGAATTGTTCAAATTCAAGGAGCCGGAGAAAGAAGAATTTGAAGGCGAATAGGGTATGCTGATCCTGCATGGCTGGGCCGCGCTAAAATCACTGGAATTGGGCCGGCCCCCTGCCCATATATGTGTTTAAGGAAAGGCCAGCTCCGCAAAGGAGCCGCCTTCGCGGGACGAACTCCCCCGGTTGTCCTGCCATTCCTGAAACGACAAGCGCCCGGTCCCCCCTGACCGGGCGCTTTTTTGTCCGGGCGCTTTATTTTTGCCACTAAAAGCAATGGCCGCCCCGGCATTGGGTACCGGGGTGGCCAATGAATTTTGAAACCGTCAGGCTTTTTTACTGAACAGCCAGATAATAACGCCGAGTGCGATCAAACCGACCAGGCCTTCTTTACCGAGGACTCCGATCAATCCTAGCAAATTTGAGGCTACACCGCCGATAAATGGCGTTTCAGCGCCGAAAAGGATGTGGATGACAATGGCCAACGCCACCAGCAACAATCCAAGTTCGGTAAGCTCCGCGATCCATTTTTTCACAGTTTCAAGTGGATTAGACATATTTTGACCCTTCGATGATTAAACCATGTTCGACACCACCCATTGAGCTATACACCACACTTCAGTAGGAAAGCAATGCAGGCCACAGTATATTGTATGACTTGTCAAGGTTAATAAGTTTTCTGGTTTTTCTCTTGGCCTTGGGCGAAAAGGGGAAAAAGAGGAAATTCAAAGTTTTAGATTGAGCGGCTGGCTATGGAGGGAATGCTTTTCATCATGGTTTGTTGCTAAATTGCAACGTTACGGGAGCGAAATCAAAAATGGCCATAAAAATTACCACCTGGAACATAAACAGCGTGCGCCTGCGCTTGGACAAATTAAGCCGTCTGGCGGAAGAAGCCCGGCCGG
>CAZBQG010000166.1:0-9840 GCA_964493945.1 uncultured Rhodospirillaceae bacterium
CCCCCCTGACCAAACGAAGCACTTGCGGGACCCCGAATTCAGGGGAATTCCGTCACTTCCGGGACCTCCTCGGAACAAGGGTAATCCCTGGCAATGGCTTTTCGCCACTTTCGGCAGGATCTGGCCAGAATTGAGCGTGTTGTGTGGGCAACAAGGGATGAATTTAATACCGCACCCGCAAACAAAAGCTTTTGCAAACCACCAAAATCTGCTACATGATCCAGTGAAGGGCATGTCGCGAAAGCGTTAAAGCCAAACGCCTTGACCGGTAACGGCCATGCACTTACCCCAAATGCCAAAGGAAATCGGTAACTTGGCCAAGTTGGTCGCCCGAGAATTGGTGAGGCGGGGCGCATTCATTTGTACAGAAGAAATGATATTATGAAACAAGGTTCAAACTCGCGGCGTATGCGTGGCCGTTCCAACGGCAAAAGACCCGCCAAGAGCAATCATTTTGACAGCAACGGCCCGGAGGTACGGGTACGCGGCACAGCTCAGCAGGTTTTGGATAAATATCTCACATTGGCCCGTGACGCGGATTCGGTCGGTGACCGGGTAGCGTCGGAAAATTACTATCAGCATGCCGAGCACTATTACCGGATACTGCATGCGGACGACAAAGGGGATGGGCAGAAAAACCGCAATAATCGTCCCCAGCAGGACCAAAACCGCCACGAAGAACCCGGCCGGGAATCGGCCCAGGCCGAAGTGGTGCCCATAAATCCACCTCCCGTACGCAGCACCCCGGAAGTCAATCCGGAACAGGCCATCATCGCCGAGTTGGATGGATCAAGTGTCCCGCAAGAACCGGCCGAGGAGGAGAAGGCGAAAACGGAAAGAGTGTCCGACACCCATTAAGAGTTCAGGGAGCTTTAATAGCGGAGATTTCAAAAACGTCTCGGCCACTTGCGAAAATCGCAAAACGAGACATATTTATCAGCAGGGAGGGGCCACTCATATGGTTCTGGGATGTTGGTAACGGAACATGGATTTCGAAAAATATACCGAACGTTCGCGTGGTTTCATGCAGGCCGCGCAGACCCTTGCGTCCCGCTCCAGCCACCAAAGGCTAACGCCGGAGCATCTGCTGAAAGTCATGCTGGGCGACCCCGATGGTCTGGCTGCCAATCTGATCACTGCCGCCGGCGGTGATGCCGGGAAGGCTTTGGCCGGGGTTGAGACCCATCTGGATGGATTACCGAAAATCGAAGGCGGAGGCGCGGGCGAGCTGTTTTTAGCCCCTGAAGCGGGCAAAATCCTGGCGCGCGCCGAGGAATTGGCCGAAAAAGCGGGTGATGGTTATGTCAGCGCCGAACGTCTGCTTTTGGCCTTGCTGATCGAGCCGGGAACGGCGGCGGGCCAGGCCCTGAAGGATACAGGCCTGACGGCCAAAAGCCTGAACCGGGCGATTGAGGATCTGCGCAAGGGCCGGAAGGCCAACAGCGCCGGGGCCGAAAATTCATATGATGCGCTCCGTAAATTCGCCCGCGACCTGACCGAAGATGCAGCGGAAGGCAGGCTCGATCCGGTAATCGGGCGCGATGAGGAAATCCGCCGCACCATTCAGGTGCTGGCCCGGCGTACCAAGAACAATCCGGTTCTCATCGGCGAGCCCGGCGTCGGCAAGACAGCCATCGTCGAAGGCCTGGCCCAACGCATGATCAATGGCGATGTGCCAGAGGCGCTCAAAGACAAGCGGCTCATGAGCCTGGATCTGGGGTCCATGCTGGCCGGCGCCAAATTCAGAGGCGAATTCGAGGAACGGCTGAAAAACGTTCTGGCCGAAGTGGTTTCGGCCGAGGGTGAGATCGTTTTGTTCATCGATGAAATGCACACATTGGTGGGCGCCGGTGCCGCCGAAGGCGCCATTGATGCCTCCAATCTGTTGAAGCCGGCCCTGGCCCGGGGCGAATTGCATTGCGTCGGCGCGACGACGCTGAATGAATACCGCAAGCATGTGGAAAAGGACGCGGCGCTCGCCCGGCGCTTTCAGCCGGTGTTCATTCCCGAGCCCAGCGTCGAAGACACCATTTCGATTCTGCGCGGCATCAAGGAAAAATACGATCTCCATCACGGAGTCCGGATAACGGATGGCGCCCTGGTGGCGGCCGCCGCTCTTTCCAACCGCTACATATCGGACCGCTTCCTACCCGATAAGGCCATCGATCTGATCGATGAAGCGGCCAGCCGGCTGCGCATGGAGGTGGACAGCAAACCCGAAGAGGTGGACGAGCTGGACCGCCGGGTGATCCAGTTGAAGATCGAACGCGAAGCCCTGAAAAAAGAAGTGGACGAAGGATCCCAGGACCGCCTGGTCAAGCTGGAAGACGAACTGACCCAAATGGAATTCAAGGCAACGGCCCTGACCACCCGCTGGCAGGCAGAGAAAAATGACATCGCGTCGACTCAGGAAACCAAGGGGCAATTGGAAAAGGCCCGCCTGGGTCTGGAGCGGGCCCTGCGGGAAGGGAAATATGAAGAAGCCGGCGAGCTGCAATACAGCCTGATCCCCAAGCTTGAAAAAAAGCTGGAAGTGGCCGATGAGGAAGACACCCACAGTCTGGTTCAGGAAACCGTGACCGATGATCAGATCGCCTCCGTGGTTTCGCGATGGACCGGCATTCCGGTGGACAAGATGTTGCAGGGCGAGAGGGACAAGCTGGTCCATATGGAGGAAAAACTGGCGGGGCGGGTGATCGGCCAGGAAGAAGCGCTGAGCGTGGTTTCCAACGCCGTGCGCCGGGCCCGGGCGGGTCTGCAGGATGAAGCCCAACCCATGGGATCGTTTTTGTTCATAGGCCCGACCGGCGTCGGCAAGACCGAACTGACCAAGGCGTTGGCCGAATTTTTGTTCGATGATGAAGCTGCGTTGCTGCGCATCGACATGTCCGAATATATGGAAAAACATGCAGTCGCCCGCCTGATAGGAGCACCACCCGGCTATGTGGGTTATGATGAAGGGGGCGCGCTGACCGAAGCCGTGCGCCGCCGGCCCTATCAGGTGATCCTCTTCGACGAAGTGGAAAAGGCCCATCCCGATGTCTTCAATGTGCTTCTCCAGATGCTGGATGATGGCCGGCTGACCGATGGCCAGGGCCGCACGGTGGATTTCCGCAACACCTTGATCATTCTCACTTCCAATCTGGGCTCGGACATATTGGCGGGTCAGGAAGAAGGTCATGATTCGGAAGAGGTGCGGGGCGAAGTCATGGAAGAAGTGCGTGCCGCCTTCCGCCCCGAATTTCTCAACCGGCTGGATGAAATTATTCTGTTCCACCGCCTGTTCCGCGCCCAGATGGATGGCATCGTCGATATCCAGCTGGGTCATCTGGCCAAACGGCTTGCAATGCAGGGCATGAATTTGAAGCTGGACAGCCCGGCCCGTGCCTGGCTGGCCCAGGCGGGCTATGATCAGGCCTATGGGGCCAGGCCCCTGAAACGGGTCATCCAGCGCAATCTAGAAAACCCCCTGGCCAGCCTGATTCTGGAAGACCGGCTGCGCGAAGGCCAGACCGTAAAAGTGACGGTGGGCGAGGCCGGCCTAGTGATCGACGGGCTGGACGCGGCTGCGGCCTAGAAAGATTCCGCCAGGCGCGGGAACAATTGACGCGCATTTTCCTCAAAAATCCGTTGCCGTTCATCCGGGCCCAGCCAGGATATGTTTTCGATGACCGGCTTCAGGTCATCGCGCGGCCGGCCCGTGGCGGGATCGGTGGCGGATCCGGTCCCCGGCGTGTCGGTGCCGAACAGGCAATTTTCGGCTCCGGCGATGCGGATCAGCAACTCGAGGGATTCCTGGTTATAGAGAACCGTGTCGAAATAAAATTTGCGCAGACGGTCATCGAAACTCTCACCCTCCTTGTCGGCAAAGGCCAGATAGGCGCGGCTGCCCCGGTAGCGGCCCACTTGATAAGGCAGCGATCCGCCGCCATGGGCGATGATCAGTTTGAGGGAAGGGAAGTCCCTGAACAGGCTTGAGCGCAGAATAGACAGGGCGGCGATGCTTTCCTCGGTGATGAAATGTTCGCTCTGGCTTTCGCGGCCCGTTCGGCAGCCGCCGGTATGGATCAGCCCGGGCACATCCAGCTCGACCATTTTTTCATAGAGCGGATACCAGAATTCTTCGCCCATGCCCGGCGTTTGCTGGTCGCCCTCGCCGGGATCGGGATTGATCATGCAGCCGACGAAGCCGAGCTCCATGACGCAGCGCTCCAACTCTTCGGTGCAGTTTGCCGGGCTCACGCCGGTGGTCTGGGGCAGGCCCGCCATGCCCTGGAACCTGGTGGGATACATTGTCACCTGGCGGGCAATGACATTGTTGGCTGCCGCCGCCATCCAGCCGACGATTTTTTCACTGGTCTCGGCGTTGGGAATGCCCCACGGCCGGGGCGGAATGAGTTGCAAATCGATGCCGTATTCATCCATGAGGGCAAGATGGCGGGTCAGTGCCTTCTCGATGTCGGCGTCGCTGATCCCCGGATCGCCTTGGCCGAAATCGCCCCGATTGGCTATCAGCCCGTAATTATAGCCATAAAGCGCCTGCGGCGCGGTGGTATGTCCATGCACATCGATGATCATTGTTCCCACTCCCTGTCCAGTATTCTCAGCCGGCCGTTCTCCCAGCGGCCAACCCGCAGCACGCATTCTGGCAGGCCTCCCGGCCGGAAGCGCAAGGGGCCGACGACGGTGGAAAAGCTTCCCTTCCGGATGGTCCGGCGGAGCGCATCCGGCTCCCAGACACCGGCCATCTCGGCGGCCTGTGCCAGCACTTCGCCACAGGCAAAGCCGCCTGCGCCGTGGAATTCCGCCGCCTCGCCATATGCGGACTTGAAGTCGGCGGCGAATTCAAGGGATCTGGGATCGGCGATCCCGGGCACCCAGGTGAGCCTCATATGCACGCCCTCATTGGCCGCACCCAGACCCACATCCCCGGCCGAGGGATTGTCCGAATGCCAGATCATATCCGCCGGAATGCCGGCGTCGTGGGCTGCCTTCAGGCAGGATTGCCGGGGCTCGTCGCCGCGCCCATGATCGAGCCCGATGAGCAGGGCCGCGGGATCGGTATCCTTCACGCGGGCCATCAGGGTGGCGTAATCGAAAGGCGGCTCGCCGATCGCCTGATCATGGACCAGCCCGATACAGAGGGCGTCTGCGTGGTGGCGCGTACCGGCGGCTACCGCCTGGCCGATGCGCCCATCGGTGTGGACCAGCGCCGCCGTCCGCGCGTCCGCGCGCCCTAAATGTTCGAGGAACGGCTTGGCGTAATCGAAATCGCAACCCGGCCAGCACAGGAACTGATGATTGAGCCCCGGCTGGAAATCGGCATGCGAGCCGTGGGTGCCTTGCAAGAGCAGCGCCTGGGCCTGTTCGGCGACCTGGGTTACCGGTGCCATCAGACGCGTGTGGCAGGGGCCGAGCAGGATGGAGATACCATCCTCCTGGATCAGGCGGCGATAGTTTTCCGCTGCCTTTTCGGGCTCGCTTTCGTCGTCATACACCCGGGCCTCGACCAGCCTGCCCAGAATGCCCCCCGCCTCATTGATCTGGTTCAGCCAGAGCTCATGGGCGCGCTGATAGTGCAGCGCGGATTGGGCCAACCGCCCGGTCCTGGACAGACTGTAGCCGAGGTTCAGCACCGCGCCACCGGTCATCGTCAGATATCGATCTCGCGCCCGAGCCCCTGCTCCTTGGCGCGTTCAAGCACCCAGGCGCCTGCCGCCACGTCTTCCGCCGCGACGCCCAGGGTATCCAGCAGCGTGATCTGATCGGCTGATTTCCGCCCCGGAATTTTGCCCGAGACCACCTCGTGCAACTCGACCACCGCGGACCAGCGGAGCGAGCCCCTTGTATGGGCGGCCCAGATCAGCTCGCCGCATTCATCGCGCGCCTGATCCAAATTCTCGACGACCACGAGGTCTGCGCGCTTGACCGCTTCCACATCCAGCTCGCGGCGGACCAGCGAAGTGGCCCCGATGGCGCTGACATGCATGCCGGGACGCAGCCATTCTCCCATCAGCACGGGATCGTTGGCGGCACTCACTGTGATCACGATATCGGCGCCCTCGACGCACGCCTCCGCGCTGCTCACCGCCACCGCCTCAATGCCGTGCTTTTCGGCCATCTCGGCGGTGAAGGCGCCGCGCTTTTCAGCCGTCCGGCTGTAGGCCTTGATCCGTTTTATAGGGCGCACCGCCATCATCGCCGCCATCTGGCCCCGCGCTTCGCGCCCGGTGCCGATGATCCCGATATTTTCCGCATCCTCGCGGGCCATGAGTTTGGTTCCCAAGGCGGACACCGCCGAAGTGCGGATCTCACCCATATCCTTGGCATCCATGATCGCCGCCAGATCGCCGGTCGCCAGATCGAAAAGCATGACCAGATACCGCACCGGGTTCGCCACCCTTCCGTAGGTCTTAAAGCCATAGGCGCCAAAGCCATAAGCGCCGCCGCTCATGGTGCGGTGAAAGCCCTGGGGGAGATTGAGCGATTGGCGTGGAAAATTCTCGGCCAGGCCTTCCGCTTCCTGGCGGAACAAATCTTCCATGATATTTACGCAGTCCGCGTAGCTCAGCAGAGAGCGCACATCTTCATTGCTCAGATAAAGTGGCATGATTCCCGCCAGCCTCCTTTTTTTAGCTCCAGCGGGCGAAACCCATGGCACAGCCGGTACCCGCCAGATTGCGGTAGCAAGGTACATAGCGGGTATCGGTCATGTCCAGATGTTCGAGCGCGCCAGCGGCGGCTAGCCAGAGCAGGTTTTCAGAGGTTCCCGCCTGCATGCGCTCTTTGGGCAGGTTGAAGATGGTCTCCGTATCGCGCTCCTTCATGGCCTTGAGCTGCCTGGCATCCAGCTCTTCATCGAGAACGAAATGGCTGAGCCCGCCGGAGGCCATGATGGCGACGCGCTCCTTGCCCGGCCAGTCCTGGATGGCCCGGCCGACGGCGCGCCCGATCTCGTAGGCCCGTTTCGGGCTGGGCTGGTTGGGCGGGAAAAAGGTGTTGACCCAGAAGGGCACCGTGGGGATGTGGTTGCCATCCAGGATTTGGCGATGAACCATGGCGAAGGGATGGCTCATGCCTTTGCCTTCGGGGAGGCGGGAGGCATGGCTGACATTGATGTCGGCATCGTTCAGGTGCTCGATCAGGTGACGCGCGAGGGGCGCATGGCCTTGAATGGTGCGGGGCTCGGGCCAGGAATAGCCGGGCAGGGAGCTGAGCCGGTCAGCGGCACGGATGATCTGGAAGCTTTCGCCCCAATATACGCACATGAAGGGGATTTGCTCGTCGAGGAACAGCTCCTTCTGGTCGTCGCCGAAGATGACCAGCAGGTCAGGCGCCGCATCCGCGATGACCTCGCCCAGCCAGGCCAGATTGGCCAGGTTTTCGGCGTGACGGGCCTCGAATTTCTCGGGCGTGATTTCCTTCTCCAGACCCGGCGGTGCCATTTCCAATAACTCCTCGTAACTTACCCTCGCACCGTCCCTGGCTGAATGGAGCTCGAAGCCACCTTCTTGGTAGCGTTCGTTTCCTTCTAGCCATTTTTCGACGGGAGTGCTGATTTGCGGTGAGTGCGAGGTGCCGATACCCAATATGATCTCCGCCATTTTTCATTTCCCTTGTTGTATTTCCCGGAGCCTCTGATTAAGAATCCTAAACCTTATTTCAAACTATTACCTTATGATTGTCCCGTCGAATAGGAAAAAGGAGACGCCAAAGGCTGCTAAATTTGGCAAGGAATTCCTGAGCGCTGGCAATTCCGGCGCTCCGGATACCGAAAAAGTGCTGAGCGAATATCAGAGCAAATGGAACATCACGCCAGAGCAATATAAGGATCGGGTCGCCATGCAACTGGCCACCGAGGAGAAGGTGGCCAAGCTGGGCCAGCCGGCACCGGATTTCCAGGCCGAGATGCTATCGGCCAAGGTGCCAGGACGGGCGAAATGTTTTGCTTGTCGGAGGCGCGGGGGCAGGCAATCGCGCTCACCTTTGGTTCTTACACCTGAACCCCATATCGGTCCCAGGCCGTGCGCCTGGACGAGATCTACCGGGAACTAAAGGACCGCATGCGCTTCCTCACCGTCTATGTGCGCGAGGCCCATCCGGCCGATGGATGGGTGTCCCAGAACAATGTGGATGCCGGCATTTGCTTCAACCTGCCAAGGACCCCCGACGACCGCGTGGCCATTGCCCGGGAATTGATCGAGAAGATGGATTTCACCATCCCGCTGGCCCTCGACGATATGGAAAACGGCGCCGCCCAGCTTTACGGAGCCCTGCCAACCGGC
The DNA here is from genome assembly GCA_964493945.1 of uncultured Rhodospirillaceae bacterium. Lineage (GTDB taxonomy): Bacteria > Pseudomonadota > Alphaproteobacteria > Rhodospirillales > UBA2165 > CAZBQG01. The sequence continues at coordinate 8,286 of CAZBQG010000166.1, forward strand.
TGGTGGTCGTGGATGGAGAGGGCATCATTGGCTATCCCGGTGCCGTTGGGCCCCACGGCTTCGACCCCGAGGCATGGCGCGCCGCCATTCTGGAACAGATCGGCAGCGGATCATGAGATCAGTTAGCGGACCGAAACCGGCTGGAAGGGGCCGCCGTCCAATCCATCCATACGGGCCAACCCGCATGTGATCTGGGTACGGCGGCGCTGATCGCCATCTTGTGCGAAAACGGCGCATATCTTCCCCAAAAAAAGCCTGAGCAAATCCATGACCCGTTGACGGGAATATGAATTCAAATCTCCCTGAAGGCTGGTTCCGCCCGGCGCTTCACCTATAATCCCAATCGCTATGTTGAGTAAAAAAATAACAGCGGTTTTGGTTATGGCCTTGACCCTATCCTTTGGCGGTGCCGCCCGAGCCGGCTTCGGCGAAGAAATCCACCAGCATTGGGGATGGGCCTTAAGCTTGGCCATCGCCTTGACCCTTGCAATCGCCGCCATGTTTGTCGCGCATCAGGGCACCCGAAAAAGACGGGAGTTGGAAGACAGGATAAGGCATATGGCCAGCCACGATACGCTGACCAATTTCCCCAACTGCGCGTTGCTCATGGACCGGCTGAAGCAAGTGCTGGCAAAGGCAAACCGTGAAGGGGCGAAGATCGCGGTCTTGTTTCTTGATCTGGATGATCTGACGCCGGTCAATAACACGATGGGCCAATTGGCCGGTGATCTTGTGATCAAGGAAATGGCAGAAAGGATGCTGTCTTGTTTGCGTAAAACTGATACAGTGGCCAGGTTTGGCGGTGACGAGTTTGCCATCATATTAACCGACATAAAAAATCCGGATGACGTGGATGACATGGCGGAAAACCTGAACAAGGTACTGGCCATGCCGGTCGACCTTGACGGCAAAGAAGCCTGCCTCGGTGCCAGCATCGGGATTTCCCTCTATCCCGAACATGGCCGGACGGCCGATCTGTTGTTGTCCCTGGCCGATGAAGCCATGCATGTGGCAAAAAAGGAAGGCAAGAAGAATCACCGCTATTCCAGGCCACCCAAATGAAGGTTCATGGGTCATGTCCGGCGTCATAGATTTTTATTTTGATTTCATCAGCCCCTACAGCTATCTGGCCCATTGCTGATTGCCGGGTATGGCGGCGGGTTACGGGTACCAGATCGCCTATCACGTGGTCGATCTGACGGTCATTAAGCTCGGCGGTGGAAATTCGGGGCCGACGACACGCGAGATGCCTCTTAAATACGCCTATTCGGGCACCGACATGCAGCGCTGGGCAAAGCGCTACGGGGTGGTGATCAAGCGGCCATCCAGCTATGGCGATGGGCCGGACCGTCTCAATAAAGGCGCCTTCATGGCCGAGGATTTGGGCGCGGTTGGTCCCTATGTCACCGGTGTCTGACGCCGCCTTTGGGGCGAGGGCGGGGATATGGGTGATCCGGCCCTGTTGGACGGCGCCGCGGAGTAACTTGGCTGGGCGGGGCGGAATAATACCAATCTGCAAAAAGTTTGACACATTAACGTTCTGTTAGGCTGGTCG
>CAZBQG010000167.1:0-9820 GCA_964493945.1 uncultured Rhodospirillaceae bacterium
AACGGCCATATGAATGTGGCCTATTACACCTTGATCTTCAATCTTGCGACGGATGTCTTTTATCCGCTGGTTGGGTTGGGTGAGCCCTACAAGGAAAAGACCGGAAATTCCACCTTCGCCCTCGAAGCGCATACCTGTTATCAGCGCGAAGGAAGCCTGGGCGACGTTGTCGAAGTGACTACCCAGCTTTTGGGCTTCGATGAAAAGCGGCTGCATTTCTTCAATACCATGCGCCACGCGGAAGAGGGCTATCAGATGGCCACCATCGAGCTGTTATCGATCCATGTGGATCTGTCCAAGCCCAAGGTAATCCCATTGCCCGACGAGCCCATGAGGCTGTTGGCGGGAATGATGGAAAGCCATGGGGAGCTTCCCATCCCGCCCGAAGTCGGCAGCGTCATGAAGGTCGGCCCCAAAAATGGCTAATTCATTGACGTAATTTAAATCGCTGGATTTTCCCGGTGGCCGTTTTCGGCAGTTCGGTGACAAAATTAAACCAGCGGGGATATTTATAGTGCGATAGCCCATCCCGGCAATGGGCCAACAATTCCTCTTCCGTCTCCGGGCCTGCTTCGGCCCCTTCGGCCAAAATTATAAAGGCTTCAGGCTTGAGCAACTGATCCGGATCGGCCCGCCCGACGACGGCGGCCTCCAGGATCTTGGGGTGTTCGATCAAGCGGGCTTCGATTTCGAAGGGTGAACACCAAAGCCCGCCCACCTTCATCATGTCATCGCGCCGTCCGCCATAGAAATACCAGCCGTCTTCGGCCAGGTAGGAATTGTCCCCCATATTCAGCCAACCGTTCGCAAGCATGGTGGCTTCCGTCTTTTCCTCATCGTTCCAATAATATTTGGCGGCTGATCCGCCCCGCACATGGACCGCGCCCAATTCTCCCTGGGGGGCTTCCTCGCCGTCATCGCCGATAATTTTCACCTCATAGCGTCCAACCACCTGGCCCGAGGATCCGGGATTGTGCCGGGCCGCCGAATTGCCAATGACCGCATGGAGGATTTCTGTTGAGCCGTAAATTTCCAGAATCTGCGTGCCCGTTTTTTCCTGCCAGCGCCGGAAGATGTCACCCGGCAGGGCCTCGCCGGCCGAGGCGCAAACCCGTAGAGATGAAATATCCACCTCGTTCCCCTCCAGATATTCCAATTGCTGGGCATAAAGGGTGGGAACGCCAAAAAAGTAGGTGGGTTTGAACCGCTCGATCACGTCAAAGGACATGGCCGGGTTGACCACCTCATCGCTTAAGAAAGCCGTACAGCCGACCCATAGCGGAAAGGTCAGGGCGTTTCCGAACCCATAGGAATGAAACAACTTGGAAGCCGAAAAGCAGACATCGTCCTCCTGAACGCCCAACGTATCCATACCCGCGCATTGTCCCGTATAGAGCATGGCCCGGTGGGCATGGACCACGCCCTTGGGATTGCCCGTGGAGCCCGACGAATAAAGCCAGAAGCAATCATCTTCCAGGCGGGTCGGTGCGGGCTCCAGATCGGTGGAGGCCTGGGCCATGGGTTCCGCGATCGATCCTGGGCCGGTTGCCTTCAGGATAATGGCCGGCTGGTGATCGGCCAGGCCCAGCCCGCCCTCCACCACTTCGGCCAGTTCAGGCGTATAAATAAGCGCCTTGCAGCCCGAATCCTCGATCATGAATTTGTAATCCGGGGCCCTCAGCATGGTATTGACCGGAGCCGGGATGACGCCGGCCTTGATGGCGCCAAAGAACAAATAAAAGAATTCAGGGCAATCCCTGACCACCATGAGCACGCGCTCCGCCGGCTTCACGCCCAGTCCTTTAAGCGCATTGCCCCACCGGTTGACCCGTTCCGCCAGTTGGGAGTAGGTGACATTCTCATGGGCCGTGCTGATGGCGGTCTTTTCGCCCCGCCCCTCGGTCAGATGACGGTCGATAAAGGGTACGGCCACGTTGAAAATATCCGAGGTCTGGATGGCCGGCGGATCGCCCGGCCCGTCGATGGTTACGGTATGGTCCTGCATGCTTGCCTCCCTCCCCTTATGGGTTTGGAATATCTTTGCAAGTTCGGGGGGCTCTGTCTATATTCCCGGCCACTAATATCGTGCGGTTTGTGATTTTTTCAAATGACAATCAAGACAAAGGCCCGGCCTGGTAAATGGGCGGGGAATAAATGAATGGACGACGCACCTGTACCTCAAAAATTTGTCGGAAAACCGGTGGAAAGGGTCGAGGATGAAGCCCTTTTGCGGGGCCTGGCGCGCTATGCCGATGACTATCCGGTCAGGCCCGACACCATGCATGCGGCCATGCTGCGCTCGCCTCATGCCCATGCGGAAATTCTGTCAATCGATGTGAGCGAGGCCCTGGCCCAGCCGGGCGTTGTCGGCGTCATCACTGGCAAGGAATTGCAGGAATATGTCGATCCGTTTTTGAGCATCGTCAAGGTGCCCATGAAGATGTGGCCCCTGGCCATGGACCGGGTGCGTTATGTGGGCGAGGCGGTGGCGCTGGTTGTCGCGGCGGACCGCTATTTGGCGGAAGATGCCGTGGACCGTATCCGCGTGGAATATGAGGTGCTGGCACCGTCGGTCGATCCCACCTATTCGGCCACCGATGATGCGCCCCGCATCCATCCGGATTGTGCCTCCAACGTACTTTCAGACCGGGAATTCAATTACGGCGATCCGGACAAGGCCTTCGCCGAATGCGACCGCAAGGTGGAGGTCACCATCGATTTCCCCAGAAGCTCCATTACACCCATGGAGAATTACGTGGTTCTGGCCGAATTCCATCCAGCGGACGGGACCTATGACGTGCTCAGCAATTTCCAGGGGCCCTTCACGGTCCATCCGGTGATGAGCCGGGCGCTGCGTATTAAAAACACCCAGCTTCGCCTGCGCACGCCGGCCAATGCGGGCGGCGGCTTCGGCATCAAGGTGGGCATTTTTCCCAATATCGTGCTCATGTGTCTGGCCGCCCGCCTGACGGGAAAGCCGGTCAAATGGGTTGAGGACCGCCTCGAACATCTGGCCTCGGCCACCGCCGCGCCCAACCGCATCGTCGAAATCGAGGCCGCTGCCATGAGCGACGGCCGGGTCATCGGCATGCGCATGCATCAGTTGGATGATTACGGCGCCTTCCTGCGGGCCCCCATGCCGGGGCCGCTCTACCGCATGCATGGCGTGGCCACCGGGTCTTACGACATACAAAATCTTTACATGCGCAACCGGCTAGTAATGACCACCAAATGCCCGTCGGGTATGGTCAGGGGTTTTGGCGGGCCCCAAATGTATTACGCCATCGAGCGGGTCATGCACCGGGTTGCCGTGGAGCTGGGTCTGGATCCGCTGGATGTGATCCGCAAGAATCTGGTGCAGGCCGACGCCTTTCCCTATCACGCGGCGGCTGGTGCCGTATTTGATTCAGGTGATTATCCCGCCGTCATCGATATGGCGGAAAAAGACGGAAGGCTGGATGAAATCAAACGCCGGCGCGACGAAGCCCGCGCTGAGGGTAGGATTTACGGTATCGGTTACGCCGTCGTGGTGGAGCCAACCCATTCAAACATGGGCTATATCACGACAATCCTGACCAAGGAGGAACGGGCCAAGCGAAGCCCCACCCAGGGCACCAATTCCAATGCGACGGTGAGCATCGATCCCCTGGGCGGTGTCGGCGTCAGCTCGGATGTGCCGCCCATGGGCCAAGGCCATGCGACGCTGCTGTCCCAGATCGTCGCCGAAAAGTTGGGCCTCACCCCCGGCGAAATCACCTGCAATATGGAAATTGATACGCAAAAAGACAAATGGTCCATATCGGCCGGCAATTACGCCGCCCGCTTTACCACGGGGCCGGCCGTCGCAGCCCATCAGGCAGCCCTTAAGATGCGCGAAAAGCTGGCCCATATAGCCGCCGCACAGCTTAATGTGACCGCCGAGGAAGTGGAATTCGCAGGTGGCAAGATCTTCGCCCGCACCAATCCGGAAAACTCGCTCAGCTTTCACCGGGTCGCCGGCACGGCCCATTGGTCGCCCGGCAGCCTGCCCGAAGGCGTCGAGGGAGGATTGAGCGAATCCGCCGTCTGGACGCCCCAGGAACTGACCGCGCCCGATGAAAATGACCGCATCAACACGTCTTTGGTCTATGGCTTCAATTTTGATTTCTGCGGGGTGGAAATCGACCAGACCACCGGCGAGGTGCGGGTTGATCATTATGTGACGGCCCATGACGCGGGCACTATCTTGAATCCCCTGATTGCCCACGGCCAGCTTATGGGGTCCTACAGCCACGGCATCAGCGAGGCATTGTACGAGGAATTCGTTTATGGCGAGGATGGCAGCTTCAAATCCGGCACCTTCGCCGAATATGTGGTGCCCACGGCCTGCGAAGTGCCCGAGCCCATCATCTTACATATGGAAACACCGTCACCCCTGACGCCCTTGGGCGCCAAGGGGCTGGCCGACGGCAATTGCATGTCGACGCCGGTCTGCATCGCCAATGCGGTGTGCGACGCTCTGGATATCGAAAATGTCCGCGTGCCCCTTCATCCTTCCATGATATCCGAACTGATCCATGGCGAAGAACCGCCGCCTACCGGCCGGGCGCAAGAGGAAGCTCAACCCGCCACCAAGGAGAGTGATGACGGTGCACTGGCCGGATCAGGCAGCGCCTTCGTTTCCGCAGCTCCCCAAGAGGTCTGGGATGCGCTGCTGGATCCCGTTTGCCTCGCCGCCGTGATCCCCGGCTGCCACCAGTTGGACCAGGTTGCCGAAAATGATTACCGGGCCGAAGTCAGTTTAGGCGTCGGTCCGGTGCGGGGCAGATTCCAGGCCAGGGTCACGCTCTCGGACCTGGAGCCACCCAGTAAGGCCACCTTGTCTGGCGGTCTGGATGGGCCGCTGGGCTCCTCCAGGGGCGGCGGCAATGTGCGCTTGATCGCCGAGAATGGCGGCACAAGGGTGGATTATGATTATTCGGTGAACATCTCGGGCAAGGTAGCCGCCGTCGGCGGTCGCCTGCTGGAAGGTGCCGCCAGTCTGGTGGTTAAACAGTTCTTTGACCGTTTGTCCCGCCAGATTGATGGACAGGAAGTCTTAGGCGAGCAATCGCTTTGGCAACGAATTCTCGGCTGGCTGGGGGTAGGCAAATGAAACCCAGAGCATTAGATTTCGTGCGGGCCGAAACCCAAGCCGAGGTGCTGGACAGTCTCAGCCAGGCCGGTGCCGATGCCCACATCTTCGCCGGCGGCCAATCCCTCATGGCCATGTTGAATCTGCGTCTGGCCGAGCCAGGAATTATTATCGACATTTCACGTATTTCCGAATTCAAATATATCAAGGAGAGCGATGGTGCGGTGGAAGTCGGTGCCGCCACCACCCAGGCAGAACTTCTCGCCTGGCCCGAATTGGCTGACCGCCTGCCATTGCTGAGCCAGGCCATCCCCCATCTGGGTCATTTTCAGACCCGCAACCGGGGCACGGTTTGCGGATCATTGGCCCATGCAGACCCGTCCTCTGAATTGCCTCTCTGTCTGGCCGTTCTGGGCGGCGAAGTAGTGCTGCGCAGCGCCCGGGGTGAACGGGTGCTGAAGGCCCAGGATTTCCAGCTTGGCATGATGACCACGGCCAAGGCTGAAGATGAATTGATCGCGGCGGCCCGCTATCCCGCCAAACGACCGGGCGAGGGCTTTGCTTTCACCGAAATGACCCGCAAGCGGGGCGACTTTGCCATTGTGGGGGCAGCGGCGGTGGCGGCTGGCGACACAATCCGCCTGGGCATCGGCGGTGTCGCCGGCAAACCGGCGGTGCGTGAATGGAACGGTCTGGCGGATGGGGATATGGACGAAGTGCTTAATAATTTCGCCTGGGAGCTGGGCGGCAGCGACGATATTCACGCAACAGCAAGATACCGGAGAGAGCTGGTGCGCAGGCTCGGCCGCTCCGTCATAGAGGAGGCCAAGTCATGCCAAAGCTGAACCGGGACGCCCAACACAAGATTACCTTCACCCTAAACGGCAAAGAGGTCACGGACTTTGCCGAACCCCGCATGCTGTTGACCGATTTCCTGCGCAACAAGCTGGGCGTAACCGGCTGTCATGTGGGATGTGAGCACGGCGTATGCGGTGCCTGCACGCTGCAGATCGACGGCAAGGCCCAGCGCGCCTGCCTTACCCTGGCCATCCAGGTGGATGGAAGGCGGGTCGATACGGTGGAAAGCCTGGCAGACCCGGAAAGCGAGATGAGCGATCTGCAACAAAATTTCAAGACCCATCACGGGCTGCAATGCGGCTATTGCACGCCGGGCATCCTCATGTCGGCGAGCGATTATCTGACCCGCAATCCAAATCCCACGGAAGAAGAGGTCCGGGATTTGTTGAGCGGTCATTTATGCCGCTGCACCGGCTATGCAGGCATTGTCAAAGCGATCCTGGCAACGGTCCGCGAACGCCAGGGGACGGCGGAATAATCTAGCCCTTTACCAGCGGCGGCACGCCCAGCCGCTCGCGCCCCGTTCCCAGGCTCTTTTCCACGGCCAAGGCGGCCGCCAGGGTCCGCTCCTCGGTCCCCGAAGCCCCCACCAGTTGCAGCCCGACGGGCATGCCCGCCGCATCCAGCGCCACGGGCATGCTCACCCCGCAAAGGGCCAGCATGTTGATGGGCTGGGTGTTTTGGGTCATCAACCCGTTAGCCACGAAATAATCGTCGATATCCTCCACTTCGGCCACCGTTGGCGGCGTATGGGGCACGGTGGGCACCACCAGGGCGTCCAGATTGCCAAGCCGTTCGCAGACCACGGCGTTGAGGCGCTTCAGGATGCGTAAATTAGTGAAATAATCTACCGCCTTGATATCTACGCCGGTCTGTAGGCGCCGGGCGATGGTGGGATCGATATTGTCCATGCGGTCGTTAAAGAATTCCCGCACATAGGACAATCCCTCCACACCGAACAAAAATGAATCATAAAGGCATTTGCGGGCTTCGGTCGCCTCTTCCATGGGGATTTTCACCAATGTGGCGCCCTTGGCGGCCAGTTCATCGATGGCCCCTTGTACGCCTTCGGCCACGCCGGGGGCGCAATTGTCCCAGAAATGATCCTCAGTGACGCCAAGGCGCAGGCCGCTCACCTCCAGGCCAGCCATGCCGCTCAGCAATTCCTCCACATCCGTCTCGCCCGGGTCCACCTGGGCGAAGCCGGTGATGGCATCTTCGACGGTGCGGGTCAGGAAGCCGGGCGTATCGAAGCTGGAGCTGAGCGGAATGATTCCATCGGTGGACCAGCGCCCGATGGTCACTTTCAGGCCCACCTGGCCGGTGACGCTGGCCGGGATGCGGATCGATCCGCCGGTGTCGGTGCCCAGGGCCAACAGGGAAGAGCCTTCCCCCAGGCTGACGCCCGCGCCGACGCTGGAGCCGCCGCTGACCCGGTGTTCCTTGGCGTCCCACGGATTGCGGGGCGCGCCGTAATGATAGCTGGTGCCGACGGCGCCGAAGGCAAATTCGATGGTGTGGGTCTTGCCCACCGGAACCGCACCCCCTTGGCGCAACGCTTTCATCACCGGGCCGTCCACCGCCCATTCGTCGCTCATCTGGGCATTGGTCCCGCCGAAAGTGGGCATGCCGGAAACGCCGAAGATATCCTTGGCCGAGATGGGCAACCCCATCAGGGGGCCACTATCATGCCCGGTAGCCAATTGTGCATCCGCCGCCCTGGCCCCGGACATCGCACCCTCGCCGTCCCAATGTTTGAAGGCCTTGAAGGTGTCATCGCCCCGTTCATGGCGGGCAACGGTTTCGGTCATTACCTTTTCGAAGCTGGTGTTGCCGTCCCGCACGGCCTTGGCGATGGCCCGGATGGGTTGGCCCAATACATGATCAGTCATGGTGTTTCTCGACTCCCGTTTCCTCACTTGAAAGACGGGCTTGATAGCACCGAAACACCCTATTGGAAACCCGGTATGACCTCGTTGGCGAATAACTTCAGTGAGCGCATTTCCGTTTCATGAGAGAGGCTGCCGAAAGCCAGTTGGGCGACGATATAATTGAAGCCGCATTCCTCGGCCTGGGCGGCGAGGGCGGCCTTGACCCTGTCGGGCGTACCCACGATGGCGGCGCCCAGGCCCATGGCCTCGTCGAAATCCCCGACAGCGAAGGTCTGGCGAAAGCCGAAGGTGCCGGCCAGATAGGTCAAATTGCCATACCAGCTTTCATAGGCGGGCCGAGCCAGCTTTTCCGCCTCGGCGTCGGTCTCGGCGACAACGATAGGCCGGGTGGCGCCAATCAGCGGATCGGTCACCGGCGAATTGGCGCGGTGGGGAGCGTCTTCATATTCCTCCCAGCGTTCCTTGAACGCCACCACTAGATTCTTGACGAAATCATTGGCACCCAGCCCGATCACATTCATGCCGTATTCGGCGGCAATGATCTGGCTCCGCTCACCGGCGATCCCGTACCACAGCGGCGGGTAGGGCTTCTGCACGCATTTCAGTTCCATGGGCACGCCGTTGAGGTGGTAAAAATCACCTCGGTGGGTCAGGCGGTCCGTGGTCAAGCCCTGCAACAGCATCTCCAGCGCCTCGGTAAAACGAAAACCGGATTCGATGGTGTCGATGCCGAAGAAACCGGATTCGAAAGGTGAGATGCCACGCCCCACGCCCATCTCCAGCCGCCCGCCGGAGATATTATCGAGCATGCAGACTTCCTCGATCAGACGCAAAGGATGATAGAAGGGCAGCAAATAGACCAGGGGCCCCAGGCGCATTTGCTTGGTGTGCTGGGCCGCCGCCGCCAGGAACAGGCTGGGCGACGGGGCCATGCCGATGGGTGCGGAATGATGTTCGGCCAGATGGTAGGCGTAAAACCCCGCCTCATCGGCGGCTGCAAGCAGCTTCAGGCGCTCGGCGTAGAAATCGGGCAGGGGCTGGTCCCGCCGGTCGAGATGATCGAAGATTCCGAATTTCATGGCTCCCCTCCTAAAGCTGCTGAGGGCGTTCGGTCCCGATGGGTTTGATCCCCGGGAAGCCCCCAACCCTAAACAACCCTAAACGAGTGTATAGGCGATGGGAAGAGGGCAGCTTTTTGCGGTCATTTGGGGATTTTGAAATATTAGTTTCGGGCCGAGAGCTCTATCCCGCTCTTGATTGCCTCCACAACCTCAGAAACCTGAACAGGTTTAGTCAGGTAATGGATGAAATCAGCTTCCAACCCTATCTCGATGTCCTTCTTGGTGGCTGCGGCGCTGATGGCTAGGACGGGAATATTCTTGGTCTTCTTGTATCGACGAAGCTTTTTCAAAGCCTCAATACCGCTCATACCGGGAAGATTGATGCCGAGGATGATTAGATCTGGCTTTTTGGACCTGGCCAGTTCGATGCCTAGCTCTTCGTTGGGTGTAGAGATCAGTGATAGCCCCTCGATATGGGATACTATCAACTCCATGAGTCTGAGGTTCTCCGAATTGTCTTCAACGTATAACAAGGTGCCGCTGATTTTAGGCAATTCCATTTGACCGAAAGCTTGATCTTCATCGCTGTCTTTTGGTGTTTCTTTTATATGAATTTCCTCGGGTTCGGGAAATTCGATCCAGAATGTAGTTCCCTCGCCGATCCTGCTTTCGCAGCCGATGCTCCCCCATTGCCTCAACAAGTTTCTTGGAAATAGTGAGTCCGATCCCCGTACCCTCGATTTTGGACTGTTCCAACCCGAGGCGTTCAAAAGGTTCAAAGAGTTTAGGAAGCTTGTCTTCCGATATCCCCGTGCCGGTATCGGATACATAGGTATGAACCATACTGAGCTACTCCCCGGAAATCGGACAGTGACTTAAGCTACGAATCGGTGTCC
>CAZBQG010000168.1:0-8737 GCA_964493945.1 uncultured Rhodospirillaceae bacterium
GAATCACAAATCAGCCCGTTTGGGAATCCTTTCTATGGGTATGTGACCTAGAGCGAGCGACTGGATCAGCCCTGCGGGTGAAGGCTTTAATTAAACACTACCCAGGCGCCCATTGATTTCCGGGCCGTCTGCCCGGTATCGGTAGGCGCGGAAGACGAAGCTCACATCCCCCACCGATGGGCCCGGCGGCAACTGTTTGAAGCTGTAGCGCGAGATATATTCCCAGGCCAGACCGCCCGCCGGCGTGACCTCGAAGATGCGCCCCCACAAGCCCTCGCAAATCAGCGTGTTGCCGTTCCACAGGCGCTGGCAGCCGGATATGAAATGGCTGTCAAAGGTATGGGACGGATTGGCCTGATATTCCCAAATCGTCTCACCGCTCATCTGATCGAATTCCACCACCTTGGAGCCCGCCGGCATGCGCCCCCGGCGGTTGGCGAAAATCATCATATTGCCGCTTCCCAACACCTGCACATCGTGCGGCCCGCCCCAATCGGGTTCGTGGCGCTGCCAGGTAAATTCGCCTGTTGCACGGTCGACGATGGCGATCAGATCGATATGGCGGAAACAGATCAGGGCGTTGCCGTCCGCCAGCGGGAAAATCGTGTTGGGATGGGCATATTCATGGCGGTTGTCATCGGGCGCCAGGGGGTATTTTTCGATCTCCATATGCTCCCAGCCGCGCCATTCCCAGACCAGTTCCCCCGCCTTATCCACATGGCGGATGCAATCGCCCCAGATGCCCCAATCATGTTCCGAGCCCGCCCGCCCGCCCTGCACCCGGGCGGCGATATCGTCCGGCAGCAATTGCCAGGCGATATAGAGCAGGCCGCCATCATCCGTGCGCCGGAAATCATGGTGCTGATAGGGGTCCACATATTGCCAAAGCACCTTGCCGTTCCAATCCATTTCCATCATGACGCCGCCCCGGGCCATATTCACCTCGCCCCCTTTGGCGCGGCAGGCGACCATCAGATTACCGTTTGGCAGCAAATAGGCGTAATTGCTGGGACTGTCAGGCAGGTCCCATTCATGAACCACCTCACCATCCATATTGAGCAGATAGGTCTTTGGCAGATAGAGGGGCGAGAACAGCGTAAAGCCGGGCGCGGCCAAATCCGCATCCAGGTGGGTCAGTCCAGTTTTCAGATAGCGCATGAATTTATCCTTGGTTCAAGGTTGCAGTTTTTTGTCCCTGGCCCGGACTACCCACAAAAGCAAATTGATCGAGAGGCTTTACTGACCGGAAAATGCGCTAGCCGTAAAACAGGTTGGGCAGAACCAGCGATATCCAGGGCAGGCCGACGAGCAGGGCCAAGCGCACGATATCGGCGCACCAGAAGGGAGTCACGCCCCGGAAAATAGTGCCGGTGGCCACGTCGGGCAGCACGCCCTTGAGGACGAAAACGTTTAACCCGATGGGCGGCGTGATCAGGCTGATTTCGGTGGCCACCACGACGATGATGCCGAACCACACCAGATTGTAGCCAAGATCGGCCACCAGGGGAAAAAAGACCGGGACGGTCAATAGCAGCATGGACAGGCTTTCGAAGATGCACCCCAGCAAGAAATAGATGACCAGAATGATCAAAATCACCATGGGTGGTGAAAGCTGGGCGCTGGAGGCCAGCTCGATCAAGGCGTTGGGCAGCCCGGCCCGGCCAACAAAAGAAGCAAACAACAAGGCACCCAACAGCACCATATAAAGCATGGCCGTTGTCCTCGCACTTTCGGCCAGCACGCGGAAGAAAATCTCGAATGTGAGCATGCCCCGGAACCAGGAAAACAGAAAGGCGCCGAAGGCGCCGATGCCGGCAGCTTCGGTCGGCGTGAAGAAGCCGCCATAGATGCCGCCCATGACCAGGATGAACAACAGCAAGACTCCCCAGACGCCCGACAGCGCCCGCAACCGCTCCCGCCAATTGCGCCGTTCCGCCGGTGGCCCCAATTTGGGATTGCGCCCGATAACGAAACGGATGGCGCCGATATAAAGTAAAATTCCCAAAATACCGGGCAGGACGCCCGCCGCGAACAGCTTGCCGATGCTGGTCTCGGTGAGCAGCCCGTAGATGACCAAAATAACACTGGGCGGGATCAGGATGCCGAGCGTGCCGCCGGCGGCGATGGAGCCAGTCGCCAGACTGTCATCATAGCCATAGCGGCGCATCGACGGCATGGCCACCTTGGCCATGGTCGCCGCCGTTGCCAGGGAAGACCCGCAAATGGCGCTGAAGCCGCCGCAGGCGACGATGGTGGCCATGGCCAGACCGCCCCGGCGGCGTTACCGAAAAGACGTTCGAACAGCTTATTTTCCATATCCGCCGACGGGCCTTCCCTGGGCAACTTGCAAATCCCGTTGAATCGCATCATGGGCCTATCGTCCCGCATCAGGGTGCCGGCGGCGAATGCCATGGAACCGGTCACCTTGACAAACGGAATATCGGTCTCCAGCCAATCGCCTTGCCTGGCCGGCTCCAGAAAATCGAAGCTGTTGTTGATGGAAGGGGGGGGAAATCCTCCGGCCCGAGGCAAGAAGTCCGGCCAGACCCACGGCCATGTCGGCCACGGCCATCATCATTCCGCCGTGACAAATGCCGCCAGGATTGAGGTGCTTTTCCTCAACACGAAAGCCCATAACCGTATTTTTCGAACCCGCCTTGACATGGACCGGGCCGGCCATACCGATGAAACCGAAATCCACGGGGAACGGAATAAATCCCTCAGGTGCCGGCATCTGTCTTTTCATAATAAATTCTACTCCGCTTTATCGATCACGGCTTACCCAGCCGGCCGGCCGAATAATAGGTGCCGATCACATTGCCCTTGGTGATGGGCAACAATAGGTGGGACGGGTATTCCCGGCTGTGATGGACGGTGATGGCTGCCTCCCGGGCCCGGCGGAGATGCCCCATATTGATCACTTCCAGCAAATTGGCCGGCGTTTCGTCATCGGCGCATTTGATCCTCAGGCCCAATTGCTCACCGGGTTTTAGCTCTATGGCATAAGGGCCTATACCGATATTGAATTCATAGACCTCGCCCGGCGTCAGGGGGTCACGCCTATTGTGCAAATGGCGGGGCTGATAGGGCTTGGAGCCCGCCTCATCCAGGGCGCGCTGGGAGCCCCGGAGCCAGCCCCGAGTAAGCAGGCGCTCCTGGCCTTGGGCGTTCCGGTGAATGAGGGACGCGAACCAGAGAATTTCCTCATCCGTCGTCGAGCCATAGAGCGTCAAGGCAATAGGCCCACAGATTTCAGTCACTTCGACCATGGGCGGGGTAAAGAATTCAACGCCGTCATGCTGGTCCGGCCGGTCGCTAAATTCAGATGATGTGTCATGGGCGAAGAGCTCATGTTCGCTGAGGATGTTCTGGTTATGCAGGTAGAATTCGGTCCAGTGGGTTGCGGGCAGGGGCCAGTCATGGGCTTCCAGCCAGGTTCCCTTATTGTCCACGAAAACTTTCACCGGCGCGTCCTGGTCCAGGCCCGTATCCATCCCCTTCAGCCAGTGATCGAACCAGCGCAGGCTTTCATATTGATACTGGTAGACCGGGCGGTCGAGATAGACCGGCGGGCCGATGGTCATGCGTTTGGGCCCAGCCCAATTTTCCCAATTGCGGAAGGCGCCCGACAGATGCAGCCCATAGACCCCCCAGCAGGCACCGAAATAGGCCGGCACCCTTGGTTTCTGGGAATAATCCACCGAACGTTCGCGGAAATAAGGACCATCCAGGGGCTGGGCCAGAATATCGGCCACCAGGCAGGTATCCCACTCGTTGGGATTTTCCAGGGTGTGCCTTAAAAATGGCACGGCCATGATGTCCGGATCAGACTTGGCCACTTCCAACAGGCGCTCATATTCTTCCGCCTCCATATCCTCACCCAGGATGGAAGCTGAGCGCAGATTATCCACGGTCGGCAGCCACATCTTCATGAAGGCGTGATTGAGGATGCCGCCGTGATAGAAACGGTCCCGGTACATGTCCGTATAGCCGAAGGGCGCGAAGATGGCCTTCAGGGCCGGTGGGCGGCGTACCGCCACCAGATTCTGCACGATGGCAAAGTAAGACATGCCGTACATGCCCACATTCCCGTCGCACCAATCCTGTTCCGCGATCCAGGCGATCACCTCGCAGATATCGCTGATGGTGCGGGGGCCCCGCTCTTCATAGATGCCTTCCGAGCCGCCAGTGCCTCGCACATTGACGATAAGCTGGGCGTAGCCCCGGCGCGCGAAAAATTGCGGATCACCGGCTTCCATATGGCCCCTGGCATGGGAAAAGCCCTCGGGCACCAGGTCGCTCATCTGGTCCGCCTTGGAATAGGCATGAACGCTGACCAATGCGGGACAAGGGACCCCGCCGTCCGGGCGTAGGATATCCCCATCCAGCATGACGCCGTCGCTGGTGGGGATTTTTACGTCCCGGTCATGAATGACGCCGTGGCTGCGGGGCGATGTGGACCATTCCTGGGTAAACACGCGCCTTCCCTCTTTTTTTAGAAAAAAACCAAAATGTGACGGACGTCACTGAGCGTTCCGCCGGTAATCTGCATAATGCTCCCCAGATCAAGCGTTGATCCTCCTTCCCTCAAGAGCGAAACTTTGGCCGGCTTTGTCCGGCCTTTTTTTTGTTCAATCCTAATTTTGGGCGATCACCCCCAGAAAAGACTCTCCGAAGGCGCTTAGCTTGGCTTCGCCGACGCCGTGCACATGGGCAAATTCGGCCTCGTTGGCGGGGCGGCGTTTGGCCATGTCGATGAGGGATTTGTCATGGAATATCACATAGGCCGGCACACCCTTCTCCTGGGCAAGCCGGTAGCGGAGCTCTTTAAGATTTCCCAACAACCCGGCGTCACCCTCGTCCAAATCCACGATCTGGGCGGCGGCGGCTTTTTTCTTTTCCTTTTTGGTGCGGCTTTTGACCCGGTCGGGGCGATAGGTGAAATCCATCTCGCCCGCCAACAATGCGCTGCCCTTTTCGCCCAGGCGCAACCCACCATGGCCCTGGATATCGATGCTGAGAAAACCGCCCGCCACCAATTGGCGGATCAGGGAGCGCCATTCGGGTTTCTTGAATTCCGTCCCGACGCCAAAGGTGGATAATTCGTCATGGCGGAATTTTTCGATTTTTTCAGTTTGGGCACCGGTCAGGACGTCAATAATATGAGCGGCGCCGAATAGCTGGCCCGTGCGTTTGACGGCGGACAGCACTTTTTGACCGGCCTCCGTGCCGTCGGCGGTTTCCACCGGATCCAGGCAGATATCGCAATTGCCGCAATTGTCCAGCTCCTCGCCGAAATAGGCCAGCAGGGCGCCCCGCCGGCAGACCGGTGATTCGCAATATCCCAATAGGGCATCGAGCCGCTTATGTTCGCGCCGCTTGCGGTCCTCATCGCCCGGGTCTTCTTCGATGAACATGCGGCGCATGCGGATATCGTCCATGCCATAGAGCATATGGGCCGTGGCCGGCAGCCCGTCGCGCCCGGCCCGGCCCAGCTCCTGGTAATAAGCCTCGATAGAGCCCGGCAGGTCCGTGTGCAGAACGAAGCGCAGATCGGGCTTGTCGATGCCCATGCCGAAGGCGATGGTGGCGACCATGACCATGCCGTCCTCGGTCATGAAGCGGTTCTGGTTTTCATCGCGCTCACGCTTATCCATGCCCGCATGATAGGGCAGGGCAAGAATGCCGTTGTCGTTCAGATGCTGGGCCGTCCGTTCGGTCTTGGCCCGCGAAAGGCAATAGACGATGCCCGGCGCACCGTCCTGGGATTTGACAAAACTAAGCGCCTGGCGTTTCAAATCGCGCTTCATTTCCACCGACAGGCGGATATTGGACCGGTCGAACCCGGCGATGAAGCTTTTGGCCTGACCGGCGAACAGCTTTTCGACAATTTCCGCCTGGGTCATTTCATCCGCCGTCGCCGTGAAGGCGGCCATGGGCACGTCCGGGAACAGCTCCCCCAGGCGCTTCAGATCTTCATATTCGGGGCGGAAGCTGGGGCCCCATTGGGAAATGCAATGGGCCTCATCGACGATCAGGAAGCTGAGCGGGATGCGCCCCAGTGCCGTGATCATGCGCTCGGTCATCAGCCGTTCGGGCGCCATATATAAAAGCCTGCAATCGCCCGCCTGGGCGGCGCGCCAGGCGGCTACATTTTCTTCCCGCGTACGCGATGAATTGATGGTCTCGGCGGCGACGCCCGCCAAACGAAGGGCGGCCACCTGATCTTGCATCAAGGCCACCAGGGGCGAGATCACTATGGTAAGCCCCCCCTTAGCCAGGGCCGGCACTTGAAAGCAAAGGGATTTACCCGCCCCCGTCGGCATGACCGCCAGGGCGTTTTCGCCTTGGAGAAGTGCATCGATCACTTCTTCCTGGCCCGGGCGGAAGCTGTCGAAGCCGAATGTGCCGGACAAAACCTCAGTCTTTTCCTGGCTCAAAAGGGTGCTGTCGGGCATGGCTGAAACCTTGGTGGGTGATTTAGTGTGCTCTATTCTGCACCAATCGCCCCGCCCACCCAACCGCCGTGTTTGAGCCGGGCGCGATGGCGGCTTATAAAGGCGGCTTAATTCAACTTGGGGCTACAAGGGAGTCAGTTTCATGCCGCCAAGAATTACCCAATTCGGCCTTTACACCCATGACGCGGCGCGGGCCACGCCGGGCTTTACTTTGTTCACGCCGCTGGGTCTTAAAAAGACCCATTTGTTGAATATGAAGGGCGAAGTGGTTCATGATTGGGATCTGCCCGGCGAACCCGGCAATTACGCTTATCTGTTGCCAAATGGCAATCTGCTGGCGGCGGTCCGCACCCCTGACGGCCCCCAAAGGCTGCCGGCCAAGGGCGGTCATATGTTGGAGCTGGACTGGGACGGCAACACGGTCTGGGAGCATTTCGATCCGGTGCAGCACCATGATTTCCGCCGCCTGCCAAACGGCAACACCATATATTTGGGCTGGAAGCTTTTGGACGAAGAACAACTCAAACGCCATACCGGCGGCACGCCCGGCACGGAACATGCCGACGGGGTCTATGGCGACACACTGGTGGAAATCACGCCCGCTGGCGAAGTGGTCTGGGACTGGTTCGTCGGCACCCATATGGAGATGGAGAAATACCCCAATCATGTGGGATCGTGGCGCCGGGAATATGCCCATGGCAATACGGTGTCGCCTTGTCCCAACGGCGACCTCATCATCAATCAGCGCATGAACGGGACCATGGCCATTATCGACAAGAAAAGCAAAAAAATCCGCTGGGCCATGCAGGATTTCTCATTCGGCCAGCAGCATGACGTGCAGATGCTGGACAATGGCCATCTGTTGTTTTTCGCCAACGGCGCCTTCAACGCGACCTATGATGGCCCGGAGGTGGGCTCCCGCGTGATCGAGCTGAACCCGGAAAGCAAAGAGGTTGTCTGGGAATATTCCACCAAGGCGCCCCGCGATTTCTTCAGCTGGTTCATCAGCGGCTGTCAGCGGCTTTCCAGCGGCAACACGCTCATATGCGAAGGCATCTATGGCCGCTTTTTCGAGGTCACGCCCGAGGGCGAAATCGTCTGGGAATATGTCTCGCCCTACCGTGTGGACTGTCCCCATCCGGCCTATGAAGGCGCCAACCCGGTATTCCGGTGCTATCGCTACGCCGCCGATTCAGACGAGATCGGCGGAAGGCTGGGGGAGGCATGAGCCAGTGCCCGTGAGTTTGCAAGAATTGCTCGACGAAAATGATGTGGTCCTGGGTGATGGGGCCATGGGCAGTAATCTGATATCGGCGGGCCTCAAGCGGGGCGAGCCGCCGGAAAGCTGGAATCTGGATCAGGGCGATCAGATCACGGCGCTGCATCAATCCTTCATCGAAGCCGGCGCTCATATCATCCTGACCAACAGCTTCGGGGCCAGCCGGATCGCCCTTGAACGCTATGATCTGGACGATAGGTTGGGCGAAATCAACGCCGCCGCCGCCGCCAATGCCCGGAAAGCCGCCGATGGCGCGGACCGCCCCGTATTGGTGGCGGGCTCCATGGGCCCCACCAGCCTATTGATCAAACCAGTCGGGCCGCTCAGCCCGGAAGAAGCCGAGGTCGCCTATACGGAACAGGCGGGCGTACTGGCAGAGGCCGGGGTGGATATTTTGTGGATCGAGACCATGTCGGCGCTGGAAGAAGTGACCGCCGCCATGGCTGGTGCGGCGGCGACCGGGCTGCCCTTCATGGCCACCATGACCTTCGATACCAAGGGCCGCACCATGATGGGAACCAAACCGGATGCCGCCTTCCAGGCGGCCCGCGGCATGGACCCGGCGCCCGCCGCCTTCGGCGCCAATTGCGGATCCAACCCGCGCCAGATGGTCGCCACCGTCGTGGATTTGGCCCAAACTGCCGAGCCTGGAGAAATCATCATTGCCAAGGGAAATTGCGGCGTGCCTAGGCTGACCGAGTTGGGCATCCAATATGACGGAACGCCGGCCAGAATGAGTGATTATGCCTGCCTGGCCAGGGATGCGGGGGCGCACATCATCGGTGGCTGTTGCGGCACCACGGCGGAGCATCTGGGCGCCATTAAAGAGGCCCTTGAAAGCCGCCCCCGGGGGGCCATGCCCGACGGGGCCAGGATCGAGGAAATTTTCGGCCCGGACGCTGCCTGAAGGCAGAGCTTATGACCCACCAGCCCAAAAATATGCGCCGCGTGGTTACCGGTAATGACGAGGCGGGCCACTCCCGGGTGATCTATGACAGCG
>CAZBQG010000168.1:8747-9758 GCA_964493945.1 uncultured Rhodospirillaceae bacterium
CCCCCCTGGTTCGGGAATTGCCAAGATGCGGGCGCATGAGCGATCTTTGGGTCATGGCATCGGTTCCCAGGAATTCGTCTTCGAACCACCCGGTGGGGGCGCCCATTTCCGCCTGGTGGAAACGCCGCCGCCGCCTTCCCAAGCCACATCAAATGTTGATGCGGCCACCGCCCAGGCCGAGGCTGTCGGGGTTTCAGGCGCCACCGGCGATAAGGGCGGCGCCACCGACACCCGCACCCGCATGCACCGGACTGATTCCGTGGATTACGGCTTTGTGGCCGAAGGCGAGCGCACATTAATTTTGGACGGGTGCGAACTGGTCATGAAAAAAGGGGATGTGGTGGTCGAGCTTGGCAATTACCATGCCTAGGACAACGCGGCGCGGGGCAGCATCATGGGCTTCATCATGATCGGTGCGGATTAACAGGTGGTGGGCACCCAGTCGGGCCTATCCATGGGCCAGAGCTTTGGAGAGAGCGGGCATGGTTGCCTCCGCCGAGGTTTTTACATTTTTCTCTATCCGTGCAATTATCTTACTACGACGCAACCTTATGGTCCGGAGGAATGCGGAGCCCAATGAAGAAAAAGAGGTATTTTCGCCGATATTTTGTGGGCTGGTTCCTGGTCCCGTTTCTGATCATCATAACTTCGGGCGTGGGTTATATCCTTAATCCATACCGCTGCCTAACCCATGAGGTGGCTTTACTCGATTTTGCGGCGAAGCCCCCTCCTATAATCAAACTATCCCTCATCAACCCGGCAACGGGTGGAGACGAAGTGCTTGTCCTGTGGCAAGGGAAACTGCCTCCCGACGATGTCGGCTATGTGCGGCTTCGGGCATGTAGGGAGTCACGTTTTAGAATTCAGGCACGGTTCCAGGTCTTGAAAAACCGATCATTAATGAATTCGGAAGAGTCGGCCCCCGATTTACCGACAACACAACTATAGAAATAAGTTTAGGCTCAGGACCCATTAATTATTCATTCAGGATTTCACTTGATGATGCTTTTA
>CAZBQG010000169.1:0-9727 GCA_964493945.1 uncultured Rhodospirillaceae bacterium
CCAGGTGGGCGAGGCGGCCGATGCCCTGCAGCAACGGTCCCAGGAACTGGCCCAGGCCTCGGAAAAGGCGATGAATGATATGGGCGTGTTGAGCGATGGGCTTTTGGAACGTTCGCGCGATGCGGCGACGGCGGCCGACCGGGCGGCCATGCGCCTGCGGGCCATGGCCGAGGAACTGGACGGCACTTTCGGCACCATGAAAAGCTCGACCGACGGCGCGGAGCAGCGCTTTGGCGAGATGGGCGAGCTGTTTGGCCGCCATGCCGAGGAATTCGCCCAGATGGCCCAGCAATCGACCGCCCATGTCAGGGCCCTCACCGATGCGCTGGATGATCAAATGGCCGGATTGAAACAGGTTTCGGGCGATGCCTCGGGCGAGGTCGAGGCGGTTGGCGGCGCGCTTCAAAACCGTTCCCGCGAAGTCAATGAGGCGGTCGATCATGCCACCAGGCTGCTGCGGGCGATCAATGACGGGTTGGCCGAACAATCGGATGATCTGACCCAGGCCTCCCAGGCGGCTGGCGCCCAGGTCAACAGCGTGCAGGACGCGCTCCGCGAAGTGGCGGCCGAGTTGAACAGCCTGACCGATAACAGCACCACCCGTCTGGCTGATGCCAGCCTGGGCATGCGCCGCCGGCTTGACGATATCGGCGTTTCGTCGGATCAGGCGGTGGCCAAATTGAATAAAGCCTCGGCGGCGGTCCAGCACCGGGCGGCTGAGCTGTCGGTGGCTTCCGAAGCCGCCGGCGAAGCGGCCGGTGAGGCGGAGACCTCGTTTGCCCATTCGGCCAAAACAGCGGCCCATATGACCGATAAGAATTTAAGCAAGCTGAAGGCCGTCGGTGAATTGCTGCGCCGCCAGGTCGTGGAAGTGGACGCGGCATCGGACAAGGTTACCTCCAAAATGGGGCTGGTCGGCGGTCAATTGCGGGGCCAGTTGGACGAGCTCAGCGAAACCTTCAATGAAGCCCTTAAGGGGATCGAACAGGTGGGCGGCAGCTTTACCAAACAAGCCGGTGAGGCCCTGAATCTGTCCGGCAAGACGGTCTCCAAAATGGCCGATATGGGTGCCAAGCTGGAGGAGCAGACGGAAAACCTGACCTCGGTGTCGGCGCAGGTAAACAAGGAAACCCAAGAGGTTACGGATGAATTGGGAAAACGCACCAAGGCCATGGCCCAGGTAACCAAACAGGCCGTGGTCATCGAGGCCAGCCTCAAGGAGCAGGCCAAGGAATCCGGGGCCGAGAATTTCGTCAAACGCATGGATTTGATTTCCGAAGGGCTGGAGTCCCTTGCCATCGACATCAACCGGGTGCTGGAGACACGCATTACCGAAGAGGATTGGCGCCGCTTCAACAAGGGTGACAAGGCGTTATTCCTGCGCAAAATCCTGGGTATGCGCAAACGGTCCAAACTGGCCGCGATCAAGAAACAATTCCGCGAGAACCGCGAATTCCGGGGCTATGTGACCCGCTATATGTCCCAGTTCAACGACCTGCTCAAATATGCCAAAAGAACTGAAAATGGCGGCATGATGGCGTCTACACTCCTGACTTCGGATGTGGGGAAGGTTTATATGGTGCTGGCAGGCGCCCTCGACCGCGAACCGGCGGCCGGTCCCACGGTCACTTCCAATCCGGGTGCGGGCGTGGAGGGCGGCCTGCCGCCAATCGTCTAGGCCAGCGCTTTTCCGATCAGACGTTTGCCCTCGGGGCTCATTTCCAGACCCAGGGCCGCTTCATGGCCTATTTTCGACATTTTGCCCCAGGTCTTTTGCACGATATCGATGAGCTTTTCCTCTTCGTGCTTGGCGGCGAAATGATCGAATTCAAATTCCAGGAATACCATACAGACAACATCTTCCAGCATCTGGGTTTCGGCGTTTTTCTTCAGATGCTTTTTTTGCAGAAGATCGCCGGTCCGTTGGATGGTTTCCTCACCGTAACCCAGTTCGGCCATGATTTCGCCGGCCCTTTTGGCGTGGAATTTGCGCAATCCCGTGCGCCACTGATTATAGCCTTTGACACCCATGGGAAATTCGTTCCTGGGCACGGTCCAGCGTTCGATATGCTGGGCGCGGGCGGCGACGCGTAACGCGTCTGACGCATCGGGTGCCAGCTTTTCCAGCCACCCCGTCATGCGCAACCCATAGAGATAGACTTTTGGTTTTTCCTCCCCGCCGTCCATTTCCATATTGGGATCGGCCATATTGGCCCGGTCGATCTCCGCCAGGGCCAGCTCAAGCCGTTCATCCGGTTCGGTCATCAGATCAACTTCGCCAGGGCCTCCACCCCGGAATTCAGATTTTTCACCACCTCGGCCACTTCGCCGGTTGCCTTGGCGGTCTGGCCGGACAGGTTTTTCACTTCTCCCGCGACCACGGCAAAACCCTTACCCGCCTCGCCGGCCCGGGCTGCCTCGATCGTCGCGTTGAGGGCCAGAAGATTGATTTGTTTGGCGATGGTGTCGATTTGCTCTGAGACCTTGCCGATAGACAGAATTTGTTCCTGCAGGCTGTTGATCTGTTCGCGGATGCGTTCGTTTTGGGCGTCGGATTCGGGCTCTTCAGGCACTGGCTCCGGCTCCGGCTCTGGGGCCGGCGCCGGTACGGATGGGGCAGCGGCGCTTTCCGACTGGTGGCTTTCAATTTCCAGAAAGGTCGCTTCGCGCATGATGCCGGTCATCCGCATATAGGCTTCCAACCAGGCTTCCTTGAGATCGGGCGTGACGGCATCGCGCAATCCCTGCTCCAGCGTCCACAGCAGGGCTTCGCCGACGGTGGAATAATGATCGTCCGTCACGCCGTAGTCCACATGGCGCTTGCCCAGCGCTTCCAGAGCCGGGATTAGCGATTCGGGGTCGGACAGTCCTTTGACGCCGATTTCCAGTACCGACATCAATTTGCGGCCCTGTTTCTTGATATCGCCCTTGAACATAGACTTGGTCGAGGCATCGATCTCGAACAGCCTGTCAAAAAACATTTCCGCTGCCTGCTCCTTGATCGGAGCAACATGTTCAAAATTCTGTTGAACCTGTTCGACTTGTTCAGGGGTCATGGGTTTCTCCTTGGTTTGTATTAATTAAATGGTAGATGTTCCAAGTCTTACAAGTAGGTAGGCTAATTTTCGGCAATATGCCTAAAGCCCGCTTCCGTCACAACCATATTGGCTTATGATCGCATCATGGCTGAAGACAATACCCAGGAACTTAAGACCGCCATCGGGCAACTGCCGGCTGCCGGTCAGGCCAGGGCCCGTGAGCTGATGGACAAGGCCGCGGCCCGGGGTCCCGGTCAGGCCGAGGCGCTCAATCAGTTGGGAATCCTGGCCCGCTCCCTGGGCGAAATCCGGGGGGCTGTGGAATTTTACCGCCAGGCCCTGGCCCGCCGGCCGGAATTCGCCGAAGCGCATTTCAATCTGGGTATCGCCCTGGAAGCTCTGGATGAGGTGGACGGAGCAATTGCCAGTTACCGCGAGGCGGTGCGCCTCAGGCCCGGATATATCCAGGCCCTGAACAATCTGGGCGTATTGCTGGACGAGACGGGGGATCGCTTCGGGGGTGAGACGGCGTTGCGCCAGGCCCTGGAAGCGGCGCCTGGTCATCCTTTGTTGCTTAACAGTCTGGGCAATTGCCTGAGGGGCATGGGGCGTCTGGCCGAGGCCCGCCAGGCTTTCGCGGGCGCGCTTGCCGGGAAGGCGGATTTCTTCGAAGCCGCTTGGAATCTGTCCTTGATTGAGCTCGCCGGCGGCGATTTCAAGGAGGGCTGGACCAATTACCGTAACCGCCACGGCGTCGACCGTGACATTCTGAACGTGCCCCAGGCAACCATGTCCAGGCGCCATTGGCGTGGTGAGTTTTTTATCGAAGGCGAACAGGGATTGGGCGATGAGCTTTTTTTCCTGCGTTTCGTTCTCCGCCTCAAGGCGCGGGGTGCCAACATCATTTACCGCCCGGATGCCAAGATCGCTTCGATTTGCGCCCGGCTGCCCTTCCTGGACGCCATCGCGCCGCCGGATGAGGAGGCCCCGCCCGGCCCAACCCGCCTCAGCGTGGCCGATCTGCCATTTATACTTTCCGCCCATGATTGTCCGGCGCCGGTCACCCTGAACCCTGACCCAGCGCGCCAGGCAGAGTTCCGCCGCCGCCTTGCCCAGGCAGGCCCGCCGCCCTATCTGGGCCTCACCTGGCGGGGGGGTAGAATGCGGGCGGGCTCCTTGTTCAAGGAGGCGCCGCTGGATGATCTGGCCAGGATTCTGGCGCCCCTCCCGGCCACGGTGATCGTCATGCAGCGGGGACCGGCGCCGGGGGAAGCCGCCCGTCTGGGCGAAATCCTGGGGCGCGGTGTAGGTGATTTTTCCGGCTGCAATGAAAGTCTGGAAGATATGCTGGCCCTGATCTCGCTGCTTGATGATTATATCGGCGTGAGCAATACAAACATGCATTTGCTGGCCGGCACCGGGGGCGGGGCCCGTATCCTGGTGACCAACCCGGCCGAATACCGCTGGATGGCCCATGGTGCCATCTCGCCCTGGTTTCCTAAATTCCGTCTTTACCGGGAAGCGGCCGGCGGCGGATGGACCCGGGCCCTTGAAACCCTGTCCGGCGATCTGGCAAGGTCGCTGGGATGAGCCATCCTCAGGATAACTTCCAAGAAGCCCAGGCCCATCACCGGGCCGGCAGGCTGGATCAGGCCCGGGCGTTGTTCACGGAATATCTGGAAATGGCCCCCGGTCATGCAGGTGCGTTGCATCATTTGGGCCAGATTGCTTTTCAGAAAGGCGATGCCGGGGCAGCCCTGGATTATCTGGGGCAGGCCGTGGCGGCGGATGGCGAGCGTGCCGAAATCCATGCCGATCTGGGCGTCGTTCAGCGCGGCCTGGGGAACTGGGAGCCCGCGGACAGGCATTTGAGGCGGGCCGTCGGACTGGCCCCCAATGATGCCATGATGCGCTACAATCTGGCCCTGCTGGAGGGTGATTTAGACCGGCTGGAGGCGGCGGAAGAAGGTTACCGCCAGGCCATCTCTTTGAATCCGGACCTGGCCCAGGCGCACAATAATCTGGGCAACATCCTGAAGCGCCAAAAGCGCCATGACCACGCCATCCAGGCCTATAAGGCGGCCATCGGGGCGGATGGGGTTTACGCACCGGCCCACAAAAATTTAGCCGATTCCCTGGAATCGGCGGGGGATGCGCCGGGCGCGGCTGAAGCCTACCGCCAGGCCATTCATCTGCGCCCCGATGGGGGGACGCGGATCAGGGATGCGCTTCTTTTGCCTCTCATACCCGGCAGCCGGGATCAAATCCTGGAATGGCGCGCCCGCATGAAAAAGCGCATGGGGGTTTTGCTGGACGACGGCATCCGTCTCGCCGACCCGGTCCGGGAGGTGGGTGCTACCAATTTCGCCCTGGCCTATCACGGGCTGGATGACCGGGATTTCCAGGGAAGCCTTGCCAAATTGTATTTGGCGGCCTGCCCGGGGCTGGCCCAAGTGGCACCTCATTGCGAAGGGGGGGGGCGCAAACAGGGAGGGCGGGTGCGCATTGGCTTTGTTTCGTCTTTTTTCCGCTCCCATACCATCGCCCGTCTATTCGGCGGCCTGATCAAGGGACTTCCCGGCCAGGATTTTGAAGTACATGTTTTTTCCCTCTCTCACCAGGATGACCCGCTGGGCCGGGAGATCGCAGCCGCCGTGGATGATTTTCAGGAATTGGGCACGGACCTGGATGAGGCCCGCCAGCGCATTGCCCGGGCCCAGTTGGATATCCTTTATTTTTGTGATCTGGGCATGGAGCCCCTGACTTATTTTCTGGCTTTTTCCCGCCTGGCCCCGGTGCAATGCGTGAGCTGGGGCCATCCGGTGACCAGCGGCATTCCCACCCTGGATTATTTCATGGCGCCCGGTCTGGCCGAACCTCCCGGCGCGGAAGCGGCTTATCTGGAAAAACTCGTGCGTATGCCCGGCCCCTCTATCCCCATTGAGGCGCCGCCGGTTGCGGGCCCGGTGGAACGCCGGTCCAATCTCTATATTTGCCTCCAGTCCCTGTTCAAATTCCATCCCGATTTCGATGCCATGATCGGGCGCATACTGGATAAAGACCGGAAAGGGGAATTGCTTTTATTGGAAGGCAGCCATCCGGCATGGGCCGAAAAGCTGTGGGCCCGTTGGCGGCGTACCATTCCCCATGTGTTGGACCGCATCAAATTCACCCCCCGCCTAGCCCGCCAGGATTATCTGGACTTGCTGGCAGGGGCCTCCGTCATGCTGGATACGCCCCATTTTTCAGGTGGGCTGACCAGCCTGGAGGGGCTGGCCATGGGTATGCCGGTGGTCAGCCTGCCCGGCGATTTCCTGCGGGGGCGCCTGACGGCCGGGTTTTATGGCGCCATGGATATAAAAGATTGCCTGGCCGAAAGCGCTGATGAATATGCTGATCTGGCGGTGCGCCTGGCAACGGATGAGGGATGGGCGGATGGAATCCGTGGGAAAATTTCCGAACGCGCGCCGGTGCTTTTCGAAAACTCCCGCGAACTGGAGGAAAATGCCAGCTTTTTCCGCCGCGTTCTGGCCGGTTAAGCCTGATCGAACAGGGCGAAGCTGCGAAGATGGGCAAGGCTGGTCATTTCTGCGTTGTAGGCTGGATGGAGCAGCAGGGTAAAGCCATGCACCGTGCCCGGATAGACCAGCCCCAAAGCCAACGGAACATCAAGCAAGGCAGTACGTTGGGCGGCGGCTTGTTCTTCCGTATCTGTGCTGTCGCTTTCCGAGGTATGCATGATCAGGGGGCAGCGGATATTGGGGGCCTCATCCAGATATTTATGGACCGAAGTGGCGAAATAGCCAGCCGCCGCCACAATGTCTCCGCGCCGGGCCGCGGCCAGATAGGACAAGGTGCCGCCGAAACAAAAGCCGGTCACCGCCACCCGCCCGCCGGTCCCGGGCATTCCGTGGAGCGCCCTGACGCCAGCATCAAGGATGGTCATGCCCGCGGCATCGTCAGATAATCCGCGCCAATGGCTGAATTTCTTGCCCTTATCGTCCGTTTCGGTCACCGGCTCCACATCGTGGAACATGTTGGGCAACAAGACGGTATAGCCGTGGTCCACGAACGGCTCGGCGATTTCATCATATTCGGGGCGTAACCCGTAAACATCGTGGATCATGCAAAGCCCCATGCCGGTTCCGCTTGCGGGCCGGTAAAGCCAGCCGGGTATGGTCCCCGTGCCGGAGCTGGCGGCGAATTCGATATCCTCATGAATGGCGTTCATCGCCAAGCCCCTCCCGTTAATATCCCTGGTGTCAGGATATCATCCGGAAAGGGCTTGAGGAAATTTTTTGCTAGTTTTGGCTGGAAGCCAGTTGACGGGTATGGATACCCTGAATTTCAGCACTCTGGGTTTGCAGGCGCTGGATCAGCCCGCCCATTCCCTGGCGCCGGATCACCGAGCGGAACTCGGCTCGCTGGGTCAGGGCCATGCTCACGCCGCCGATCATGATGTCCAAAATCCGGTAGCCTTGCGGCGTGGCGCGGACCCGCCATCTGGCCTCAATGGCTGGGCCCGATGGGCGGGTTACGAGGGTCGAAACCAGGGCGTCCCGCCGGCCCGTTTTACGGCCCCCCAGGATTTTCATGCCGCCGCTGCTATAAACCGAGAGCCGCTTTGTAAATCCGTTCAGCACCCAGGATTTGAAGCTCTGTTGGTAGCGCCCGCGCTGGCCGGGGCTTGCCTTGCGCCAGGCCTTGCCCGCCACATAGCGCCCGATCACAGTGAAGGCGAAATTTTCCTCGATCAAAGCGCGGATCCGGGCCTGCCTGCCGCCGCTTGTCTGTTCCGTCCAGCTGAGCACCCCAAGGGTGCGTTCGCTGAGTTCACGCATGAACTGGGCCGCGCCGTCGGGAGAAGTGGGCGCCGTCTGGGCCATGCCGGCACCGGAGCCCAGCAACAAAATTGCCGCCAGCCCGATCAAAAAGTAACGGAATTTATATCCGGTTATGTCCGGTGGGGTCTCAGATGGGGTCTTGGGACGGGGTCTTGCATTTTGCATTTCCAGCCTCCTGTTAATAAGCCGTCTGTTTAAATCGACGGTGATGAGAGCATGTTCTCATGACTCCCAATAGTGCGCCGTGACGGCCATCACAAATCTGTTCTGTTTGGGTGTTTGTTTGTTACGCCTTCGGAAGCGTTAGGGTAAAATTTATCATTTACAGTATATTATTTACCAAACTTGAAGTAAATAATTATTTCGCCTATGAGGTCCGGCCGCCATTTGCGGCGGACCAGGCGATGGGATCGGCGAGGAATTCCCTGACCCCGGCGATGTCTTCGGCCGAAAAATCGCCATCCGCTTCGGCCCGGTCCAGGACGTCCCACCAATCGGCAAGATAATGCAAAGCCGTGCCGGCCTGGGCCATGTTTTCCTCGGCTCCCGGGAAGGCGCCGTAAAAGAAAACCACGAACACATCACTGACCGATGCACCGGCCTGGCGCAAAGCCTCAATGAAGGTGATCTTGGAGCCGCCGTCGGTGGCCAGATCCTCGATCAGAATGACTTTGGTGCCATCTTCCAGATCGCCTTCGATCTGGGCCTGGCGTCCGAAGCCTTTGGGCCGCTTGCGCACATAAAGCATGGGCAGGGAGAGTGTCTCCGACAGCCATGCGGCATAGGGAATGCCCGCCGTTTCGCCGCCGGCCAGGGCTTCGATGCCGTCCGTGCCCACTTCGCGAATAATGCTTTCGCTGGCCATGGCAATCAGGCGCCGCCGCTCATCCAGATAGGAAACCACCTTGCGGCAATCGATATAGACCGGGCTGGCCCAGCCGGCGGTCAGCATATAGGGCTGGGACGGGCGGAAATTCACCGCCTTGATATCCAGCAATATGCGCGCCGTTTCCGACCCGGCGGTTAGTTGTTCAGGTGATCGTTCCTTGCGTGCCATATTCTGAATCTAAGGAATTTCCTGGCCGGCGGCAATCTTCAAATGGATCATGCCCATCAAAGCTTCCTAATCGGCGAGTGAGCCCAACACTTCTCCGAACTCTTCGGAGGTGAAAGCCCGCATGGTGGTGGTCCGGGCATTGCCCAGTGAGCCGATGGACATCGCATATTTGGCCGCCGCCTCATCGTCGGGGAAATCCATGATGCCGACGATATCGTATTGGCCCAGGGTGAAATAGGTTTCCACCATGTCTCCGCCCAATGATTGCGCCAGGGCGCGTGCACCCTTGGTCCGGTCCGGCGCCGATTTCATGTCGGCCAGGGCCTGTGCGGTCAAATTCACCAAAACCACATATTTCGCCATTTTATTTCTCCCTCAAGGATTGGCTGGCGGATTTGATTCAGGTTAACTGAATTCAAGGATAGTCTAAAGATTACGCTGTTTTTTCTCGCTGCGCCGAAGTTTGAAGAAAAATATCGAATTGATTTCCTGAAGGTTCTCTTTGGCGGGTCACACTGCTTTTTTAACGATTATCACGAATTGGATTTAATGTGCTCCCCTTATATACGTTTTGAGTATCAATCATCCTGATTGCTTCGATAGAAAATTATCAATCTCCCAAATATTCAAAGGGCGGAGAATATCCTTGTCCAGGATTGAGCGCGCGCTTTCAAGCAGGGGATCAATTCGGTTTGCCTGTTCGTGAGCCCAACGAATCCATTTTTCTCGTTCCCTATCAGAGTGATGTTGTGCGGGATCACCAGAGCTTTGGCGAAGTGCCACCCGGC
>CAZBQG010000170.1:0-9691 GCA_964493945.1 uncultured Rhodospirillaceae bacterium
GAATGTTGTCCTTTGAGAGGTGATGTTATAGTGTTCTTAGGAAATTGCAATAAAAACCAATGCTTAAGATTACTTTCTATGAATTTTTGTTTGGGTATGTTCGGTAAATTTACGGTAGATGCCCTGGTGGTCAGTCAGGTGATAATGGAGTTCGAATAATGCCCCCCGGAATGACGGCACTGCGGGTTGTCATCGAAGGGCGGGTGCAAGGCGTCTGGTTTCGTGCCTGGACGGTGCAGGAAGCCCAGGCGCGGGGCTTGGACGGCTGGGTGCGCAACCGCCGCGATGGAACGGTGGAAGCTCTGTTCGCCGGTCCCGCCGGTCAGGTTTCCGATATGCTGGAGGCCTGCCACCAGGGACCAGCCCATGCCAATGTGATAGCCGTGCACACACATGACGGGGAGCTGCCGGCGGAGAAGGGCTTCTCCCAGATATCCAGTGCTTAATCTGGAAAGATTTCCTCAAAGGACGAGCGAAGAGCTCGGTCCACATCTTCCATGCTGGCCTCGACGCCCAGGGCCGCAAGCGATGTGACGCCGTAATCGGCGATGCCGCAGGGCACGATGCCGTTGTAATGGGTGAGGTCAGGCGCCACATTCAGGGCAATGCCGTGAAAGCTCACCCAGCGGCGGATGCGTAAACCCAAGGCTGCGATCTTTTCTTCCGTGCCGTCGGGCTGTTCGATCCAAATGCCGATGCGGTCGGTGCGCCTCTCTCCTTTAACCCCAAATTGGGCCAGGGTGACAATGAGCCATTCTTCCAAATGATGCACGAAGGCCCTGACATCGGGGCCCCGGCGCTTCAGGTCCATCATCACATACCCCACCCGCTGGCCCGGCCCGTGATAGGTATAGCGCCCGCCGCGCCCTGTTTTGTGGACAGGGAATTCGTGGGTATCCAATAATTCATCATCGCTGGCACTGGTGCCGGCAGTGTATAGGGGGGGATGCTCCAACAGCCAGACCAGCTCCGGTTCCAGGCCCTGGCGAATGGCCGCAACCCGGCTTTCCATTTCCGCCAGGGCGCGTTCATAGGGAACCAGTCCGGCGGAAAGTTTCCACTCGACTGGAAATCCCACCTCTATCTTGGGTTCGGAGCGTAGCCGCGCCATCCGTCTTTACCTTGCCAATAAGCATGCGATTTGCTATCTCCCACTGAGTTTAGCGGTAAAAGCCGTATTTCGGTTATTGGAAAATTCAGGTGCTGAAAAAGATGCTCGGAATTGGGCGGTCGTGGCGGAACTGGTAGACGCGCAGCGTTGAGGTCGCTGTGGGAGAGATCCCGTGGAAGTTCGAGTCTTCTCGGCCGCACCACTTTTGAAGCCCGCCTGAATTTCAGGCGGGTTTTTTGATTTCAAAGGGAAAGTCGGAATGGAGGGTACGCCGGAAGAAGAGCCCACCGCTCTGGATTTGGGCGGCCTTGGCGATCCTCTGACCGAGGAAGTCACCCGCGCCCTGGAAGAGGGGCGGGGCAGCGATGCGGGCGCGTTGCTGAGGGACCTTCATTACGCCGACATCGCTGATTTACTGGAACGCCTGACCGGTGAGCACCGCGAACAATTGGTCGAGGCGCTCAGGGGCGGGTTTGACCCCAATATTCTGGCAGAGCTTGACGAAGCGGTCCGCGACCGGGTGATGGATCAGTTGGGTCCGGGTCAGGTGGTCGCCGCCGTGGCCGAGCTGGAATCCGACGATGCCCTGGGCGTTATCGAGGAGCTGGACGAGGAATACCGCCAGGAATTGCTGGAGGCCCTGCCGGCGGAAGACCGAAGCCTGATCGAGGAAGGGCTGTCTTTTCCCGAAGACAGTGCCGGGCGGCTCATGCGCCGCGAAGCGGTTTCCGTGCCCGATCATTGGGCCGTCGGCCAGACGATTGATTATCTCAGGGTCCAGGATGGATTGCCCATCGATTTTTTCGATATTTTTCTGGTGGACAGCGGCCATAAGCCGGTGGGGGCCGTGCCTCTCAGCCGGGTTCTGGGCTCCAAGCGCCATGTCGCCCTGGCGGCGATCATGAATGCGGATGTGAAGATCATTCCGGTGCAAATGGACCAAGAAGAAGTGGCTTTTCTGTTCCGTCAGCGCGACTTGATTTCGGCGCCCGTGGTGGATAATGCAGGCCGCCTGACGGGCGCCATCACGGTGGATGATGTCGTTGACGTCATTCACGAAGAACATGAAGAAGACATTATGCGCCTGGCCGGCGTTGGCGAGGAGGGTGACCTGTTCGCCGCCATTTGGGTCAGTATCCGGTCCCGCTTCACCTGGCTTTTGGTCCATCTGGGTGCGGCCATCATTGCCGCCACGGTGATCAGTCATTTTTCCGGCACCATTGAGCAAATGGTTGCTCTGGCCGCCCTTCTGCCCATCGTTGCTGCCATGGGCGGCACGGCCAGCGTTCAGGCCCTGGCGGTGGCCGTCCGCGCCATCGCCATGAAGGAACTGACCTCGACCAATGCGCTCCGGGCCATCGGCAAGGAGGTGGTGGTAGGTTTCGTTAACGGCATCCTGTTTGCGGTTCTGATCGGATTGGGGGTCTGGTGGTGGTTCGATAACGGGATACTGGGATTGGTCATTGGGCTGGCCGTGGTTACCAATCTGGCGGTCGCGGGGCTGGCCGGCAGCGCGGTGCCCATCCTGTTGCAGCGCTGGGGGGCCGATCCGGCGGTGGCTTCCAGCGCCTTTCTGACGGCGATCACCGATGTTGTCGGATTTTATGTGTTTTTGGGCCTGGCTGCGCTTTTGATTCTTTAGCTTTCCGCCGGGTGCCAGATAAAAAGCCGCGTGCCGCGCCGGTCCTCCACCTCCATGATCCGTTCGGGTTCCAATTCGGGGATGGGGAAGCTGTTGCTGAGCAACATGGCGCCGGGCTTCATTTGTTCTTTCGCTTTTTCGCCAAGCGCCGGCATGGGTTCGGGTGACAGAAACGCATAAATCAGGTCGTGACGGGACAGATCCTCGGCCCAGAAATCGCCGCGCACCAGTTCAATATTGGCGAGCCCCGACAGGCGCAGGCGCAGCCAGGCCAAGGCAAAAGGCAAGGGTGCGGATTCGATTCCTGCGAACCGTGCTTCCGGATGGCGCCGGGCCAGATGCAAAAGCAAACCACCGATACCGCTGCCCAGATCAAGGAAGGAAAAGAACGGGTTTTGGGGGAGCAGCCCGTCCACTGCTTCCCAGGTCCGGCGGTTGGTCAGATAAAGGGGGACCCGGTCGCGGGGGCTGTTCCAAAAAACCAACACCAGGCAAACAAAAACCAGCAGATATATCCAGCCCAGAAGATCAAGATAGGCCCCCGACGCGGCTGCCAGGGGCAAGACGATATGGGCCGGTATCCACCAGGGCGCCAGCCCCATCAAATGTCCGATCCCGGCGGCAATGACGCCCTGAATTCCAAGCAGCACGAACAAATGGGTGGAGGGTCCGCCCAGCCCATTGACCAGGATCACCCCGCCGGTGGTCAGGATAGCCCCCATAAGCTGGGCCAGAAAAACCCTCAGGATGGGGGCGCGGCGCCAGGCGGGCGGCGGGGCAGGGGTTAAATTTTCTTCATCCGTCATGGCCAGTGGTTATAACATGCAAGCAAGATGAATAGTCCAAACCAAGGCCGGGTCCGGCGGCATATATTGATTCGCTTCTGGCGGGGCGAAGAGCGCTTGTGGAAGGCCTTTTGGTTTATCGGCATCCTGGGGGGCTGGCTTTTCACCACTTTGGTGAAAAATCTGGTGGTTCAGGGTTGGCTTGGAATATTGCCGCAAATCCTACTGTTGGTGTCTTACAGCATCTATTCAGGGGTCGCTATTTGGCGCTCAGCCTTCAATACGGCATGGGTTGGCTGGGGCTACGCGGCGCGCGGTGTAATTGTGCTCAGCCTGGTCATCATGGGGGCCGGGATCGCCGGTGTCATCTAAGTATTAATAGCTATGGCCATGGGCCCGGGCCTGGATTAAATATTATGTCAGGACGAGAAAGATTAAATCAGGCAGGCCGTTGTCAGGTCGCATTTAAGGAGGAAAGCCATGAGTTCGGATCCTATCGTTATCGTCGGCGCCGCGCGTACTCCAATGGGGGGATTGAGCGGCGATCTGGCCGCGTTGCAGGCACCCGCGCTGGGTGCCGCGGCCTTGGGGGAGGCCATCAGCCGGGCCGGCATTGAGCCCTCGGATATTGACGACGTGGTCATGGGTCAGGTGTTAAGCGCCGGGCAAGGCCAGGCACCGGCCCGTCAAGCGGCTATTGGCGCCGGTATTCCAGATGAAAAGGGGGCCACGACCATCAACAAAATGTGTGGATCGGGCATGAAAGCGGTCATGTTCGCCCATGACAATATCCTGGCCGGATCCCATGACGTGATGGGGGTGGGTGGCATGGAAAGCATGACCAATGCGCCTTATCTGCTGCCCAAAGCCAGGGGTGGCATGCGCATGGGCCATGGCAAGATTTATGACCATATGTTCCTGGACGGGCTGGAAGATGCCTATGACAAGGGTAAAGCCATGGGTGTTTTCGCCGAAAATACCGCCGAGGAATACCAGTTCACCCGCGAGGCCCAGGATGAATTCGCCATCACGTCCCTGAAACGAGCCCAGGCGGCGATCACGGGTGATGGTTTTGATGCCGAGGTAACACCGGTGACCATCAAAGGGCGCAAGGGCGATACGGTGGTTGAACAGGATGAACAGCCGTTTAACTCCAATTTGGAAAAAATTCCCCAATTGCGCCCGGTCTTCCGTGAAGGGGGCACGGTGACGGCGGCCAATTCCAGCTCCATTTCCGATGGCGCGGCGGCGCTTATTTTGATGCGCCAATCGGAGGCGGAAAAGCGGGGCCTGGAGCCCTTGGGAGTGATCAGGGCCCATGCCACCCATGCCCAGGAGCCCCAATGGTTCACCAAGGCCCCCATCGGCGCCGTCCGCAAGGTTTTGGACAAGGCCGGATGGGACAAAGGTGATGTGGATCTGTTCGAGATCAACGAGGCTTTCGCTGTGGTCACACTGGCGGCCATGCGGGACTTGGAACTGGATCATGAAAAGGTGAATATCCATGGCGGTGCCTGCGCCCTGGGCCACCCCATTGGCGCATCGGGCGCCCGGATCATCGTCACCCTTTTATTTGCCTTGCAGAAATACGGCCTGAAGAAGGGTGTGGCGTCTCTCTGCATCGGCGGCGGTGAAGGAACGGCCCTCGCCGTCGAACGGATGGGGTAGGCCTGGGGGGGCCATGCAAACAGTTCTGCTCACGGGTGCCAACAGGGGCATCGGTTTGGAATTCGCCCGGCAATATGCGGCGGAGGGATGGCGCGTCATCGCCACCTGCCGGGCACCCGGCGGGGCCGATGAATTGAACGCGCTTCCCGGCCAAATTGAGGTGCGGGGGCTGGATGTAAGCGATTTTCAGGCGGTGGACCGCCTGGCCCGGGAATTGGAAGGCGAGGCCATCGATCTGTTGCTCAATAACGCGGGCATCAGCGGTCCCCGCCCTGGGCATCTGGGGAATATCGACTATGAAGGCTGGCCGGATGTTTTTTGGACCAATTCTTTGGCTCCTCTGCGCATGGCCGAAAGCTTCCTGCCCCATATTGAACGTTCCGGGCGCCGGCTGATCGTGTCGCTGACCTCCAGGCTGGGCAGCATCGGCGATAATTCAGGGGGCGGGGATTATCTCTACCGGTCATCCAAGGCGGCCTTGAATTCCAACATGAAAGGTCTGGCCATGGATCTGGCGCCCCGTGGGGTTACGGTGGTGGTTATGCATCCGGGCTGGGTGCGCACGGATATGGGCGGCCCCCACGCCCCTCTTGAGGTGGCCGAAAGTGTTGCGAGCATCCGCGCCGTGATCGATGGGCTGGAGCCGGCCTGTGCGGGCAGGTTCCTGGATTATGACGGAACGGAAGCGCCCTGGTAGGAGGGGCATGAGCATGGATATAGATTTCTATTTCGATTTCACCTCGCCCTATTCCTATTTTGCGGCCCATCAAGTGGATGCATTGGCTGAAAAACATGGCTGCCAGGTGGCCTGGCGCCCATTCTTGCTGGGCGTGGCCATGCAGGTGACGGGCCAGGGCGTGCTGGTGGAACAACCCCTGAAGGGGGATTACTCCCTGCTGGATATGAAACGCATGGCACGCCATATGGGGCTTCCTTTTGCCATGCCCGATCCTTTTCCGGTCCGTTCCCTGGCCTCGTCCAGGGCTTTCTATTGGCTGCTCGAACAGGATGCGGGACTGGCCCGGCAAATGGCCCTGGCAAACTTCAAGGCCTGTTTCGGTGATGGCGAGAATACGGCCCTGCCCGAAACCGTTGTCAGGATTGCCGCCGGTCTGGGCGTCGATCCGGACGCCTGTCTGGCGGCCATGGATGATCAGGCGAACAAGGACCGGCTCAGGGACGAAACGGAAAATGCCATCAAGCGCGGCGTGTTTGGCGCACCTTTCTTTTTTATCGGAGACGAGCCGTTCTGGGGCAACGACCGCCTGGAATGGATGGATAAATGGATGGCTGCTGGCGGCTGGTAAGGAGAGCAAAAAATGAGCGGATCAGAAATTCTTACGGATGTTGACGCACGGGGTGTGGCGACCATTACCCTCAACCGGCCGGATATTTTTAAC
The DNA here is from genome assembly GCA_964493945.1 of uncultured Rhodospirillaceae bacterium. Taxonomy (GTDB): domain Bacteria; phylum Pseudomonadota; class Alphaproteobacteria; order Rhodospirillales; family UBA2165; genus CAZBQG01. The sequence goes on from CAZBQG010000170.1 coordinate 6,607, forward strand.
GCCTTCAATGCGGAACTTTTATCGGGCCTGCAAGGCGCTTGCGACAAGTTGGGGGCCGATTCCCAGGTGCGCGTCGTTCTGGTGCGGGGGGCGGGCAAGCATTTTTCCGCCGGTGCCGATGTCAATTGGTTCAAGGAAATGTCCACCGCCAGTGACGAAAAAAAATTGGCCGGTGGGCGCGTCGCCACTGGCGCCATGCGCGCACTGGACAGCATCCCCAAACCGACCATCGCACTGATCCATAATGTGTGTTTCGGCGGCGGCATGGGTTATGTGGCGTCCTGCGATATGGCCATCGCATCGGAGGACGCCCGTTTTTCGGTGACCGAAGTGCGGGTCGGGATTACGCCCGCACCCATCCTGCCCCAACTGATCGCCGCCATGGGCGTGCGCGCCATGAGCCGCTATGCCCTGACCGGTGAGACCTTCGATGCAAAAGAAGCAAAGCGCATCGGCTTCATCCATGAAATTTGCCCGGTCGGCAGGCTGAACGAGGCGGCGGCACCCCTGATCGAAGCCTTAATGCTGGGCGGTCCCCTGGCCATCGCCGATACCAAGAAACTGATCGCCGATGTGAGTGGCAAGCGGGTTAGCGACGAGGTGGCGGAAAAGCTGTCCGATGAAAGTGCCAGGGGGCGGGGGTCGCCCGAAGGCAAAGAGGGATTCAACGCTTTTTTGGAAAAACGCAAGCCAAACTGGTAGACAATCTACCTTGCTATTGAAATCGTGAATTGTCAAACGTAAATAAGGTCATTCAAACAAATGGCATTTACATATGTTGACCTATGATTCCAACCAAGTGAACGCCTTGATCGTGGAAGATCAGGATTTGATGCGTCATCTACTTATTGGCATTCTCAAGCAGTTGGGCCTTAGTCAGGTGGTTGACGCCAGCAACGGGCAGGCCGCCCTTGAAGTCATGAAATCCTTCCATCCTGATGTTATTTTTACCGACTATATGATGGAGCCCATCAACGGGTCTCAACTGATCAAGAAGATTCACGCCGGCGAAACGCCGGTCGACAGGTTTGTTCCCTCGTCCTGGTCACCGCCTATACCGCGACCCGCGAAATCATGCAGACCCGTGACCTGGGCGCCACCGAATTCCTGGCCAAGCCCGTATCGGTCAAGCTGGTCTATCTCCGCCTTCGTTCCATCATCGAACATCCCCGCATGTATGTGAGCGCCGGAGAATTCTTCGGCCCCGACCGCCGCCGCCGCGAAATGGAAGAACTGGATGCCCACCGGCGCAAGCGGCCCTTCGAATATTCGAGTGCGGAAATACGTGATGATGAGCGGGATTAAAATCTCCTTTCTCCCATGGGTGCCCATCGGGTAATCTTGGCCAGGGCCTATTCCCGCCCCAAGGAAGGTTTCTAGGCGTGAGTATCCATCTACTGCGCATGGCCGCAGGTATCGAAAGCATTGATCAGTTGCAAAGCGTGCAGGCCAAACGCATGGCCGGGCAAAGCGTTCTCAAAACCTTTACCCGCAATGTACCGAGGCGCATGACCGAGCTTTTGGACGGCGGTTCCATCTATTGGGTTATGAAGCGCTTCGTCCGGGCCCGCCAAAAGGTGATCGGTTGCGAGCGCCTGACAAATTCGGAAGGGCGGACCTATGCCGCCCTCAGCCTGGATCCGGAAATCACGAGAACTGAATTGAGGCCACAGAAAGCCTTTCAGGGATGGCGTTATCTGCGCCCGGAAGACGCGCCGGGGGATCTGAAGGGCGGGGCCGTGGGAGAGATAGACGGCGACATGCCGCCGGAAATGGCGGAGGAATTGCGCCAATTGGGCCTGCTTTAAACTCACCCATTAAGGCTAGGGTCAGGACTCGCCGGTTGAACTTCTGGACAAAATTTTCCGGACTTCCCATGACATAAAAGGCCAAGGTGGCAGCTTCAATTATGATCTCATGACCTTTGTCGGTAATCAGCTTTGCCGTTTTATCGAAAAAATTGACAAGGAAAATGCCGGGCCGCTTGAATTGGAAGTGATCGACCTGCATATCAACGCCATGCAGATGGTGCTCAGTCAGAAACTGACCGGCGATGGCGGTGAGATCGGCACCCAACTGCTCAATGGCTTGGAAAAAGTGATCGCCAAACGAACGAATGCCTGATGGCTGAATTTGAAGTGGGCACCTTTAATAAACAAGTCAGGGAGGCCCTGGCTGATGGCCGCAGACATCGGGATCTCTCGGACGACTGGGCCGATATGCATTATGTGACGATCAAGGCCAGTGACAAAGATGGCACATGCCAGGCGGCGGGCCGCAAATACCCGTTGGAAAGGGGCTATGTGATCGATTCCGTCTTCCCGACAGAAGAATAAATCCGCCGCAAGAATTTTTTAACTTTTGGCCTTTAAAATCCCGGATAGCTGCTTAGGTATCAATCTCACTTATGTCCAGAAGGATGGGATAATGCTTTTACTTACCACCGGCAAACGCAAAGCCTTCGAGGCTACGGTCTACAACAAAGATGTGCGGGCTGCGGTCAAAGACAACAAAAGTCATGATTTTTTCAGCGATTTTTGGGCTGACTTACAGCTTCAGGACGTTTTGGCATCGGATGAAACGGAAGCCCGGCGGCTGATCGATCAGCGCTATCCGGCTGAGCGGGGTTTCGTCGTCGGCGATCTGGTTCCCAGCCAGCCGTAAATTTACTGCGTGCTGCCCTCGAAGAATCGATAGGCACCGAGGCCGCTGATCACAATGCCATCGAAACCTTGCGCGAAAATTGCGTAAAGATAGGATTTGACGTCTCCGGCAATGAGCTTTTGCCAGGCGGGATCCCAGTATTTGACGTAATGGGTGTCGGGGCTTCCGGCCTTGGGTGAGGCCAGGAACGAGGGAAAGCCTTCTTGCCAGTTGGGTTTCCAATAGTAGCGGAAACTATCCGCCTCGCCGATATTCATCTGCGCCAGGACCAGACGGCGGGCGCCCAGTTTCTTGAATTTCATGCCGTGGACATTGCTTTTGGTAAAAGGTTTTCGCCCGCGGTGGAAGACATCGGTGACGATGGCATCGAAATTTGTGCCATTGAGGGCGAGAACGAAATCCTCCTGCCGGTCAAAGCGCG
>CAZBQG010000171.1:0-9676 GCA_964493945.1 uncultured Rhodospirillaceae bacterium
ACCAAACTTGTCCAAGCCAATTACCGAGGGGTCCTCAATGCGCAAGGCCAAGGTTCGGAGGCAGTTTTCGTAGGTAATGTTAAAACCCTTTTTCAGGGATCTTTCCGCTTGGTCGTTATCCAGGCAGCGCCGAAAGGAACGAAACAGCCGTTGCGTGCTTTCGGATTGGTCCAGCCTGTCCAAGGAAAGTTGAACGCCGATTGATTCGATTTGGTATTCCAGGTTCGAACTCGCATTGTTAGGTGCCAGATAGTTGGCTTTGAGGGAGTTGGTGAGCAGCCCCAAAAGGATTTTTTTTAAATTGAGCAAACGGATTAGATATTCACTTGGGAGCTGGACAAATTCAGTGCCGAACGGTCCAGATCGCGGCGAATTTGCGAATTCCGTTCCGCCAGTTCGCCGAACTTCCCGGAATCAATTATTCGTCCCCGGTCCATTAGGTATATCCGATCACAGTTTTTCACCGTGCTTAACCGGTGCGTGATGATGATGACCGTCACCTTGCCACCCAGATCATCGATGGCTTGAACGATTTCCGATTCCGTTTCTGTATCCAATGAAGAGGTCGCTTCATCGAGAACGAGTATTTCAGGTTCGCTGAACAGTGCACGCGCAATTCCTACCCGCTGACTTTGTCCACCCGAAATTCTGGCACCTCTTTCTCCGACTTCGCTATCCATGCCGGCGGGCTGATCCGAGACGACTTTGGCCAGATGGGCCTGATCGACGGCCTTGGCCAATCTGCCTTGTTCATCGCCGCCGAATTGCCGACCGAAGACGATATTGTCATGGAGTGATCCATCCACGAGAAAAATATCCTGTGGCACATAACCGAACATGGCTCCCCATTCCTCGGTCCCGGTGTCGATCCGGGTTCCATCTAATTTTATCTCGCCGCCACTGGGTTCTAACAACCCGAGAATAACGTCCACGAGGGTGGTCTTTCCGGCCCCCGATGGCCCGACAAGAGCAACCGCCTCGCCCTTTTTTATCTCGAGGGAAATGTCATCCAGAACAAGTTTGTCCGCACCGGAATAATTGAACGACAGGTGAGACAATTCGATTTTGTCCCGGAAGGAGAGCGGGGCACCCTTGATTTTCCATGAAACCTGGCCGCCATCCGGTTGAGATGAGAAATCAGCTTGCAGGATGGCGATGGAAGGAATACCGGCCCTTATATTGTTAACATGCATGGCGATCCGGCCGATGGAAGGCAATAGCCTAAATGCGGCGGCCGCGAAAACACCGATAATTGGAATGGTTTGTTCCAGTGCCGTGGCTTCGGAGAACAGAATCAAGACTCCAATCACGATGCTGCCGACGGCGATGATCTCGACGATATATCGGGGAAGTTGGCCATAAAAGACGATCTTCTGCTGAAGATTGGAATGTTCAAGAATGTTCGAGCCAAAGGATTTTATGAAATAATCCTCGTTGTTAAGTATTTTCGCCTCCTTGATGCCGCCGATTCCCTGGGAGGCCCATAAATAGAGAGCCTCATATTTCTGAAGCGCGCTCCGGGCCCAGATCACAAGATTTTTCCGCACCAACAGATAATAAAGGGCCGCCGAGGTTCCAAGGACGACCGTGGCGATCACGGTAACCGTCAGATTGATTGCTGCCAGCACATAAAGTATGGCCGCGATTACCAATAGCTCGGTGGTCAGCAGAACGGTCGGCATGACGACCTTGAAAAACAGATCGGACACCACATTAATCAGATTGCGCAAGATGGTGGCGGTGTTTCGCAGGAGATGGGTTTCATAGGGTTGGGACAGATAATGAACGAACAGCCGTCTGGAAAAATTGGCCCGACCCCGCCAGCCAAAGCCAAGGCTGTAATTCAACAGGAATATGAGAAAAATATTTTTCACCAAAAAAAACACAAACACACCCAGCAAAAGAACAAATTCAGGCCGCGCGGGGCTTATGGTTTTGGCGATCAGATAAATTTCCCTCACGGCGTCCGAACCAAAGGCCCCCGTGCTGCCAAGCTCCACGCCGGGACTGGTAAAGGCGATCAGAATTTGAAACACGATGCCAACGCCCACCGCTTCGAACACCGCCCCGACGAAAGACAGCAGCAACAAGATGAAGGCATGGCGCTGGGATTGGGTATCCAACAATTGCCAAGCCGTTTTCAGCGCTCCTAGCATGCCGGGCTATTCACGGTCTTTGATTTCATCGCGATCATAATTGGCCAAGCGTCCTCAACCAGTGAAGCCACCAGACCCGGCTGGTACGGGCGAACTGACCGCACCATTGACGCCTGGCCCGCTGAACCTTTTCGGTTTTCCACCAGCCCGGGACATCATGCCAAATCTCATTGATATGCCCGGCCGCCGCCCGCGGCGTGGGAAGGATGATCCCGGCCTCTTCCAAGGTGTGAAAGTATGTTTCCGCTTCCGGCGATATGGGCCACTTGTCCTTGTTCCAGAAACAGACCGTCGGCACATTTCCAGCGAGCGCGATCAGCAAGGTGGTGCCCAGATGATCCAGCACGCAAAGCCGGCAGCCCAGAAGGGCTTGATGCAAATCGCCCGGGCATATTTTCAAATCCGGGTGGCTGACCCGGATAAATTCCAGATCCTCGAAGTCCGATGCGCTCCGCTCATAGGGGCGATAGGAACAATTGCCCAGGGGTTCAGGCTCAAGACCTTCCAGGAAGATGCGCTTGGCCTTCCGGTATTCCAGGAACCCTTTGGGCTGGGGGATCGGCCTGAACAATTCGGGCTGTGACCACATTTTCGTCCCGACAAATATCAATTCGCTGGACCGCAAGCGGTGCTTGCCGGCGAATTTGGATAATAGGGGCGAGGGGACGGGATGGAATCTTTCCCCATATTGTTCGTGGCTGGTCCAGCCCCAACTCAGATAGGCGTGATTGTCATATTCGTAATCGTTGGCCAAAAGAAATTTAGCGGTTCCCGGGTTGATCCCGTGGGAGGTCCTGACCAGCTTCTCCCCGGCTTCCTTGGCATGGGCCGAGATGAACCGCACCTCATCGTTATAGCGGGTCACCGAGGTCACCATGAGGCGTCCTTTTTTGTAAGAGAGCCGCCCGGCCTTGTCATCCAGCTCCTTGAAGCGGGTGCCATAGGATTGGGGCATGGCGGATTGAATAATCGCCCCCACCACTTGGCGGACCGCGCCGGGGATTTTGGGCGAAGGCTGGGGGGGCTCTGCGTCATGGGGTGGCGTGCGGTCGGGCCGGGCTTTCAGGAGCTGGATGTAAATGGAAAAAAATATGGACATCACCCGGACGCCGGCCACGTTATCAAAACTGAGGCGTTTGAAAAAATGCCTGAAAATTCTGCCGGACAGGCTTTGCGATCCGGCCATATCCGTGGGTGCCTGACGCGGGGCGGGCTGGGGCAGGGGAACCTTGATCAGCTTCCAGTTGGTGGGCGCCAGCCTGGCCATGAACAGAGAGTTCAGCCAGAAATCCATTTCGGATGTACGCAGCAACCGGGCGAATTCATCGATATCCAAGACCTGCCAATCGGTCTCACCCTCGGCAATCTCGACCACCAACTCCTCGCTTCCGTATTTTTCTACGAAGCGGGAAATCAACAGGAACCTGCCAAAAGCGGCCTGGATGACCAGGCACAGCCAGGGCACCAGAATTTCCCGCCAATAGCCGAGGCCGTAAGAGGTCCCATGGCGTCGGTTCAGTTCGCGGGCCAATTCGAAGGCCAGCCGCGCGCTGTATTTTCCGGCCTGCAGATAGCAATTCAATATTTCGTCGCTGTCGTCACTGGGGTCCATAAAAGCGCCGGGCTCCAGAGCCAGGGACCGGCTTTCATGGGTATGAAAACAAAAGGGACCAAGGGCCAAATCGCGGGCGGGATCGAAGCGCCCATCCACCTGACCCAGATAGAGGCGGCGAGCTTCGGCACCGGTCCCCACAGTGTCACCCTTCGCTTTGTTTTCCACTAACGTCAAGGGAGTTTCTGATGCTCCACGGCCCGGCCCAATGAAAAGGCTTCGGCCGCCTCAAGGCCCATGGCGGCGCCCCGCCAGCGGGCCAGATGTTCGACGGCCTTGACGGACCTGGCATGGGGCCAGGGGCGCATTTCGCTTTCGTAACAGGAAAGGGCTTCCAATTTGCGTTCCAACTGCTGGGAAATATCGGTAAACCAATTGGGCCTGAAGGCAGGACCTGAAAATTGCCACTCGGTACTGGAGGGCACTTCGAAGGACAAGATGCGCTCCACCCCGCTTTCCGGCAGGGGCCGGGCGGCGGTAAAGACGGCCTGGGCGGTGATCCGGTGATCCACATTCAGATCATTATCATGATGGGAATAGATGATCCGGGGATCGGTCCGGGCGATGAATTCCTCAATGGGTTTGACCACTTCCAGCAATGCCACCCCATCCATCCGGTTGTCTGGAAAATCCAGCACCTGACAGGTTTTCACGCCCAACAGGGCATTTGCCTTTTGGGCGGCTTCCTTAAGCCCGCTTTGCCCTTCGCCCTGATTGGGGCCGTCATGGCGGCTGGTGATCCCCTGGCCCATGATTAACACGCTTACTTCGTCGCCCTCGTCGCAATGTTTGGCCATGGTTCCGCCCGCGCCCAGGATTTCATCGTCGGGATGGGCAGCGACGACGAGAATATTTTTTGATTCCGGCAAGGTTCAGCGCCCCTTTCTCAATGGCTTCATTTCAATGGCGTCTCCCGGCAACGCGCCCATATCCTCATCGACAATCTTGCGCAGGGATTTATAGGCATGGGCAAAGGATTTGGGCGCGAAGGGTTTGGCCAGCTTGGCCCCCAGATAATTCAAGCTCAGACCCAGGGCGCTCCCCAGCCCCACCTCTTTCGCTTCTTTCAGCAACACCAGGAGCGGAACAAACCAGCGGATGCGGTAGAAAAAAACCGGATGGGCGATCATGGCCAGCCCGAATTTCCCCCGCGCCAAGAGCGCCAGGATGCCGGGGATGGAGGGCTTGGCCGGGCGGGTTTGCCGGTTGGCATTCGAGTCATCCCCCTGCTCCATCAGCCGTTTGGGATTGGCGTAATAGCCGCTGTCATCGGCGGGAGCCTGGAATTCGGCGAAACTTCCGGAAAGGATTTCGTAATAGCGCCCGATGCCGAAGGTTTTTACGTAATGGTAATTGACGCCGATGGTTATGCGGGGCCGCCAGGCACGGCAGCTCAGAGTGGGATTGTCCGTAAAATTCAGGGTGGTTATTTCGTCATGGGCGTCGCGGTCGGATATGGCTTTGAGATATTCCTCCTCGCCCTCCAGATCAGTCTTAATCAGGGCCCGGCTTCTGGCATATTCATATAGCGGCGTGCCAGGCAGGGCCTGGGCGTAGTTGATGCTTAGATTGTTGGGATTCTGATCCGGGGTCTGGCTCAGGGCGAATTGGCAGAATTTGATGGTTTCATCGATGGTCTGGTTGTTTTCACCGGGCATTCCGATGACCAGTTGGACCGGCGCGCTGATACCGGCCTGGGCGGTCCAGGTAACCAGATTGAAATTATCCTTGAGATCAACCTTCTTCTCCATGATCTGGAGCATCTTTTTGCTGCCGGTTTCGTTGCCCGAAGCGATCTCCACGCAGCCTGCCTCTTTCAGCCGGGACACCCAACTTTCATCCAGACTGTTGGCCCTCACCCCCGGTGCCCGCCACAGAATGTCATAATCCTTTATGCGCTCGCAAAACTCATCCAGCCAGCGCTTGTCGGCGCCGAAGGTCTCGGCATTGGCCATCACGAACCCCACGTCATAACGTTCGATCTGGCGTTCCAGCTGGGCCATTACCCGATCAACCGGAATCTGGCGGATGCCCTTGTCCCAGCGATGACAAAAGGTGCATCTGGCGACGCATCCCTTGGCGCAATCGATCATGCCGACGCGCTTGTTGCGCCGGTGTGGTTCATGGCTTCTGGGGTCATGATCGTACCAGGCGACACCCTTGCCCGCCTCATCGAAGGCTGGGAAAAAGAATAAATCCTTATCCGAGGACTGCTCCAGATCTTCCAGATCGTAATCCCAGATTTCGGCGCCCGGCAGGGCAAGCTCATAGCCAGTATTGATCAGCCCGCCCTCGCCATCCAAAATCATCAGACCGGGGATGTCGTGATAATCAGACGCCCTGCGGGTGGTTTCGGCCCGCTCCGCGATCTTGGCGAAGGTGATTTCACCCTCGCCCAGGACACAGATATCCGTCCCCGATTTTTTCAGCAATACATTGGCGCTGGCCGCCATATTGCCACCGACAACTGCCAGGCCATCGGGATTGCTCTCCTTGAAATCATCGGCCAGCTTTTTGGTGTAGTCATAGGCCGTGGAAACCACCGCGCTGATGCCCAGGATATCGGGCTTGATACGGCGGATGGTTTCCTGGACCTCGGCGTAATCGGGCCGGTTGCCGTCGATATTATAGAAATGCACATCCTCGAAGCCGCTTTTCCTGAGATATTTGATCAGGGACAGGCTGCCGATGGGCGGGAAATAGGTTGGTTTGGGCCGTATGGGTGTGGTGACAACCAGGATTTTTACCATGCCCCCGATCCCTCAGGCCACTTTTCGGCGAAATAGATTGCCTTGGACATAGATGTAATTCAGCACAACGCCCTCAGCGGCCAATATCTCATCGGCAATTTCCACCGGCTTCATGACGATGGGCTTGCCATGAATGTTGAGGGACGTGTTCAACACGGCACCAATGCCGGTCAATTTCTCGAAGGCTTTTATGATCGCGTAATAATCGGGCGAGGTCTCGGCACTGACCCGTTGCGGTCTGGCCGTCAGGTCCGCGGGATGCACGGCACCGGCCAGATGCCGAGCCCCCAAATCCGTCGTGTCGAAGGCCTGGGTCATGAAGGAACAATCCAGCTTCTTGGGATTCAGGATATAATCCTCGATCCGGTCCGCCAAAATGGAAGGCGTGAAGGGCATCCAGAAATCCCGCTTCTTGATGGCCTGGTTGATGCGGGTGACGGATTCCTTTTTGCTGGGATCGGCGATGATGGAACGGTTACCCAGGGCGCGGGGTCCGAATTCCATATTGCCATTGAATACTGCGCAGATTTCACCTTCGGCCAAAATTTCGGCGACATCCTCTGGCCCGGCATCCCTCGCCAACGAATAGCCGTCCCGGATCAGGGGATGAGCCATTAGTGCCTCGATTTCCCCATCTTGTGCCTCGGTGCCCAACTCCCAATGGCGAAACCGGGGGGCGCTGAAGGTTGGGCGGTCCGCGCCATCCGTCAAACCATCCAAATGGGCATAGGCCGCGCCGATGGGAAGGGATTCATCGCCGGCACCGGGGGCGACGAACAAGGATTGGACCGCGTCCAGCTCCCAGATGCATTTGTTGGCCTTGATGTTCATGGCCAGCCCTCCGGTAAAGCTGATATCCGCCACGCCCGATTCCCGAACCGCGTTGTCCACCCATTGAACCACCAGGCGCTCGACGAAATCCTGCACCCCCCCGGCGATGGCATCAAAACGGTAGCCCACCAGCTGGTCCCGGAAATAGGCAAACAGATCGGTCATGGCCGGGTTGGCCGCGAATTTCAATCCATCCACCCGCAAAGCATCCAGAAACAGTTCACGGGGACCCGCCTTGTGATATTCGGGGGTGTAGGCGGCCAGCCCCATGACTTTGTATTCATGTTCGTTGGGCTTCATGCCCAGCAACATGGTGATGGAACTGTATATGCTGGCGATCAGATTGGTCCGCCCCTGATGCAGCAATTCATGCCTGCCGTCACGGAAAACGCTGACGGATTCATAAGCGCCGTCACCGCCGGCATCCGAGGTCAGGGCCAGTATGTCCCGCCCGTCATGGCGTAGCGGATTAGCGTAATAGCCAAAATAGGCGTGGGCCGTATGGTGATCGACGGCGTGGATCTTGTCCCGGGGCAGCCCGAACCAATCGGCGGCGAAAGTGAAGCGCATTTCATCGATGGCGTCTTTTTGTTCCGCCGACAATTCCCGGTTCTCGGCAAAGGGCACATCCTCCAACGGATAGACATCCTCACCGGCGCGTTGAAAGCCGGGCAGCACATCGGCCAGTTTGGGATCGGCACCTTCATAGATGACCGGCCCCCAATATTCGGTCTGGACCTTGATATGATCAAACACGGAGAGGGACGGGAAATAATTATGCAGATTGGTCGGGCTCACATGGCGATTGCCGAAGACGACAAAATCCACATCAGATTTTTCAAGCCCGGTCTTTTTCAGACAGGCCTGGATGGCGTGGAGCGGAAAACCGCCAGCGCTTTTTACCCTCTGGATGCGCTCTTCCGATATGGCAGCACTGAGATGCCCGCCTTCCAGGATGCAGGCCGACGCGTCGTGGGAATCGTTGATGCCCAGGATGACGAGATCAGATGGAGACAATTTTGCGGTCCACTTTCTTAATTGGCGGCGGTGCAGGGGGAGGCAGGGAGTAAATGCCAGCCGTCGGAATTGGGCGCATAACCCTGTTTGGCGAACAGTTCCAGGGAGGCGGTGTTTTCGGGCTTGATCTCTGCCCATAAATCATCTTCCGGCATCAGGCGCCGGGCCGCGGCGAGGGCGGCCGAGGCGATGCCTTGCTTTCTGGCTTTGGGCGCCATCAAAATGGAGATCACCAACCTATCCTCCTGGCTGGCCTGATCCAGGAGAAGCAGGCCGGATTCTGTTTGGCCGCTCGTGACCATCAGGGTCATGGCGCCCTCGTCCTCCAGGCGGCCCAGCAGCCAGCTTTCATGTTCTCCGGGCGTGGGAATATCCGGATTATTAAAATGCCGCCGCATGCCAGGAGTGGATTGCCACTCATAAATTTTCTCAAGATCGCCCATGCCGGCCGGGTGCAGACCTACCTCCTGGCCGTCTCCGCCGAGCGGTGGGTTGAGGGCCAGCTCCACCCGCAAGGGCCCCCTGCCGTCGCAAATGCCGGCCGCACCGGTGACGCTTTTCTGATAGGTCTGGGGATCGGATAATGCGCGCAAGGCAGCCGTGATATCCTGGGCGCCGACCGTTTCCGCTTCACCCAGATTGATGCCCGCCCCCAGTTCCGACAAGGCGGCGGCGCCGGGCTTTTGATTGGGGGCCATGACCAGGGTGGCCGCCGGCAATCCCAGGCAGCAGCGCTCCCAGGATGTTGCGCCGGCGGCACAAACGGCCAGATCCGCCCGGGCCATCAAATCACTGAGGCCCGGAGGCCGGTGATGGATTTGGATTTTTCCGGCGCCGGTTTTGCATATTTCTTCAAGTTTCCGGTCCCGTTGGCTGACCACCAAATGAATGCTTTCGAAACCCAGCCCGCCATCCAGGGCCCCCGACAGGATCGGCTCCAGGGTTCCGCTATCCGGCTGGGCGCCCAACGTAATGAGCAGATGTTCTGGTCTCCCGGTCCGCCGCCGCCTGGCCATGACCGATTTCCGCAGGCTTCGGTATGATGGATCGATCAGGGCGTAATCCGCCCCGGCCAGGACCCGGCAACCGGGCTCCAGCAATCCGTCGTAATCGGCAGCCTGGCGCCCGGTATTTTGGTTAAGGACGTAATCGCAAACATGGGCACGGTCCGCCAGATCATCCAACACCAGGATTTTCCTGGCCCATTCCCGGCATGCCTTTTCGAAATCCGCACCCCGCCCGTAATGATCCAGCATCAGGAAATCGCAACCGCCCGCTACATGGCCGGCAATTTCATCCGCCTCCGCCGC
>CAZBQG010000172.1:0-9669 GCA_964493945.1 uncultured Rhodospirillaceae bacterium
GTGTTGCAGTTGAGATGAGAATCTAGCGGGTGCTGTGCGACCATGGTCATCAAATTCATTTCCGCCGGCGGCGGGACGGCGCTTTGGAACTTCGTCTATGAGAAGGCCAAGCCCGATGGCATGACCATCCTGTTCAGCCTCTGGAACCCGGTCGGCCGGGTTACGGGCGCGCCTGGATTGCGGGCCGATTATACCAAGATGCGTTTCCTGGGCGGCCAGACCATCACCCGCATGAGCTATATCCGGACCGACAAGAAAGCCGGCATAAAATCCCGCGATCAGGTGATGATCGTGAAGAATCTGGTGCTCGGCGGCAACCGGCCCAACTCCGTGCTCGATTTGTCGATCCGTATCAGCCTTGAGATGCTGGGCATCAACAAATACATCTATGTACCCGGCCTCAGCCCGCCCAAGGCGCTCAACGCTCTGCGCCGGGACGAAGTCAATCTGACCACCATGGGCATTAATTTCTACCGGGCCCGGGTGCAAAAACCGTAATCGACCAGGGAACGGCAACGCCGCTTTTCTATTATCCCACGGTCGGTGTGGACGGGAAATTGAGAAAATCCCCCTACATCAAAGACATGCCGGCAATCGATGACTTTTATCGGAAAATAAAAGGCAAGGAGCCCTCGGGCATGGCCTGGGAAGCGCTCAAATGGATGAACATGGTGACCGGCAATATGATCTATACCTCGTTTGCCCCTCCCGGCACGCCGGACGCGGCGGTGGATGCGTTGCGCATCGGCTATGCAAAGGCCGCCAAGAATCCCGAATTCAGGAAACAGTCCCTGAAGATCATCGGCATTCCGCCGGAATTCGTCTCCATCAAGGAAGGCGAGGAGATCGTGCGCAATGTGGACAAGATCGATCCCAAGCTGATCAAATATTACAAAGACATGATGAAACGGAAATAAATCGCCAGCGATAAAACGCGAGACGGGCCCGGTCAATTCCGGGCCCGTTTTTTTCTAGAGTCTACTTGTTTTGAAGCAAATACGTCGTCGTAGATGATTCCATCTGCTCGGGATTTGCTCTAAAAGAACAATCCCTTGATGCCATCATAGGTGAGCTTCACACCGACAAAGAACAAAACGGTGAGAATGATCCGATAAAACATCTTGTCCGACAATGTGCGCTGCACCCAAAACCCGATGAGAACGCCGACGGGGACCACCGGCACCAGAACCAGCGAAGTCATCAGATTGGTCACATGAAGCTGGCCCAGCCAGGCATAGGGGCCGATCTTGGCGTAATTCAGGAACATGTAAAATATGGCGCCGGTGCCGACGAAAACGGCGCGCGGCAGGCGCTGGGGCACCATATAGACGTTAAGCGGCGGGCTGCCGCCATGGATGATGAAACTGGTAAAGCCCGACATGGTCGCCCAGAAGGTTCCCTTGGCCCGGTTGGGTTTGGCCGGCTCCCCGCTTTCCGACTGCCAGAACAGATTTTGCACGGAAAACCAGATGGCGATCAGGCCCAGCATCAATTTTATGGCCTCTGGGTCCAGGTAATGGAACCCGGCGGTGCCCGCCGCCGTGCCCAACACCGCGCCCGGCATAATGATCTTCAGATTGACCGGATCATATTTCCCCCGATAGACCCAGACGGTGAAAATATCGGCCAGGCAAAGCAGGGGCAAAAGGATGGCGGCAGCTTGGGCGACGGAAACATTGAGTGCCATGAGCGAGACGGCAATGCCCGCCGTGCCCGAAACGCCGGCCTTGGAAACCCCTACCGAGATCACCGCCGGCACGGCCAGGACATAGAACCAGATATCCACGATCAGGCTGCCGCTCATTTCGAAATTCTCGATGTCAACAAGGGGGGGTCCAGTTATAAGGGGCGGGATGGGGATGGTTCGGCCAATGTTTGGCTGGGGTCCTTATACGATGTTCGCCCGGTCCTTGCGAAAAAATTCGCCAATTGATAATCAGCCCTTTCCGGCCAGGGTTTCCTCGACGGCGTTGGTCAATTCCTCATGGGTGAAGGGCTTGCAGATTGGCCCGCTCCTCCATTGCGGTGAAGGGCTCAGCCCTGCCGTTCGTGCCATCCTGGATTGAAGGTAACCATCTGCAGGCGCGCATCCTGCCCCCGGAGCTTGCCTGATTCCGGATCGACCAGCACATTGACCAAGGCGGGCCGGCCCTTGGCGGTTTCGGCCATGGCCCGCTCGAAGGCGGGACCCACCTCATCCGGGGTAGAGACCAGTTCGCCGGCGCAATCCAGCCCCTGGGCCACCAGATCATAACGGCTCTGGTTCATTTCCACGCCATAGCTGCCGCCGAACAGGCGCTGGGTGATGGACCGGCTGGCGCCCCATCCCCCGTCATTGGCAACCATCACGAAGATGGGCAGCCCATGCAGGGCGGCGGTGGATAATTCGCTCAGATACTGGCCCAGCGCCCCGTCCCCGGTGCCCAGAAAGACGGGCCGGGGACTGGCCGTTTCCTGCTCCGCCGCCACCGCGCCGATGGCCAGGGGAAGGCCCACCCCCATGGATCCGAAGGGCTCCTGGTCCATCCAGCCCGGACTCTCATTGACCCGCAAAATGGCTTTGAACCAATTCAGGCAATTGGCCCCGTCGCCAATGAAAATGGCGTTGTCAGCCATGCGGGGCGCCAGTTCGCGAGCCATGCGCAAGGGATGGACCAGACCGCTCTCTTCCAGCCCCACCTCATCGATGCGCTCCAACCGCTCGCTCAGCGCGTCTCTCACCCAACCGGGATCGCTGGGCTGGTTGTGATTGCCGGCCAGCTCTCCGGCGATGGCTTCCAGGACCTGGGCGCAATCGCCGACGATGGGGACTTCGACCGCCCGGTTGCGTCCGATCTCGGCGCCGTCGATATCGATCTGGATGAAGCGGGCATCCTTTGCGTAATAGGGCGGCCCGCCATAGGCGATGGCCATGTTCAGGCGCGACCCGGCGACCAGAACAAGATCGGCTTCCTTGGCCGCCGGATGGGCCAGGGGCCAGGAAAATCCAACCTCCATGTCTTCGGGTACCAGGCCCCGGGCCAGACCTTGGGCCATGACCGGCAGGCGGAAATCATTGGCCAGCTTGCGTAGCGCCGGCCCGGCCCCGCTCCAATAGGCGCCACCCCCGGCGATGATCAGGGGATGCTCCACCTCCATGAGCAATTGGGCGGCGCGGACCACGGCCTCTCCGTCGGCAGCCGGCGCTTGGGCCCGGATCAGGGGGCCCAGAGATTCCTGGGCTCTCTCCTCATTGACTTCGGCCTCGGCCAGATCGCGGGGCACATCCAGCAAGACGGGCCCGGGCCGGCCGCTCAGCGCAATGCGGCAGGCCATATCGATATATTCAGCCAGGCGCGACGGATCATGCACCGTGCGCGCCCATTTGGTCATGTCCCGGACGGCTGCCGGATGATCCATTTCCTGGTGAATACCCGAATCCATGGTGGCAAAGGGATTGCGCCCGCAAAGCAAAAGTAGCGGCGTGCAGGCCTCCCAGGCGGTGGCCAGCCCGCCCAGCGCATTGGCCAGGCCGGGCCCGGCGGTAACGCAGGCCACGCCCAGGCCACGCCGGGTCCTTGCATAGCCATCGGCACCGGTGACCACGGCTGCCTCGTGGCGCATATTGATCAAGCGGATGTCCCGTTCCTGCAGGGCGCCGAAAAAGGCTTCCAGATGTCCGGGCAGGCCGAACACTGTCTTTACGCCTTGGCGTTCCACCGCCCGGGCCATCAACTCCGCTCCAATCATGATCGCTCTCTCCCCCGGTTAATCCCGCATATTGGTCAGCGCGTCCAAAGCGCCTTGCAGAATATAGGCTGCCGCCATCTTATCCACCAGCCGGGCACGGCGCTCCCGGCTCATATCGGCCTCTTCCACCAGAAATCGTTCCACCGCCGCCGTCGACAGACGCTCGTCCCAAAAACCGATGACCGTATCCAGACGCTGATCCAGATTGTAGCCAAATTGGCGCACCGATTGGCAGGCGGGGCCCTCGCTTCCATCCAGACTGAGGGGCAGCCCCAAGACCAGCCCACCGATATCATGCTCATGAATGATCTCACCCAGCTCCTGGGCCGCCGGGCCGATGCGGCCCCGCTTCAAGGTTTCCAGTGGGCTCGCCACCAAAAGCGAGGCGTCCGACAAGGCCAGCCCGATGGTCTTGCTCCCCACATCCAGGCCAAGCAGGCGCTGGCCTTTGGCGAGGGTCTGCTTCAGTTGGGAAATTTCCTCAAGGATCATGCTCCGTGTATTGTCAGGATTGGCGGCCCGTTTGGCAAGAGAGGTGCGCGCCCGTCTTGCGGATCGGGGGGGGCGGTGATAGGTTCCGGCGCTGTTTTTTCCGGGGGCTCGAATGCAAAGAGGTACGCGCCATGACGCTAGATAAATCCACCGTCAGCCGGGTCGGCACGCTGGCCCGCATCCGCTTGGATGAAGCGGAGCTGGAACCCCTGGCCGGTGAGCTCAACCAGATCCTGGACTGGATCGAGCAGTTGAACGAGGTGGATACGGAGGGCGTGGAACCCATGACCAGCGTGGTGCCGACGGCCCTTCCACGGCGCGCCGACGAGGTCACGGACGGCGCCAAGGCTGATGAAATTCTAGCCAATGCGCCCGATCCACAGGGCGGCTATTTCGCCGTGCCCAAGGTTATAGAATGAGCGCGCTCACCGATCTCAGCATTGCCCAGGCGGCGGCGGGTCTGGCCGCCGGCGAATTCAGTGCGCTGGAATTGGCCCAGGCACATCTCACGGCCATGGAGGAGGCGAGGGCGCTTAACGCCTATATTACCGAAACGCCGGAACTGGCCGAAGAGCGGGCCGGGCAGGCCGATGCGCGCCTGGCCAGGGGCGAAGCATTGGGTGTGCTGGACGGCATTCCCCTGGCCATCAAGGATTTGTTTTGCACGGAAGGCGTTACCACCACGGCGGCCTCTCACATGCTGGAGAATTTTGTCCCAACATACGAATCCACCGTCAGCGCCAAACTGCGGGCCGCCGGCGCGGTCATGCTGGGCAAGGCCAATCTGGATGAGTTTGCCATGGGGTCGTCGACCGTCACCAGCCATTGGGGCCCGGCCGTCAATCCAAGGCGGGCCGCCGACGGCAAGGACCGGGTGCCGGGCGGATCATCCGGCGGATCGGCGGTGGCCGTGGCGGCCAATCTGGCGACGGCGGCTATCGGCACGGATACGGGCGGCTCCATCCGCCAGCCCGCCGCTTTTTGCGGCATCGTCGGTCTCAAGCCCACCTATGGGCGCTGCTCCCGGTGGGGCATCGTCGCCTTTGCCTCGTCCCTCGATCAGGCTGGGCCCATGACCCGCACGGTGGAAGACGCCGCCATTCTACTGCAGGCCATGGCCGGCCATGACCAGATGGATTCCACTTCTTCCCCCCAGCCCCTGCCTGATTTCCGGGCGGCACTTGGCTGTGGCGTCAAGGGCCTCAAGATCGGCATCCCCAAGGAATACAGGGTGGACGGCATGGATTCCGAGATCGATAATCTATGGCAACAGGGCATGGATTGGCTGACCCAGGCGGGCGCCCAGTGCGTCGAAATATCCCTGCCGCATACCAAGTATGCCCTGCCGGCCTATTACATCGTCGCCCCGGCCGAGGCCTCGTCCAATCTGGCGCGCTACGACGGGGTGCGCTATGGGCTGCGCATGGAGGGGGAAAATCTGGACTCCCAATATGCCAACACACGTGCCGCCGGTTTCGGGGACGAAGTGCGCCGCCGGGTGCTCATCGGTACCTATGTGCTGAGCGCCGGCTATTACGATGCATATTATCTGAAGGCACAAAAGATACGCACCTTGATTGCCAGGGATTTCAGCCAGTCTTTCGAGGGCGTGGATGTGATCTTGGCCCCGGCGGCACCCTTCGCCGCCTTTCCTATCGGCGAGAAAATGGACGATCCCATCGCCATGTATTTGAACGATGTCTTCTGCGTGCCGGCCAGCCTGGCGGGCCTGCCCGCCGTCTCGGTCCCCGCCGGCCTGTCGGTGGAAGGATTGCCCCTGGGCCTGCAACTCATCGCGCCTCCGTTTGACGAAGAGGGCATGCTGGCGGCGGCGGCGGTGCTAGAGGAGGGCGCCCCATGAGTTACATCATCGAAAGCGAAAGCGGCGATTGGAAGATGGTGATCGGTCTGGAAGTCCATGCCAAGATCACATCAGAGGCTAAATTGTTTTCGGGCGCCGCCACCGCCTTTGGGGCCCGGCCCAATTCCCAGGTCTCTCTGGTGGATGCGGCCATGCCCGGCATGCTGCCTGTGATCAACGAACATTGCGTGGCCCAGGCGGTGCGCACCGGATTGGGGCTGGGCGCCAAGATCAATCTGCGTTCGGTCTTCGAGCGCAAGAATTATTTCTATCCCGATTTGCCCCAGGGCTATCAGATTTCCCAGTTCCAGCACCCCATCGTCGGCGAAGGCATCATCCAGATTGAGACCGGCGATGGCCAGACTCGGCCCATCGGCATCGAGCGCCTGCATATGGAACAGGATGCGGGCAAATCCCTGCATGATCAGGACCCAGCCAGAAGCTTCGTCGATCTCAACCGCTCGGGCGTGGCGCTGATGGAGATCGTCTCCAAGCCCGATCTCCGCTCGCCCGAAGAGGCCGGCGCCTATATGCGGAAGCTCCGCTCCATTTTGCGCTATCTGGAAACCTGCGACGGCAATATGGAAGAAGGGTCGCTCCGCTGCGACGCCAATGTGAGTGTGCGCCATGAAGGCGAAGAGTTGCGCACCCGCTGTGAGATCAAGAACCTAAACTCGGTGCGCTTCGTCATGGCCGCCATTGCCCATGAGGCGCAGCGCCAGGTGGATTTGTACGAAGACGGCGGTGAAGTGGTGCAGGAAACCCGCCTTTATGATCAGGAGCGCGATGAGACCCGTTCCATGCGCTCCAAGGAAGAAGCCCATGATTACCGCTATTTCCCCGATCCCGATCTTCTGCCCCTGGTGATCACGGAGGAATTCGTTGGCGCCATAAAGGATGATCTGCCCGAATTACCCGACGCAAAGGAAGCCCGCCTGCAAAAAGATTTCGGCCTGGCGCCGGCGGATGCGGCCCTGCTGGCCGCCGAAAGGACCACTGGCGATTATTTCGAAACCGTGGCCAGAGGGCGGGATGCAAAGCTCGCCGCCAATTGGGTAATTCATGAACTTTCAGGCCTGCTCAACAAGGCCGGACTTGGGATCGAGGAGTCACCGGTAGACGCCGATGCCTTGGGCCAACTTGTCGGACTTATTGGTGACGGCACCTTGTCCGGACGCATGGCCAAGGAAGTGTTCGAGGAAATGTGGGAAACGGGTGCGGCGCCGGGCGATATCGTTGCGGCCAAGGGCCTGGCGCAGATCAGCGACAGTGATGAGCTATCCACCATCGTTGCGGATTTAGTAGCCGCCAATCCGGACGAGGCCGAGGGCTACAGATCGGGCAATCAGAAGCTGATTGGCTGGTTCGTGGGCCAGGTGATGAAGGCCACCGGCGGCAAGGCCAATCCCAAACTGGTAAATGAATTGCTGCGCGAAACGCTGGAGAAGAGTTAACGCGCTGCCGGCTTCCAGAACTTCTTCTTGCGCCAGGCGGCAAGCTGGTTCAGCCGTTTCGTGGCGAAATCCACCCTGTCCGTTTCCAGTTTGGCCTTGCGTACCCGTTCCCGGTCCGCCTGACGGCGCACGGCCATTTGGGACATGACCGAGGGATCGAGGCGGGCCTTGCGCCATTTATCCAATTGCTTGGAATGTTTCTCACCCTTGTGCAACTGACGTTCGGCCCGGAGCCGTCCGCGAAAGCGGGTGTTGAGCAAGCGGGTCAGGTCGCGCTTGCCACCGGCATAAGGTTTGAGCGGTGCCTGGTAGGCGACCCGCTGGGCCGATCCTGATGAGCGCTTGCGCGCCTTGTTCCAGAGGCTTACCACTTTTTTCTGGTAATCCCGGTTATGGGCCGCATTGGAGGAATGGTAATGGGCGGCAGCACTTTGCCAATCGCCCGTCTCTTTGTGCAAGCCGATCAGGAAATTCGCGGCGTATGCCACATTGGTGGCCGGATCGAAAGCAGCCTGCAGATCGGGAAAGGCGCGGGGGTGGAAATGCATGTTGATCTGCATGCAGCCCACATCGATGCTGGTGAAGCCTTGGTCCATCAGCTTTTGGGTGGCAGCGATGGCCAGCTGTTTGGTGGCGAAAAAGCGCCCCCCGCCCCTGGCGGTGACCGTCCAGGGCCAGGCAAAACTTGCCTTGAGGTCCTCGTTCCAGCGGCCCGTCTCGGCCAGGGATATGGCGCCCAAAAGATGCCGCGGTATCTGTTTAAGCCGTTCCCGGCGCTGCGTATGGGTTTTACAGATATCCCCTTGATATTGAACGCCTTTTGCTGCCTGGGCCGGATCGGCCAGGCCAAACAGGCCAATCGCCCCCAAAACAGAAGTGAGCCCCGCCAGAGAGCCAAGTTTCACGCCTGTTTTCGTCATTTTCATCGCCCTTGAACACTTTAATTGCAGCTTTTGCCTTTAACGCTGCAAGCCCTGTGCCAAATAAGGGGGTTTCAGAAGGCGATCAGCCCATCCCAGGCGGTGCCCGCCAGGGTGTCAATGAATTCCTCCATGCGCGCCGTCAAATCCCCGAAGCACGGAAGCCGCTCCAGGCTTTTTTCATCCATGTACAGGGCGCGGTTTAGCTCGATCTGGACCCCGTGGACTCTTAGTCCGGGCTTCCCGTAATGGCGCACCGTATAGCCGCCCGCATAGGGCCGGTTGTGGCGCACGGAAAATCCCAGCCGGCCAAGCTCATCACCGATCAATCCGGAAAGGGCCGGGCCTGAGGCCCTCCCCAGATTATCGCCAAGCACCACATCCACGCCGGGGCTGGCACCGCTTAATACTGGTCCGGTGGCGCCCGACGGCATGGAATGGCAATCAATCAGAAGGCAAAAGCCGAACTGTTCCCGGGTTTCATCAATCAAATGAGCCAGGGCCTGATGATAGGGATGGTAATGATCCCGGATGCGCTGCTGGATTTCTCCGAAGTCAAGCTTGTCCCGGTAAATATTCTCCCCGTCGGCGACGATGCGGGCGATGGTGCCGAGACCGGCCTTGACGCGGGCGCTGGTGGTATTGACGAAACCAGGCAAGGGACCGTCGAACATTTCCGGGTCCAGCTCAAAGTCCTGGCGGTTGGGATCGACGAAGGCGCGCGGGAAGCAGGCCTTGATCAGGGGGGCTCCATAATCAGGTGCCGCCGCAAAAACCTCATCCACATAGCTGTCTTCCGAACGGCGGATGGCAAGGGCGTCCAGCCTGGAAGCGGCCAGGAATTCAGGTGGATAGTCATTTCCGCTATGGGGAGAGGCGAAAACCAGGGGAACACGCCGGGCTTTTGGTGGTGTGATCTCCACCTTGCCGTCCAGTGCGCTGGCGTCAAATTCCGCCTTGGTCAGATCGTCCATGCCCGTCTCATCGCCATGTGATAAACCAGTTCTTTTTTAAATAAAGTGCCCAGGCTTTGGAAACAAGCCATTGCGGTGCTTGCAAAGCAGGTCCCAACCAAGATAAGAATTGAGCCGTTTCCGCCTGGCGGCGGGCCGAAGCAGCGAAATTTGCCGCCATGGGGTGTTAGCTCAGTTGGGAGAGCGCCACGTTGACATCGTGGAGGTCACTGGTTCAAGCCCAGTACATCCCACCATTT
>CAZBQG010000173.1:0-9634 GCA_964493945.1 uncultured Rhodospirillaceae bacterium
GTTTCAAATTTCAACACCAGGGATGGGTTCATCACGCCCCGCGAATTGGCCCGGACCAAAATCATCGCCGGCACCGGTTGCGGACTGATCACCAATCAAGGTGCGTATCCCGACCCTTTGGGCGAGGGCAAAGGCTATTACAGCCAGATCGCCTTATACGACGACAAGTTCCTCCCGGGTTTCGAGGAGATTGCCGGCTATATCCATGATGCGGGGGCCGTTGCCATTCAACAGATACTCCATGCCGGGCGCTATGGTGGGATTGATCTGGGATATTGCGCCCAGCCATCCGCCGTGCCCCAGACCCTGCCCCATTTCCGCCCGCCCCGTGAAATGAGCAAGGAACATATCCGCCAATGCATCAAACATCATTCGGAAGCCTGCCTCAGGGCGCTTAAGGCGGGCTTCGACGGGGTGGAGATCACCAGCTTCATGGGCTATTTGCTGGCCAATTTCTGTTCCAAATTCACCAACCAGCGGACCGATGAATATGGCGGTGATACGGAAAACCGGGGCCGCTTCATGCGGGAATTGATCACCGACATTAAGGACACCATCGGCGAGGCCCCCCTGGTCATCCGCCTCAACGGGGCGGAGCTGATGGATAAATGGGGCGGGGATTCGGAAGACGAATGCCTGGAATTCATCCGCCAGGCCGCCGATTGCGGCGTCGATTTGCTGAGCATCACCGTCGGCTGGCAGGAATCGCCCAACTCGTCTATCGGGCGGGACGTGCCGCCCGGCCATTGGAATTACCTGGCGGCCCGGGCCAAGAAAGAGCTGCCCGGTCTGCCCATCGCCTTCGGCGTGCGCCTGCCCGATCCGGTTATGGCCAATCAATGCATTGCTGATGGCGAGTTCGATTTTTGGGAAGTCTGCCGCCCTTTGCTGGCCGATCCGGAACTGATCCACAAGGCGGCTGATGGGCGGCTGAACGAGACCCGGAAATGCATCGGCTCGCTCAACTGTCTTTCCCGCATGTTCCGCGACCTGCCCTATAACTGCACGGTCAATCCCATGCTGGGCCACGAGGTGGAGCCCGAATACAATATCAGTCCGGCGGCGGTGAAAAAGCGCGTCATGATCATCGGTGCGGGTCCGGCCGGGCTGGAATGCGCCATGGCGGCACATAAGCGTGGCCATAAAGTGGTGATCTTCGAAAAATCAGAAAGCATCGGCGGCGCGCTCCGGGGGTACGCCAATCACGACATCGCCAACCCGGAGGAACTCCGGTCTCTCTTAACCCATTACGAAGTGATGATCAAAAAACTGGGGATCGAAGTACGCCTGGGCACGGAAGCAGCACCCAAGATGATGCGCGCCCTGACCCATGAAGTGGATGCGGTGGTGCTGGCCACCGGGGCCCGGACGGATATGGTTGACCTGCCCATACCCGAAGAGGGCGCCCCCCTGGTGGACGCCATGGATGCGGCGCTGAACCGGGTTGAAATCCAGCCCAAGGTGGCCGTGCTGGGGGGGGGCAAGATCGGTCTGACATTGGCCGAATCCCTGGCCCAGACCGGCCATGAGGTAACAATCATCGAGCCGGGCTTTCGCATCGCTCAGGATTGTTCCCCCACCTGGAAATGGCGCCATAAACAATGGGTTGATGATCTGGGTATCGAAACACTGACCAGCACCCGGACCCTGGCCATCACCAAAGAAGGTGTGGAGGTCGAAAACGCCCAAGGCGAGACCTGCATGATTGAGGCCGGCACCGTCATCGCCGCCGGCCCCGTGGTGCCCAATCAGGATTTGTGGATGGATTTTCAGTGGCTGGCCGATGAGCTGCACGGGGCGGGCGATACCAATGTTGCCCGCGATCTGACTCAGGCAATCCATGAAGGATACCAGCTGGGTTGCCGGATATAGAGCCCCATGAACACCAGTGAATGGCAGAACATCCTGGACGGCGCCGGCGACATGTTCGATGGCGTGCTACCCGGCGCACGCTTGGGGCTCCTGGGCTTGGGTGACGGCAGCACACCCCTCAGCCGCGTCAAGACGGATATGCTGGTCTGGACCCGGGTTGAAACGGGGATGGAAGCCCAATGCCTGCCCTTCGATGGTTTCCCCGTGCAAGATTTGGATCTGCTTTTCGCCGGGGATGATGATGTGCTGGAAGGGCTGGCGGGCGATCCCTTTACCCGTCTGGTGGAACGGGTCAGAGACGGGCTGATCCTGCTCTTTTACCTGAAAGAGCGCGACGATCTGGAGGAGCTGGGCTACGAAGATTTTTTCGAACGCCTCGGGCTCACCTTCATGGGGCCTTGCCGGTGATTTTTCTTAAGCCGAAACCAATTCCTCTTCCGGCTCTAAAATCCCACGCGCTTCCAGATCATCGGCGACATAACCCAGACCCAGCTTCTCCAGGGTCTGACGGGTGGGAATGGCGTTCTGGTTCCATCCCTTGAATTCATAATATTTGCTGAGCAGGGCCTGTTCGGATTCTTCGTCGCGCACGGCCCAATGATCTTCGGGCGGGCGTTCATCCTTGCGGCGTAGGCCCCTTCGCACATTTATCGCCCGCACCAGGGTGCGGATTCTCTGGCCCGCGGTCCATAAATCGTCCTTGCTCATTTCATTGCCGGTGGCCAGGGAAACGATCTCTGGCAGATTGTTCATATGATAGGCGATGTCGCCGCCGAACTGCCCCCGAAAGGAGGACACAAACCCGCAAAGGCCTAAGGAATCATCCAGATAATGCATGGCCTCATTCCATTCCACGATGTCGCAGACCGCTTCATCGGAAATGTCGTGGCGCTTTTCCCAATTGAGGAAATATTGCTTGAATTTATCGTTGGGCACCGCAGCCCAATTATCCACATAATCCTGCCGTTCTTCCTTGGTGGGCAGGGGGTCCTGGGGGAAGGAGCCTTCGATCTGGGTGATGTTCATCTTCTCGCCGGTGGCGATCATCAGGAAAAATGCGGGGTTCAGTTTACCCAGCTTGATGGGCACCTGTTCGAATTTCTTCGTCGTATTATGATCATATGCCTCGGCCCCGTTGCCGATCTGGCGGGCCGCGTGATAGACGCCGTTGGCCAGGATATCCCCGATCCCTTCGCGGTTGACGATCTTATCCAGAAGATAGAAAAACCGCTCAGGCGTCTCGGCCGGCAAATCCGGCAAATCCTTATCGGTCAGAATGCCTGCTTCATAAAGCTCCAGGGCGAAGGCCATCACCTGGGGCGTGGCATAGGAATCCACGCCGTATTCCTGGGCAATGCCCAGAATTTTATAGGTAAAGTCTCGTTCTTGAAAAGCGGCCATGTGATAGGTGTCGCCGCCAAAACATTTATAGCCGAATTTCTGCTGCTCCGGCTGGCTGATCTGATTGCGGCATTTCTTCGAACAATTATAGCAACCGGTCTGGCGGTCCATATTGTTGGTCTTGATCTTGTGCCAGCGGGCTTCCAGCTCTGGCGTCCAATAGCCCTTGATGCGGGTCCGGGCATTGCCCCAGGAAAAATTGTCGTGGTGGAAACTGTCATCCAGATCGACCGCCATATTGTCGCCGCAGCCATCGCTCACATGGATTTTGTTGAGCAATCCCTGGGTGATCTCGAACAATTCGGACGGATAGGCGATGTTGATATCCTTGGTGCCCCTGACGGCGATGGCCTTCAAGCGCTTGTCGCCCATGATCACGCCCACGCCCCGGGCCGCACTTGCGTGATTGTGATCCATGGAGGCCATGAAGACCCGGTTTTCGCCGGCCAGGCCGATGGCCACCACCTGGAGCTTTTGATCTCCCAATTCGTTTTTCAGGAAATCCCCGGTTTCCGTCGTGCCCTTCCCCTGAAGATGGGTGGCGTCGCGTATTTCAACCTTGTCATTGTTGATATAGAGATAGACCAGATCGGGCGCCTTGCCCTTGATGACGATCTTGTCGTAACCTGCATACTTTAATTCGGGCCCGAAGAAGCCGCCGAATAGGGAATGGGACATGAGATTGGTCTGGGGCGAGAAAGTGTTCACCGCCATCCGGTTGGCCGCCGGCGCCGGTGTGCCATGGAGCAAGCCCGCGCTGAAAATCAAAAGATTATCGGGTGAAAAGGGATCCGTGTCGGGGGGAACCCGTTCGAATAATAATTTGGCCGCCGCCCCCTGCCCGCCCAGATAAAGCTGGGCCAGATCGGTCTCGGTCTCCACCTTTTCGATGCTGCCCCTGGATAAATCGATTTCCAGATCAAAACCTGTTTCCGCGTATCTCATATCTCGACCTCTATTGTCTCAAACTATTGCACGGCCAACCCGCAACGCCCCCCGCCAAAATCACCCCTGTTTGCGTTTTGAGATTTTTATCACCGCCAATTTAAATCCAACGTAATTCAAAGGCAATGACCGCCTGAACATGTGAAGCGAAGGAACGGGCGGGCATACAAGTAATGTTTGGCATTTGAGAATTCACCCCGGCTGCCTGCCCAGCTCAATCCAGTCACTCCCCCGCTCCAGGCGCAGATGCCCCAGGCCATTGCGTTTGCTCATCTCCCTTACCAATGAGACCAGACCCCGCCCCACGCCAAGATATTGCCGGGGCGGGCCGGCGGCGCGCATGGCCTTGATTTCGCTCTCGCCTTTCATGATGTAGCGCAGCAAAAGCTCTTCATCGCTTAAGGTTGCCCCACCCATGGCCTGGCGGATTTCCTTGAGGCTCATATCCGTCAGGCCCTCATCGACCCGGGCCGCCAGCTCACCCGCCCGGCGCAATCCGCAAAGCCGGTCTTTCAGGTTTTGATCCATCCAGGGCGCACCCGAATCTTCGCCGTAAGCGCCCTGGCGAACAGGATAAGCTCGTCGATCACATGCTTGTAGCGCTCCCCCGCCACCACATTAATTGCCGCCTGGGTGACCACGAATTGGGAATGGGGCGTGATCATGATGGGATAGCCCATATCCTGGCGCACCCGGATAATTTCATCCAACACCTCGCCGAAGCGGTCCATCAGGCCCATTTCCGCCAATTGGCTTTTCAGGTTGGAAATCACCCCGCCCGGCACCTGATGCACATATTGGACATGTTCGTAGCGGCTGGGCGCGCCCAGGGGCAGCCCCTCGGCCCGGGCGATGGCCCCCAGCCTCTCGCTCACCCCACGCAAGGGCGCCTCATCGATTTGGGGTTGGAAGCCCAGCAGCCTGGCGTTGGCGGCAACATTGAACAAAGAGGGCTGGGCTGAACCCTCGGCCAAAGGAGGAATGCCCGTATGCAGGATTCTAATCCCTGCCTTCAGCGCCTCCATATAAACAAGATCTGCCAGACCCGTGGTGCAATGGGAATGAAGTTCGAACGCCACATCCCCCGCCGCGGTGACCATGCCCGGCAACAGGCTCCGGGCCCGGTCCGGGGTGAGCAGCCCGCCCTGATCATTGAGATAGATGGCGTCTGGCGCGAAATCCAGCAATTGGTTTGTTTTGTCCGCGTAATAATCATCCGTGTGGCGGGGCGACAGGGAATAAGACAGGGCCAGCACAATCTGTAGGCCGAAGCCACGCAGCAGCGGCACCAGCCAGGGCAGCACCCGCGTGATCTGATCGGTCGTGTTGGCCGTTATCTGCACCCGGTTGAGCGCCCCGATTTCCGTGATGCGCTGGTAGAAGAGCTTCAAGATGGCGCGGGCGGCGACGCCTCAAACGGATGAAGCCCGGCATTGGCCATGGCCGATTTGACCGTGTCCGGCATCTTTTGGGCGGCCATGCGGGCCATGTCCCAGGGGTCTTCTTTCTGGTCGCGCACCAGTTTCTTGAAATAGGTTCCGCTGATCGGCGCCTCCACGGCATGGAAGCCGGCCCGGCCGATATCCTGGGCCTCCGCTTCGGCCATGCCGATACGCAGGCCCGACGCCCACAGGCTTTGCGATCCGTCGCGGAAACTGGTATCGACAAAGCGGACTTTCATGATCCGCCCCCCTCAGGTGCCATCCCGGCCGGGACGGTTGATGGTATAATCGCCAGCCCGCCCCAGAAAAGGCTGCAACAACAGCCAATCGAAGCGCAGATATTTAGCCTCGCGAAACTCTTCGATGCCGATTTCCATCTCCTCATGGCCCGCTTCCGGCTGGGCGCGGTAGGTCCCGAAAATCCGGTCCCACCAGGGCAGGTTGAAGCCGAAATTGCTGTTGGTCTCGTGGGGCAGGCTGGAATGATGCACCCGGTGCATGTCGGGCGTGACCACCACCAGACGCAAAATCCCGTCAATGGCGGGCGGAATTCGGATATTGCCGTGATTGAACATGGCCGTCGCGTTGAGCAACACTTCGAAAATCACCACGGCCACGGCGGGCGCGCCCAAAAGTGCCACGCCGGCCAGCTTTATGCACATGGAGAGCAATATTTCGAAGGGATGAAACCTGGCCCCTGTCGTCATATCGTAATCCAGATCGGCGTGATGGAGGCGGTGCAGGCGCCAGAACATTGGCACGGCATGGACCATGACATGTTGCAGATAAATCATAAAATCCAGCACCAATACCGAAAGAATGATGGCCAGGGCGGAAGGCACCGCCCATAAATTCAGCAGGCCCCAGCCCCGTTCGGCGGCGATAACGGAAACGCCCACCGCCACGACGGGAAAGATAAAACGCAGGGCGGCCGTGTTGAAAAAAACCAGGGCAAAATTGCTGGGCCAGCGGCGCCAGCGCGAAAACAGCAAGGCTCGCCGGGGGCGGATGAATTCCCAAGCCCCAATGAGAAGCAACATGCCGAAAAAAAAGCCCAGGCGGATCACCGGTTCGTTGGCGAGAATAAATTCCTTCATGGCCTCCCCGCCGCCTTCCGTGGCACTTGAGCCTGAATTTGAATAAAGCTATAATCAAGGGACATAGGGAGGATATTAATCATGTTCAAATCAGTTGCTGTTATCACCGGCTTGGCCCTGGCCTTCAGTGCCGGGACCGCTTCAGCCCAAGCAACACTCAAGGCGGGCACCTTCGCCTCAATCAAATCATTCAGCGTCAGGGATATGTATATCCCCTGGCTGCGTCAGGTGGAAAAGGATTCGGGCGGCGCCGTGAAATTCAAGGAATTCTGGGGCGGCCAGCTTATCCGCAGCCCGCGCAAGCAGTATGAAGGTATGATGAACGGCATCCAGGATGTCGCGCCCCTGCTGCCCAGCTATACCCATAAACTGTTCCCCGATTTTTCGTTTAACGCCCTTCCCTTCCTGTTCCGGGATGGCGAGGAAGCCTCTTATGTGGGCTGGAAAATGTTTGCGGCCGGCCATCTCAGAGGCCTGGGTAAAGTCCATGTGGCCGGCATCTGGACAAACGATAACGGCGGCATGCATTTCTCCAAGAAGCTGAGCAAGATCGAAGAGATCAAGGGCATCAAGATGCGCGCCGCTGGGCCCGCCGAAGCCGCCGCCATCAAGGTCATGGGCGGCGTGCCGGTCGGCATGTCCATCACCCAGGTCGCCCAGTCCCTGCACCGGGGCGTCATTCAAGGTACCTTCAATGGCTGGTCGGCGCTGCAAAGCTTCAAGATCACGCCTTTGATCACCACCCATGTGGATATGCCCTTCGGCGTTCGCGGCTTCTTCTTTGCCGTCAACAAGAAGGTATTCGACGGACTTTCGGGCAAGATCAAGGCGGCCATTGTCAAAAATTCCGGCATGGCCACGAGCCGCAAATTCGGGCGCATGAACGAAGCCCGGGGCGCCAGATTCCGCGTAAATGCGGCCAAGGATCCCAAGCGCAACATCATCCGCCCTTCGGCGGCGGATCAGAAGATGTATCGCAAAAAGTATCAGTTCCTGTATGACAAATGGGTCAAAGACCGGCCCAACGGACAGGCCAAGCTGAACGCCGTGCTGAAGTTCCGGGCCGAATACCGCAAGAGCAGCTAGGCCTCACCGCTTCCATTCC
Source organism: uncultured Rhodospirillaceae bacterium (assembly GCA_964493945.1). Taxonomy (GTDB): domain Bacteria; phylum Pseudomonadota; class Alphaproteobacteria; order Rhodospirillales; family UBA2165; genus CAZBQG01. Next base: position 7,863 of record CAZBQG010000173.1, read on the forward strand.
ACATTCCCCAGGGGGCAATCACCCCCCTGGGGACGTCCTTTTGAAGGGCAAAAGTGATGGGATCAGCTATGGATGATCATTTCGACTCCAGCAGGCTGCTAGGCCGCTGGACACATCGGATTGCGCTGATCGGCGCCGTCGGCATCATGGTGCTGGCCGGTGCCGTGGTGGTCGATGTGTTCATGCGGGTGGCCTTTAATTCACCCATCCTGGGGGTGGACGATCTGTCCAAGATCATCCTGGCGGTCATCGTTTCCAGCTTCTTCCCGGTCTGCCTGGTGGGCGGACATTTCGTGACCATCCGTTTCCTGGGCAAGGCGCTTGGAACCCGGAGCGCCGCCTGGCTCGAGGTGTTGGGCGGCACCGGCACCTTTTTTATTTTCGTACTGCTCGCCTGGCAATTCTTCCGCTTCACCCTTTACGACATCACCCTGACCGGGTTGGAGACGGATGTGCTGGAATTTCCCCTGGCGCCTTGGTGGTGGGTGGTCACGGCCATCATATTCGCCTGCGTACCCATTCAATTGCTGGTGCTGATCGATGCCCTGTTGCGTGCCCTCAGCGGCCGCCTGCCGGCCTTCGAGGCGCAGAAGGAAGAACAGGCCTCGACCGGTGGGTAAAACCCCGGCCGGGCCATTAGGAATAAACAATGGAAATGGATCCGATGGTCATCGCCTTTTTGGGCATCGCTGGCATGTTCGTGCTGATTGGGCTTCATTTTCCCATCGGCATCGCCATGGGCATCGCCGGCTTCTTCGGCATCATGGCCATGAACGGGCCCATGGCGGCGGTCAAAATGTTCGCCACCTTGCCCACCCAGGTGCTTACCACCCAGGAATTGGGCGCCATTCCCATGTTCCTCCTGATGGGGAGTTTTGCCGCGGCGGCCGGATTATCGACCGATCTATACCGGTTATTCCACGCCTTCCTCGGCCATTACCGGGGGGGCCTGGCGGCGGCGACCATTGGCGGCTGCGGCGGGTTCGGCGCGGTCTGCGGATCGTCGCTGGCGACGGCGGCCACCTTCATGCGCATCGCCATGCCGGAAATGATCGAACGGAAATACCGCCCTTCTCTTGCCGCCGGTTGCATCGCGGCGGGCGGCACATTGGGCATCTTGATACCGCCTTCGAATTTGATGCTGCTCTATGGCGTGCTCACCGAACAGTTCGTGATAGCACTTTTCACAGCGGCCGTGGTGCCCGGGATTATCTGCCTGGTCATTTATTTCATCACCATCAGCCTTTATGTGCGCATCAGCCCCAAAGCAGGCCCGGCCGGGCCGCGCATGCCCTGGTCCGAACGGCGCCAGGTCATGTTGGATTGCTGGGGCGTCGTGACCCTGGCAGTTGTCGTCTCGGGCGGCATCTATGGGGGGTTGTTCACCATTTTGGAAGCGGCGGCTGTCGGCTGCATCTTCGCCTTTGGGTTTACCTATTTCCGCGGCAATTTGAACTGGGATGTGATGCGCCAGGTGCTGTCCGAAACGGCAGCCACCACCGGCCTGATCTATATCATCATCTTCGGCGCCACCATCTTTACCGTCTTCATCTCCCTCACCCAGATGCCCGACACCTTGGTCCGCGCCATCAAGGCGGCGGATTTCCCACCGGGCCTAGTCATCTTTCTGCTGCTGGTCATGTATATCGTTTTGGGCAGCATCTTCGAGACGGTAGCGGCCATGATCATCACCCTGCCGGTGGTCTTTCCGCTGATCGTCGGACTTGGTTTCGATCCCATCTGGTGGGGGATCATCAACATCATGGTCATCG
>CAZBQG010000174.1:0-8463 GCA_964493945.1 uncultured Rhodospirillaceae bacterium
AATGGTCTAGTTTTACTCCGCCCTGGTGGTCTGGATTTACTCTGCCGTTGACACCAAGCTACTTTGGGCAAATTTGACTAAGCGCAGCCATGATGTCGGAGCGCGGGGTCTGAAAACTCTGGTGATCGCCGTCGAGGGTCCGCAAGCGGCGGCCAGTTCGCGACGCGTAGCGGCGTACTGCTCGGCGGATAGAGCGGTTGTCGTCGGTCCCTACCGTCAGCAAGAAGGGTTCGCGGATTTTAGCGAGACCGCCACCCATTAGCCCATCGACGGAATACCTTTCGGTGCGTGCCCGATTGCGGCCCATGGTGGCCGGGGACATGATCAGGGCGGCTGCGAAATCATCAATTTCGGCGAGGGTCCAAAGGGAGATCATGCCGCCCTCGGAAAAGCCCACTAGACAGATCCGGTCCTTGGCCACGTCGGGTCTCGCGCGGAGCGTTCGGGCCGCCGACCGGGAGACGGCCAATCCTTCGGCCACTGCTTCGTCGCCGTTGCAGCAACCCTCTGCGGTCTCGCGGATCGGCGCCAATGTCACGTAGCCAGCCTCAGCGAAGGCCGTAGCCAGGGCGGCAACGTCATAGCCCCGTTGGACGGCCCCTTGGTAACCCTTTTCGCGGACCACCGAGCCATGGTGATAAACGATTGCCGGAAACGGCCCCGCGCCTTGCGGAACCTTGAGGATCGCGCTGTCGGTCCCGGCGCCATCGACGCGTCCCGGTCCACCTTGGACGCAGCCTGCAAAAGATGCCGCAACGACGACGACGACGGCCAATTTGCCGAGGATTTTACGGTGTCTAATCTTTTCTCTAATCATCTGACATTTCCCAATCGGCATCTAAATCGGCCCCAATGATAATCGATCAAGACGACTCGCGAAACAGAAAGGGTGTTGGACGCCATAGCCAGGTGCCCAGCCGTGAAACGCCCATCTCATGCTATCGGTCGGAAACACTCGCAGAAATCATCGCATACAAAAAGGGCGGGTTCACCAGACGCTTACGCATCTTTTGAGTTTAATCAACGAAATCCTCAGCCTGGCCCGCATGGAGGCTGGAATGCTGGATTTGGATACCGAAGAAGTGGCGCCCGCCGAAGTGCTGGAGGAGAGCCTTTCTATGGTCAAGGGCATGGCCGATGAGCGCAAAATATTGCTTTCCGTCGGCGCCGATGCAAGCGAGCCCCAACCCATATTTGCGGACCGTACGCGCTTCAAGCAGATATTGCTCAATCTCCTGGGCAATGCCATCAAGTATAACCGGAACGGCGGCGAGGTGAGCGTCCACTTCCGGGAATATTCGGCGGATATGATGCGCATTTCAGTCAAGGATGGGGGCCCGGGTATCCCAGCCGGGAGGCATGATGAGCTGTTCAAGCCCTTCAGCCGCTTGGGCGCGGAGAAGACGGCCGTTGAGGGTACCGGCATAGGCCTCAGCGTGACCAAGCAGTTGGTCGAGTTGATGGGTGGAGAAATCGGCTTCGAGAGCGAGGAGGGTGCGGGCAGCACCTTCTGGGCTGCGCTTTCCCTGGCGGCGGGAAACAGCGCCGGGCTGGGCCTGCGCCCGGTGGCGGAGTAATAGCCAAAACCCTCACCCCAGCTCCGCCGCGAACTCCGATCCCGCCAGACAGAACCGCCCCAGTTCGTCCTGCCACAGCTCTCCCTTCTCGTGGAGCTGTCCGACGGCGCGGGACAGGGCCTGGAAGCCCTCGGTCTCGAATTTTTCCGACAGTTCGAAGAAATACATGGGCGTCTCGGCAATCATGCCCCGCACTTCGCCGGCCAGCGCCGTTACCTGATTGTCGCCGATGATGGGCGCCGGTACTTTCTCGGCAACCTCGCCCAATGCATCATCCAGCTTGACCGTATCGGCATAGGCGTAGGTGATGCGCTGGAAGCGTTGGCGGGGGACGTCGTCGGGGATGGTGGCGTCTATGCCCATCTTGGCCGTGGTGGGGATGCGGCCCGGTACCGGGGGGAGACTTGGGTCCAGGGGTTTTGAGCGCGCACCCGGGATGATGATCACGTCCTTGTCGGCCTGTACCCGGGTGGCGATGGCCCATTCCACATCCGTGCCGTCGAAGACGTCGATGTCTTCGTCCACCACCACCACATGTTTCATGTCAGCGACGCTGAGCATGGCCAGGATGGCGTTTTTGCCGTCGCCGGGCAGGGGTTTGATGGAAACGATGGTATGCCAGTGACAGCAGCCCCCGGGGGTTACGTTTACCGCCGTCACCTGGACGCCGGCTTCGTGGAGGACGCGGCGGACGGCGGACTCATATATGGGCCCGCTGGGCCAGATATTTTCCCACGGCATGTGCAGCGCGTAATAGGTAGCGTTAGGGCGCATGCGGATGGCCTTGATCCTGACATGGGGGTTCCAGTGCAAACCACCCATGAGCCGTGTGAATTCGCCGAAGCGGCCTTCGGGCTTGGTCCAACCGGTGGACAGGATTTCCGCTTCCAGAACGATCTCACTATCGGCGATAAAGGGGATATCCACCGTATCGCAGGGCGCCAGTTGAACGGGGGTGCCGCGCATGCCGCCGGCCAAGGCAATTTCGTCGACACCGGCGGCGGCTTTGAACGTGCTGGCGATCAATTCGGCGGGGTGGGTGCCGATATTGATGGAAATGGGCAGGGGTTCGTTCTGGGCCAGGGCCTTTTCGGCGAATTTTCTCAAATTGTTTGGCGTCACGATATCGATGCCCGTTGTGTTGCGGTCTTTAATGAGGCAACGGTAAACGCCCGCATTGAAGCCAAACTCCCCGTCATAGGCCAAGATCACCCCGGCCGTGATCATAGGCCCCCCATCCAGCATGGAAAATAGCGGCACGGGCAATTTGAACAAATCCACCTCGCCGCCGGTCTGCACAACCTCATGGAGGCCCTCGGCGCTGATGGTTTCGGCGGGCAGGGGGCGATCCAACCCGTTTCTCAGCAAGCCCTCGATGTCCGCAAAATCACAGCCCATGGCGATGGCCAGCCTTTCGCGCGCATTCATCACGCCCGAGATCACCGGCATGTCATAGCCCAGCACATTGGTGAACAGCAGCGCCGTTTCCGATTGATCCACCAGTGTGGCGATATGGCGGATATCGGTGGGTTTGGAGATTTCGCGTAGCTCTCCGGCATTTTTTAGTTTGCCGATTACGTCCCTGAGGCCGCCCAGACTGGCTTGGTTCATGATCTTTTCTCCGTCTTTCAGCTTTGTCCGGCCATATGGGTAATTTATTTTCACCGGGAAATATGTTTTAACCCGTTTTCCTAAGGGAACTCAATTTGGCTGTCGGCGGAATATCGATCAAAATGGAGAATCTGGGCAATTTGTTTAAGGCGCATCTGGGCCAGGGAAAACTGGCGGCGGTGGATCTGTTGGATATGGATCACCCCAGGGAAATTTCCTATGACTTTCTGGATGGGCGCTGCGACGGCGTGGCCCGGGGGCTGGTGGCTGCCGGCCTGGGGGTGGGCGACCGGGTTGCCATATTGGCGCGAAACCGCATCGAATTCATGGAGGTTTTGTTTGGCGCCTTGCGCGCCGGCTGCGTGCCCGTACCGGTCAATAACAAGTTGGCCGCAGAGACCGTCCAATTCATCTTGCGGGATGCAGATGTGAAGCATGTCTTCATGGAGGACGGGTCCGCTTCTCTCATGGATGGATCGATCCCTTGCAGCAATTTCGATCACGATTATGAGAATTTTCTGGATCCCGGCCCTTTCGAGGCCATGGAGGTTGGCGAAAAGCAGGTCTCCATGCAGCTTTATACCTCGGGCACCACGGGCGGGCCCAAGGGGGTATTGCTGACCCATGCGGGGCAGGGCTGGGCATCTGGGGCTCTGGTCAAGGGGCGGCGCCTGACCCACGATGACCGCATCCTCATGTCGGCGCCATTCTTCCATAAGAACGCCCTGGTCGCCATCAAGACGGCCATGTTGCCGGGCGCCTCCCTGGTGATCATGCCCCGCTTTCAGGCGCGCCAGGCAATCCAGGCCATATCCGGCCAGAAATGCACCATGATCACCGGTGTGCCGACCATGATGTATATGATGCTGGCCGAACGGGACCTGATCGAAACTGCCGATTTTTCAGCTGTGCGCACCATCTCCATGGGTTCCGCGCCCGCCTCCAACGTATTGCTGGGCGAGATCGCGGAGGTTTTTCCGGGCGTCGCCGTGCAGACGAATTACGGTACCACCGAAGGCGGGCCGATCATGCTGGGCTGGTTCCACCCCGATGGCAAACCCCGCCCGCTGGGCAGCGTCGGCTATCCCCTGCCGGGATGTGAATACAGGTTCGAGGGCGGGCCACACGACAAGGAGGGCGAGCTGGTGGTACGCAATCCGGGCGTCGCTCTGGGCTTCTATAACCTGCCCAAGGAGACGGCGGAAAGTTTCAAGGATGGCTGGAATTATTCGAGCGACATCATGCGCCAGGACGAGGATGGCTGGTTCTATTTCCTGGGCCGGGTCGATGACATGTTCGTCTGCGGCGGCGAAAACATCTATCCAGGCGAAGTGGAATTGCTTTTGGAAAAACATTCCGGCATTACCCAGGCCGTCGTGCTTCCTTTCCCTCACGAATCAAAAGGCGAAGTGCCCTATGCCTTCATCACCGAGGAAAGCGCCGGCAGGCTTAGCGAAGATGACGTGAAAACCCATGCCCTGGATAACGGGCCGGCCTATGCCTATCCCAGGCGGGTTTTCATTCTGCCAACCATTCCCCTGACCGGGACCAACAAGACGGACCGCGTAGCTTTGCGCGCTCTGGCCGAGGAAAACTGACATATGGCACCCAACAAAATGACCGAGGCGGAGCTCCGCCAACGTATCCAGATGGCCCCCTTCCACCAATGGCTGGGGCTGGATCTGGTGGAAATGAACGATGACGGTATCAAGATCAGCCTGCCCTGGCGGGAAGAATTCGTGGTCAATGTGGATGTGGGCTACACCCATGGCGGCATCCTGGCGACGGTGATCGATGTGGCCGCCGATTATGCCCTGACCGCGAAATTGGGCACGCCGCTGCCCACCGTCGATCTCCGCGTCGATTACCACCGGGCGGCCATGCAGGACACATTGACCGTCGAGGCCCGGGTAATCAAATTGGGCCGCACATTTTCCAGCGCCGAAGCCTATGTCTATGATGCCGAATCCAGGCTGCTGGCCAGCGGGCGGGGCGTCTATCATTCGCTCCCTTCATCTTAGTTAGGAGATATCATGAAAGCCGTCGTCCTCAACGAGCATGGCCAGATGGACAAGCTCATCTACGAAGAAAATTATCCCGACCCCGAATGCGGGCCGGGCGATGTGGTTATCCGGGTCAAGGCCACCTCGCTCAATTACCATGATCTGTTCACCCGCAACGGCATGCCCGGCCTGACCCTTGAACTCCCCAGAATCTGCGGTCTGGATACGGCCGGCGAAATCATCGAAACCGGTGCCGACGTAAAAGGCTGGGCGGTGGGCGACCGGGTCCTGATCGATCCCCGCAACCGGGTCGAAGGCGGGCTGGTGGGTGAGACCATCGATGGCGGCCTGGCCGAATATTGCCGCGCACCGGTTCATCAATTGGTAAAAATCCCCGATGGTGTCGCCTTTGATCAGGCCGCCAGCCTGCCCGTCGCCTATGGCACGGCGCACCGCATGATGGTCACCCGGGGCCAGGTCACCTCCGAAGACAAGGTTCTGATCCTGGGCGCCAGCGGCGGCGTCGGTACGGGTGCGGTATTGCTGGCCAAGATGGTCGGCGCCGAAGTGGTGGCATGTTCCTCGTCCGAACCCAAGATGAAGGCGCTGACCGATATGGGCGCCGATCATGTGATCAATTATCTGGAGACGGATTACGTCAAGGAAGTCTGGAAGCTCTATGAAAAACCTCACCGGCGGAAATGGGAAGGGGGCGTGACGGTCGTCGTCAATTTCACCGGCGGCGATACCTGGGTGCAAAGCATGCGCTGCCTGCGCCGGGGTGGGCGGCTTTTGACCTGCGGGGCGACGGACAGTTTCGATCCCAAGACTGATTTGCGTTATGTGTGGAGTTTCGAGTTTGACATCCGGGGTTCCAATTCCTGGGAGCGCGAAGATCTGGAAAGCCTGCTGGATTTGATCGATCAAGGCCGCATGGAGGTGCCCATCGCCGGCATCTACCCACTGACCGAGGCCAAAGAGGCGCTGCGCCTGATCGAGGACAGGGAGGTCATCGGCAAGGTCATCGTCGCCCCGTGACCCGGCAACTGCCGGAGAAGGGCGAAATCTTTCTCGATCATGTAGGCTGGTATCTGCCTGATCTGGACGAAGTGGTGCGCGTCTTTGGCCGGCTGGGCTTCCCCGTAACCCCTTACTCCATGCATGGCGACCGTGATCCCGCCACGGGTCAGGTGGTGCCCATGGGCTCGGCCAACCGGCTGGTCATTCTGGAGCGGGGCTACCTGGAATTTCTCAGCGATGTCGAAGGCATCGACAGTGTGGTGAGCCGGCACCTTAAAGAATGCATGGCGCGCCACTCCGGCCTTCACCTGACCGCCATGACCGTGCAAGACGCGGAAGGCGAGGCGGCGCGCTTAAGCGGTCTTGGCATTCCCCTTCAGCCGGTGGTTAATTTGCGCCGCAAGGCAGAGGCCGAGGACGGATTGGAAAAAGATGTTGGTTTTACCGTGGTGCGCCCCGAATTCGATTATTACCCGGAAGGCCGCATCCAGACCCTGTCCCATCTCACCCCGGAAATGGTCTGGCAGGCCCGCTATATCGGCCAGCAAAACGCCATCCAGGGCCTCACCCGGATGATATTCTCCGTGTCCGATCCGGAAGCCAGCGCGGGCAGGCTGGCCAACTTCACCGGACGCCCGGTGGCAAAGACCGAAGGCGGCGTGGCTATCACCCTGGACCGGGGGAGCCTGGGTTTCTACCGGCCCGAAGATATTTTCCGGCAATTCGGATTTCACCCGGCACCCGCCCCGCCCGCCGCTGTGGGTATGGGGATGTCATCGGGAGACCTGGGCAGGACCCGGAAATTTTTGCTGGGTCAGGGGTTGGGTCTGATGGGCGATGACGGCGGGCGGCTGATCGTTGCTCCTGAAGACGCGCTGGGTGCCGTGCTGATCATTGAGGAGCCAGCTGGCCGTCGGGTTTGAATCCCCTCCGGATAATGTGTTTACCCATATGGTTATCGGTGTTGGTTATATGGTTGATCAGCCAGTCGACCAGAAATACGTTGATGTCGAAAAACAGGTATTTATTGTCGTGGCGCCGTTCCTCGATATCTTTGCGCAATTTCTCGTAGTGTTTTATGAACCAGCGATGTTCCTGAACATGCTCCTTGAGGAAGGGGTATTTGAATTCATGCATTAACGCCTCTTCCGTCCTGAAATGGGTCTGGGTGTATGAGGCCAGGAAATCCAGCAATTCCTTCAGGCCGTCCCGGTCGTTTTGGCGGACGAGCCCGGATAGACGGCTGATGCAGCTCAGAAGTTCTTTATGCTGGCGGTCGACTTCGGGGATGTTCAATTCGTAGGCCGGGTCCCATTTCACCTCCCGGGTGAGTTCGTCCGTTCCCACATGGTGCCCATTTTCGAAAAACTCCTGGCAGCGCTCCATATAAATCCGGGTGACGGCGTCGTCTTTCGCCACGGCCATGGATTGGGCCAGCAACTCCTTCGCCTCGGAGGCATCCTTGAGGTGATGATGGGCCAGCGCCGCTTCGAAAATATCCAGGCTCTCCCGTTTTGCCTGGCGCAGGTCTTCGGGGTCGTTGTCGAACACCTCATAGACCTAGGTCGCCCGGAATTTCCCTTTTACCCGCAGCCGGTCAACAAAGTGGATGTCGAAAGCAGATGCATCCTCCAGCGAATTCAAGGTGGCCTCGCTGATCAGAAGCGAGGTTTCATAATTTTTGGCCAGGGATTCCAGGCGGGCCGAAAGATTGACCGCGTCCCCGATCACGGTCGGCTCCATGCGGTCCTTGCTGCCGACCGTGCCCATCATGACTCAGGCCGATACTGATGCGGATCGGCGGATTCCCGGAAAGGCTTTGATGTTGGTTGATTTCATCGACGGATCTGAGAATGGCGAGGGAGGCCCGGATGGCGCTGCCAGCACTCTCACAAAACAAAGCCATCACCGCATCGCCGATGAATTTGTCGATCAGTCCGCCGTTCTCATGGATCACGGGGACCAGGCTGCTCAGAAACGAATTGATGAAATCAAAGGTTTCGCCGGGCGGCATGCTTTCGAAAAGGGTGGTGAAATTGCGGATATCGGTAAACATTACCGTAATCTGTTGTTCGATATGGTCACCCAGTTTGATCTTTCCTATATCCCGGGCACCCAGCATGCGAAGGAATTCCTTGGGCATGAAGCGTTCAAAATTATTGACCGCTGCGTCTTCGGTTTCGATGGCTTGAAGGGATGATCCTCGTCTTCCAGCAGGCAGGCCTTGACGCATTCCAGTAGCTCTTCCCCGG
>CAZBQG010000174.1:8473-9562 GCA_964493945.1 uncultured Rhodospirillaceae bacterium
CCGGTGAAGGGCTTACCCAGAGTCCGGTTGGCCCCCAGATTGGCGGCATGGCCCAGATAATCATGCCCGTCCCGCCGCTCTCCGCCCGATATGGCGATGATCTTCAGATAGGCGTTGCCGCTTTTCATCTCGGCAATGGTGCTGAGCCCGCCTTTTTCAGGCATGATGATGTCGGTGATGATCAGGTCGCAATTCTCTTGCTGTTGGAGCTTGATGCCCTGATTGCCGTTCTCAGCCTCGAGAACCACGTGCCCGGCCTGCTCCAGCATTTGACGAATGGTGAAGCGGGCTAGTTCCTCGTCATCAATTACCAATATCCGGGGCATGGCCTAACCTGCTTCCTTCCATCAGACGCTCACTACTTAATCGATCTGGTGCGCCATATTCCTCTGGTTCCGCCACCAAATTCGTCGAATAGCTTAATTATAAAGTCTTCCGGTGCGGGGCTCATTGATGCGTGTCAGTTTGGCATAAATTTTTTGGCATTGAAATTTCAATTCGTCTTTTGAAAGACGACAATGAATCCCGTTCAATATTCTATTGAGAGGTTTTTCCATCGAAGGCTGCCCTCATTAATTTTCCCTACGATTATATTTTCGATCATATTGATGATGGCGGTCTCGGCCATAGCCTGTGCACCGCCGCCCCTGTGCAGCAAATATAACGTTCGCTGGAACAAGGGATTGACGATACGGCGCGCTGCCAACTGCCCCGATTTTTTTTCGGAACTGAACAGGGAATAGGGGATGACCGTGCAGCTTGCGTGATTTACCAATAATTCGCGGTGTACATCTACTCCGTCTACCTCTAAGGCCGGTGCCAGGTTGATACCAAGTCCGGCCGCTGTTTCCACCAGCAGGCTGTGGGTAATGTGGCGCCGCGTCTCCATCATCAATTGGTAATTGGCCAATTCGGCGAAATCCATATCTTCTACTGCTGATCAAATCGGCAGGCCCAACCAAGTAGAAGTGGTCCGTGAACAGGGGCTGGGCGATCAGCCCCTTATGGGGCTCGGGATCGTAGGAAAAGGATATGTGGACGCCCCCATTTACCTCGCTTGATTACCTGATTTGTGATTCACTCTGATTT
>CAZBQG010000175.1:0-9523 GCA_964493945.1 uncultured Rhodospirillaceae bacterium
GCCGGACGTCATTTGTCTGCAGGAAACCAAGGTAATGGACGAGCTTTTTCCGGCCGAAGCCATCAGGGAAATAGGTTATGCCCATCAATGGTACCGGGGCATGAAATCCTATAACGGGGTGGCCATATTGTCGCGCCTGCCCCTGACCAATATGGCGGGCGCGGATTGGTGCGGGCGGGAGGATTGCCGCCATATTTCGGCCTCGCTGCCCGATGGCACGGAAATTCATAATTTCTATGTACCGGCGGGCGGCGATGTGCCGGATCCGGATGCCAACGATAAATTCGCCCATAAGCTTGACTTCATGCGCCAAACCGCCGCCTGGTGGAAGGGCCAAAACAAAGACGGGACGAAGCGCATATTGGTAGGGGATTTGAATGTGGCACCCCTGGAAACGGATGTATGGTCCCACAAACAAATGCTGCGGGTCGTCTCCCATACACCGATCGAGGTAGAGCTATTGGAGGCGTGGCAGGAGGCCGGCCAATGGACCGACGGGGTACGTCATTTTATTCCACCATCAGAACGTTTATATAGCTGGTGGAGTTACCGGTCCAAGGATTGGCGGGCGTCGGACCGGGGACGGAGGCTGGACCATATCTGGGCCAGCCCGGCCCTGGTCCCCGAACTGCTTTCAGCCGAAGTATTGTGCGACGCCAGGGATTGGGAGAGACCGTCGGACCATGTGCCGCTCAGCCTGGTGATCACTGGTAATTAGCCGATCAGGAGATCAGACGGTAAGTAAAGGTTCAGGGGATCAGGCGGTAGCCGTTGGGTTCGGTCACCAGGATGCGGGCGTTGGAGGGTTCGCGCTCTATTTTCTGGCGCAGCCGGTAAACATGGGTCTCCAAAGTATGGGTCGTAACGCCTGCGTTATAGCCCCATACCTCACCCAGTAATGTGTCGCGCCCGACCACCTTATCGCCTAACAAATACAGATATTTGACGATCGCTGTTTCCTTGTCGGTCAGGTGGACTTTTTTGTTGGTTTCCGTATCCAGCATTAGTTTGGCGGCCGGGCGGAAGCTGTAGGGTCCGATGGAATAGACCGCATATTCGCTTTGTTCATGTTCGCGCAAATGGGCCCTGAGGCGGGCCATGAGAACGCCGATGCGAAAGGGTTTGGTAATGTAATCATTGGCCCCGGCATTCAGGCCCAGAATGGTGTCCGCATCCGTATCCGCCCCGGTGAGCATGATAATGGGGGATTTCACCCCATTGCGGCGCATAACCCGGCAGGTTTCCCGCCCATCCATGTCGGGCAGGCCCACATCGAGCAAAATGATATCGAAATAACGTTCCTTGGCGATTTCCAGGGCCTTGGCGCTGGTATCGGCCTCATCGATGATGAATTCCTCGTGAATCTGGAGCTGTTCGGACAGCATTTCGCGCAACTCATCATCATCATCGACCACAAGAACGCGGCGGCTGGCGACCATTTTTATTGCTCTATCTTGATCAAGCCCCAAGGCTCCGTCCTAGCCTTATAGTAAAGGGTGTAATAGAGGATTTTCAATAGGGTTGGATTTGGCAATTTTGCCGGGTTCCGGGCAATTTTTGCCCCCGGGCAGGGAAAACGGCTCCCAGAGCCAGGTAATCTATTGATATTATTTGGTTTTTCTTGGCACCCGGCTTGCACGGTCTTGTTCAGGGGGAAAACCTCCAGGCGATAAATGAACGGGAAAGAGAACACCATGGAAACCAGCTTGCAAAGCCTCAAGCCGGGCTACCCAGGACAGGGCGCCCGGGCACCGGTTGAACTGGCCCTCAATACGGAGGAAACAGGAACCACGGGAGTGGGACAAGGGCTTGATTTCAAGGCGTGCGGCACGGACGGCTTCACTTTTTTCGTTTTTCTCGACATCATTAACCCGCTGCAGCATATCCCGCTCCTATCCACCCTTTACCGCAACGTCACCGGCGATGAGATCGATCCCGGTGCGCGCATCGCAGGCGCCACCTTGTTTGGGGGCCCGGCGGGTCTGGCCATCTCGTCTCTCAATGTGATGGTTAAACACAGCACGGGCAAGGATGTGGGCGATCATATGATGGCCTTTCTGCAAGAACACGGGCAGAACGATGCGCCGGGCGTAGAGGATACAAACCCAGTCCAGGTTGCCCTGGCAACCGCCGCCGATTATGCCGCTTTGGATGCTACCCGAACCGCCACCCAGCAGGCGGCATCCGCTCCCTCACCCGGCCCGGCCACAAGTCCAACTTTGGGTCACGCCTATGGCATGACCGGCATTCCCATCGCCAAGGCCCAACCGGCGGAATCCAATTATGTCCGCCGCGCGGCTCCCGATTTGCAATTGCTGGACGAGATCAAAGCCCCAGCCTCACCTGAAAAAGCCCTTGGCAAAAAGCTGCCGATCCAGGTTCAGGCCAAATCCCAGCCCGCCAGCGCACCTGCTGATATAGAGCGCCTCGCCGCGTTTGAAACCGCTGCCGGTCCCAATATCCCTAAATCCATCGATCCCATATCCCTGCTTAATACCACCCCACCCGCCGCCAAGATTGCCACCCTCAAACCCAGCAATGCCAAAAAGCCCCAAGCCAAACTCGATGAAGCCAAATTACCTGATGCCACTCCAATCATGGCTAAAATTCCCAGCCCTCAACCTTCCAGCGCCAACCCGGCCATCACCTTGCCGCCCGAAAGAACCAACGGTTGGGTTCATGCAGCCATGCTGAAGGCCCTGGACAAATACCAAAACGGCGCCCAATTGGCCAAACCGCCCATACCAGCCAATGGCGAAAAGCTTTCCGTCACCCGTTAAAATTTTCCCGGAGCTTGATCGGTCCGCCCGGCGGCCTATAACCAGTGCATGGAAATTGTGCTGGAAAGCGATGGGCGGCTGAGCCTGGATGGGCGCCGGTTTCGCTCAGCCATCGGGCGGGCGGGCGTCACGCCGGACAAACGGGAAGGCGACGGGGCAACGCCCGCCGGACTTTTTGCCTTGCGCTCTGTTCTCTACCGCCCCGACCGGCTGAGCCGGCCCCGGACCTATTTGGAGGTTGGTGCGCTGGCGCCCGATGACGGATGGTGTGACGATCCGGCCCATGGGGACTATAACCGCCCCGTCCTTATGCCCCATATGGCAAGCTGCGAACGTCTTTGGCGGGAAGACGCGCTTTATGATCTTCTGGTGGTTCTGGGCCACAATGATGATCCGGTCCGGGCTGGCTTGGGCAGCGCCATATTTCTCCATCTGGCCAGGCCGGATTTCGGCCCGACGGACGGCTGCGTGGCGGTGAGTCTCGAAGATCTTCTGGAAATTCTGGAGAGTGTGCAGCCCGGCGACGGCCTTAGGGTCAATTATCTGCGCTGACGGGCACGGTCTGGCGGGGCCCGAAAATGGCCGTGCCGACCCGGATATGGGTGGCGCCAAATTGCACGGCGATTTCATAATCCGCGCTCATCCCCATGCTCAAACTTTCCAGTCCGTTTCGTTTGGCGATCCCGCCCAACAGGGCGAAATGGAGGGACGGCTCTTCATCGATGGGCGGGATACACATCAGACCCTGGACGGGCAGCTCATAATCTTGCTGGCAGGTACGGATAAACTCATCGGCCTGGGCCGGCCCGATGCCTGCCTTTGCGGCTTCCTCGCCCGTATTGACCTGAATAAAAATTCCGGGGCGGCAACCGCTTTTTTCCATCTGGCGGGCCAGGGCAGCGGCCAGTTTGGGCCGGTCCAGGGTCTCGATGACATCGAAAAGCTGAACCGCCTGGCCCACCTTGTTACTTTGCAGGGGCCCGATCAGATGGAGCTCCAGTCCTTCCTGGCCTTCCTTAATTTCGGGCCATTTGCCCAGCGCCTCCTGCACCCGGTTCTCGCCGAACAAACGCTGGCCCGCGGCAATGGCCTGATGGATCGGCGGAGCGGGTTGGGTTTTTGAAACGGCGATGAGTCGGGCGGAACCCGCTTCGCGCCCGGTTTCCTTGATCTGTTGGCCCAGAAGGGAATTCACCCTTTCCAGATTGGCTGCTATATCTTGGCTGGCGGACATCAATACGGTTGCTGGCGGCGCATGTAAAAAACCTTCAAAATAAGGTTATGAGCTTATCAGAATTTGCATTAGGGCTCAAACGGCGCAACGGCAGGCCCGGACCGCCCGATCTTCCCCATTTGATTTTGATGACGGATGGGGAGCGGATGAAGGATCCCCTGGCCCATGCCGCCCGCCTGCCCAGGGGCGCCGCCGTCTGTCTGCGTCATTACGATGACCCGGGGCGCAGCCAACTGGCCCGGGACCTTATGGGTTTATGCCGGGAAAAGGGTTTGAAGCTATTCATCGGTGGAGATGTGGGTCTGGCGCAGGCGGTCGGTGCCCATGGGCTGCATCTGCCGGAAGGTCTGGCCCGCCAGGGTTCAGGGGCGGCACGGGGCTGGCTGCAAAAGCCCGGCCGCATCCTGAGCGCCGCGGCCCATTCACCGGCGGCATTATTCATGGCCGCCCGCATCGGCGCCCACGGGGCAATATTGGGCTCCGTATTCCCGACGCCCAGCCATCCCGGAGGCCCGGTCATCGGCCCCGGACGTTTTGCCGCATGGTGCCGGGCGTCCCCCCTGCCGGTCTGGGGGCTGGGCGGCATCAATGAGACAACAGCCCAGCGCCTGGGCCCATCGGGCGCTATCGGCATCGCCGGGATTGGGGGCATTTAATCCGCCTGGAAAGTATCCAGATCGGCGCTGAGGGCAGCACTGACGCCGTCCCAATCGTCGGGCTCGTCCTGGCGGTAGGCCTGGATTGAGGGATAAAATAAAGACCGGGTTCCGTTAACACCCCAATACCAAAGAGGGGCGCGTTGCAAGGCCAGCCAGCAGGGTTTGCCGAGGGCGCCCGCAAAATGAGCCGTCACATTGGAAGTGGTGATGATCAGATCCAACCCATCCACCAATGCGGCAAACCCTTCCAGATCATCGAAGCGGTCGATCTCCGGATCGGTAAAAATGCGGGCTCCGGTTTGGGCCCGGGCCTCTTCGATCTCCAAATCCGTACCGCCATATTGCAAATTGACGAACAGGGCATCACGGCCAGTCAAAACAGGCCCTCAGCAATCCAGAGGCAGGGATTTTCCGGGGCCCACTTTACGCCTGGCACTGCGCCACGATATGCCGATGCGGGGCGAGGTACCCGCCACCTCCGCCAGGCGTATTTCGCATTCGGTCCGGCGTCCGTCATGGGTCTGAAGAAATTACTGGGGCGCTTCATAACCGGCAGGCCAGGGCGCCAGGGCCTTCATCAGGCTACCCATGGGAATTTGCCGGTCAATGTCCGTGGCCGGGGGAGGCGGCCCGTCTTCGGCCAGAAATGTGATATGGCTAAAGGACCGGCTCAGCAAACCCAAAAGGCGTGCATCGCATAAGACGGTGCAGGCCGCACCCCGCTTCGCCGCCAGGGGCAACAGACTGCAAAAGATAATCTGATCCCCCACGCTTTGTTCGGGCCAGATCAATAGCCCCTCGCCCGCCAGATCACTTCCATCCCAGAGGGCTTGAGGGAATTCCCGCCAGAGGGTCGGGGGTTCAGAAATCCGCCAGCGGTTGTCATAATCTTCCAACCCGTCTTTGATGCCGCCCATGGACATGCGGGTGAGGCCGCGCATGTATTTGGCGTTGCTATGCCCGGGATCCAGATTGACGGCCTGTTCCAGATGCTCCAGCGCCGCCGGGTAATCACCCTCCGCCTTGAGGGCGAGACCGAGATTCAATCTGAGTTCGGCATGATCGGGATGGGTCTTGATCAGATCGGCATAGAGGCCGGCAGATTCCTGGGTGCGCCCGGCATCGGTCAAGGAGCTGCCCAAAATCGTCAACGTTTCAAGATCGCCGGGGTTCATTTCAAGAGCCTGGCGGCAATGGTCAATGGCCTGATCATATTTTCCCAACGCCTGTTCGATGCGCGCCAGGCAGGCATGCGCACCACCATCGCCGGGCTGGGATTTGACCAGCTTCAATGCCAGCCCTTCCGCTTTCCCGGCCCGCCCCTCTCCGAGAAGGAAATTGGCCAGATTGCCGAGGGCGTAGGCGTGCCGCGGAACCCGGGCCAGGGCCTGGCGGAAAAGCTCCTCCACCCTTTCGGGCCTACCAATGGCGATGAGCGACGTGGCCAGGGCGTTCAGCGTGTTGGCATCGCCGGGCATGATTTCCAACGCCCGCTCGAAATGTTCGGCCGCGTCTTCCAGGCTTCCCGTCGCCACCAGGCCTGGCCAAGATTGTATTGCGCCGCCCCCAGACCCGGGGCCAGGGCGGCGGCCCGCTCCAACAGACCCAATGCGGCGCCAAGATTATTCATCTGAAGGGCGATCAGCCCTAACCCATGCAGCGCTTCGGGCCGGGCGGGATCGGCCTCCAGCACCCGCCGATACCCGGTTTCAGCCGGCCCTAGCCGGCCCGCCTGATGATCAGCCGAGGCCTTGGCCAGCAATTTTTCCAATTCATTTCCGGAAATCAGCCCGGGTCCTTATTCGGTTCAGCCAAAGAAGTTCGAGGGGCGGAATATAACATGAGGATAGGAGCATGAGAAAAAAGAGAATGCCGTTCCCTTCTTCTCAAAATCTGGGTACGGTCCCTCTGGATATGCAGCCAAAGGATTGAGGGTTTGAATACGCAATCGAATGAACGGATGGATCAGGCCAATGCCCTGCTCCAGGGCGGCAAGCCCCAGGACGCCGAGGCCCTGTGCCGGGAAATCCTGAGTGAACAAGAAAACAATTCGGAAGTGGATGAGACCAGGTCCAGGGCCTTTCACCTGCTTGGTTTTTTAGCCCTGATGCGAGGCAATTCCCAGGAAGGTCTGGAAAATCTTTCCCAGGCGGCCCGGTTTCCATCTGAAAACCCACATGTTTTCATGCATTTAGGAATTGCCCAGGCGTCGCTTGGCCGGGCGCAGGAAGCAACCGCGAATTTGCAAAAATCGGTGGCGATGGAGCCATCGCTGGCGGAAGGTCATTACAATCTTGGGCTGACGCTTTTCAATCTGGGCCGCTTTGACGAGGCGGAAAATTCTTTCCGCCAGACCATCCAGCTCAACCCCCAATATGCGGATGCGGAGGAACGGCTGGGAACCATCCTGCATAAACGGAAAGATCTTGCCCAGGCGCTGGAACATCTGGACCGGGCCCTTGAAATCGATCCCGGTCATCTGGCCGCCCTTAATCAAAAGGGGATGACCCTGACGGCCCAGGATAAAACGCCCCAGGCCCATGCCTGCTTCGAGAAGGCCATCGGCTTGTCACCCGAAGCCGGTGACATCTTGCTCAATCTGGGCATGTGCTGCAGGACGCTGTACAAAAACGAAGAGGCGTTGTCGCATTTCAGGAAATGCGTTCAGGTGCGGCCCGATTGGCCCGACGCCCATGCCACCCTGGGATGGGTGCTTGAAAAAAACCAGGACGCCGACGAAGCCCGCCAGGTTCTGGAAACCGCCCTGCGTTTGGACGGGGATCATCCCCTGGCCAATCTTACCCTGGCAAGATGCGACATCCGTGATGAAGCCTTCGATGAGGCGCGGGCCCGGTTGGAGCGGCTGATGGAACATTCCGCCGAAGACGGAATCAAAAAGGCCGCCGCCAACGGGCTGGGCCAGATTCTGGACCGCCAGGGATTGTACGAAGAAGCCTTTCAGGCATTCACCCAATGCAACGATAAAAGCGCCCTGTCGGCAAGGGCGGGGGGCATTTCCAGGGACCGCTATACGGACCTGATCGGGGCATACAGAAATGGCCTGACCGGGGACCAGGTCCAGTCATGGGATTTGGATTTCCCCGGCGCCGACGAAGAGACGCCAGTGTTTTTCGTAGGCTTTCCCCGATCCGGCACCACCTTGGTGGAACAGATGCTCATGTCCCACCCTGCGTTTTTTTCCGTTGGTGAACATAACTGGCTTTTGGAAATAGGCCGGCAAATATCCGGTGATCCGGCTGAAGGGCTTAACCAGCTTTCCGCCCCGGAGGCCAGCCAACTCGGCCGGGCCTATTGGGAGCTGGCCGATGATTACCGCCCACCGGAAAGCGGTGGGCTGAAAATCCTCGATAAGAATCCGCTTAATATTATCCATCTGCCGCTGGTCCGGCGCATCTTTCCAAAGGCCAAAATCCTGGTCGCGTTGCGCGATCCCCGTGATGTGGTGCTGAGCTGCTTTATGCAGAATTTCAAGGTCAATTTGGGGACGATCCATTTTCTCACACTGGAGGACGGGGCTCGGTTTTATTCCGCCGTTATGGATTTTTGGCTTCATTGCCGTGAAATTCTGGGTCTGGATTATATCGAATACCGCTATGAAGATTTGCAGGAAGACCCGGAAGCCACCCTGAGGCGCATCCTGCAGGCCCTGGGGGAAGATTGGAATGATGAGGTAATGGAATATCACCGTCATGCCCAGGACCGGGATATCAGAACGCCCAGTTATCAGGACGTCACAAGGCCGGTTTTCGGGCGGGCCCGGGAAAGATGGCGCAACTACAAAGAACAAATCTCGCCCACCCAGCCCATCCTGGCGCCCTTCATTTCCGAATTCGGCTATGACCCGGGCTAAGAGACCGGATGCAACATCAAACCGTCATCCGCAAAGCCAAAAAATTATGGCAACAAGGCCAGGTGGTGGAGGCCAGCAACCAGCTAGGCCGTTATCTGGCTAAAAACCCCAAAAATCCTGCGGTTCGCTTGGCCCTGGCCGAAAGCCTGGTGGGCCAATCCAACGAGGCGAGGGCTCTTCAGGTTCTGGCCGAAGGGTTGCAGCACCATCCGGATAACGAAAAAATTCAACTGGGGTTCGTTTCCCTCATCCGGTCCTTGCGGATAGAACTGCCGGACAATATTGCCGCCCCGGAACGGAAGCAATATGTGGATCTGGTGGGGGGCGCGCTGGGCCGCGCACTGGCTGGGAACTGGCTTTCGGCGAACGTTCTGGCCAAACCCGCCTGTTATCTGGTCCTGGCCGATCCGGAGATAGGCCCGCTTCCGGACCTGGGCGGGTTTGAGGATCTGAGCGCGGATGTTGCCGCCGCCTTTCTGGACAACGCTCCGGTCCGGGCATATCTCGGCCATGATCTTTTGAATTTGATCATGGAGCACGCCCTGGTGGTCCACCCGGAATTGGAATTGGCGCTGGCCTCCATCCGCAAGGCGGTGTTGCGGACCGTAAGTGAACAAAAGAACGGAAATTTTGGCCAAGACAAGATGGCTCCCTTCCTTTGCAATCTAGCCCTTAATCTTTTCCAGTCGGAATATGCTTTCCATCAGGATGAAGGTGAAGAAAAAGCCCTGCAAAATCTCAGGGAAATTTTCGCAGAGGATCCAGCCCACTTTATTCGCCAACCCAATCTGATTTTGCCAGTCCTAGGGGCCTATATGCCGCTGCATGAAATATTGGGCGTTAAGGACCCGGACCAGGAAATCCACCCCCTATTCGCTACACTCTGGCGCGAGCAGGTTTTGGAGCCGATGCGGGAAGAGGAAATCAAGCCGGGCATTTCCACATTGGGGGATACGAGCGATGCCATATCGCTCAATGT
>CAZBQG010000176.1:0-9507 GCA_964493945.1 uncultured Rhodospirillaceae bacterium
GAATCACGACCAGCCTAACAGAACGTTAATGTGTCAAACTTTTTGCAGATTGGTACAATATTTCCCTTCAGAATATTTCCGCGAAGAAGTCGTTCATCATCGCGTAGGCCCGCTTGGTTACTTTGGCGTTATGCATGGATCGGGCCGGGCGTTTGGCATTTGGGTTGGTAAAGGAATGAACGGTGCCCGAGAAGGCGACCATCTGCCAATCCACCTTGGCTGCCGTCAGTTCCGCCTCCAAGGCATCGCGCTTCGCCTTGGGCGCCGCCGGATCGTCCGCCCCGTGCAAGATCAAGACCTTGGCCTTGATGTTGGCACCTTTGGGGTTGGTATTGAGGCTGCCATGGAAGGTGACCACGCCCTTCACGTTGCGTCCGCTACGCGCCATCTCCAGCACGTTGTCACCGCCGAAGCAGAAACCGATGGCCGCCACCCTGGATTTATCGACCACGCCCTGCTTGGTGCCCGCATCGAGCAGCATGTCCATGGCCTTGTTCACCCGGCTGCGGTGGAGCGCGTTGTTCTTGCGCAGCATGCCCGAGCTTTTGCGGGCATCCTTGAACCCCTTGGGCCGGTTCTTGACGCCATACATATCGGCCACGAACATGACATATTTGCTGCCCGCCAGAAGCTTGGCCTTGGCCACGGCGCCCTTGGTCACGTCCATCCAATTGGGCGCCATGAGCACGGCGGGGCGCTTTGTGGTGACGCTGTCGTCATAGACCAGCACACCTTGAGAATCCGTGCTGCCCAAATTATAGGAACCCCGTTTCTCAACCATTCCGGCCAGGGCAGGGCCGCTGAGTAACAGGCCAAGAGTCAATCCCAGTATGAATTTTTTCATTTGTGCCTCCATCCATGATTGAGGTGAATTTGTAGCTGGGAATTCAATTTAGGTGAAGTGGTTGGGGCCTTGCAAGCAGCCCGGTACGCCTGTCAAACCCCGTCACCGGCGGGAATCACTGGAATCAAAAGGTATGACGGATAACGCCCGCCTCCATGGATGACATGCTGTCCAACATTTACCGTTTCCGCATGATGATAGCGGTACATGAAGTCGATGATGTCATAACCCTGGATCACCAGTTGAAGCTGCTCGCCAGCCCCAAAGGCGGTGCCCGAAGGCAGAATTTCGATATCCAGAGGCACCACCTCGCCTTCGCTCAATTCCAAAAGCTGTTCATGTTTGAGCCAGGGTTGGGCAGGGGTGGATTTCTCCTCATCCAGTTCCCGGTGCGAGGCACGCAACCAGCCGTGACCTACCATGCCTTCCTCGAAATGATTGAAATCTAGGAAATGCACTTCCTTGCCGTTCGCCTCCATTTTTCTGATGCCCACCTGCAGGTCCATGTCCGCCGCACCCTTGGCTTCCACCCAAACTGTTAGCTTCATCGGCCCCACCAACTCGGTGCGTTCGGTGAAAGTATGATTAAAGCTGCACCCATCCATCTCGCTTTCGCTTTCGAGGGCGCTGTAGGTGACGGAGCTATCCTCTTCAGGTGCCGCCAGATCCAGGGTGCCGGAGGCGGGATTCAGATAGAGTTCCCTGTATTCGGTGCCGGGCACGGGAAAGTCATCGGCGAAGCGGAAACGGCCCTCGAAAAACCGTTCCCGGACCTCGAAGCGCACGCGGGGGATATCCCGGATGCCCGTATCCTCGCCTTTCAGGAAACAATCCAGGAAGCGCCGCTGGCGTTCCAGGCATTCCCTTGCATAGTAATATTCCCATTCCTTGCGGCCATGGATTTCGAGCCATTTGTCGCCAGAAGAAATCTGCTTGAAACCTTCTATGCCCCCTCGGTTATGCAATTGGGACGACCAGCTGGCACAGACATAGGCCGGCACCTGGATGTTGGTCAAATCCGGATGTTTGGTCTTCCAGAACTCATCCAATAACGGATGTTCGGCTTGGGCGGCGATCATGTCCTGGCCGGTTGCGCCTTCGCTGACGATGCCCGATTTCGGATCATTCGTCCGGCCCATATAGTTGCGGTAAAAGCCCGTATCGGGAAGCCCCGCGTGAAAGGCCCATTCCCGGTAGGGATCGCTCAAGCCCTCCCAAGGGACTATGGCCTTTAAATGAAAAGGCTTTTCCGCCGCACCCAGCCACTGGGTGATGGCCAGATAGGAAACGCCGTTGGCGCCCACATTTCCGTCGCACCAGGTTTGCGCTGCTGCCCATTCCACCAGATCGTGAAAGTCGCGCCCGATCTGCGGCGAAAAATGTTCGAAATGCTCACCACCCGAGCCCCCCGTGGCCCGGCAATTGGCGGCCAGCACCGCATAGCCATGGGGCACCCAATAGACCGGATCGGGTGCCTCGAAGGCGGCCCATTCCGATACCCTTATGACGCCGGTATTGGGAATGCGGTCATAATCGCCAAAGGCCGGAAAGCGGTCCTTGATGGCCGGCGCCAGATAAAGAATGACCGGGTAGCGGCCTTCCCCCTCGGGCCGGAACAGATTGGCCGACAGGCTGACCCCGTCGCTCATTTCGGCACTGACATTGCGCTCCAGGATGATATTTGTGTCCTTCGGAATGCCATAGACATTGGACACCTGGGTCTCGCCAACATTGATGATTTCCTGGGTTTTCTCAGCCATTTCCCGTTCCTCCTGTTTAGCAGGCCTCCTGATGAGCGGATTCCGCCAGCTTGCCGGAGGGCGGGTTGCATGGCAAGAAAGATGAGGCATGGATTTAACGCCGGGCAGTTGCCATAATCCGGGCCAGGAAGAACTCAAGGGGTTTTAAAAGTGCCGCCAGCCGAGGTTGATAAAACAATGCCAAGTTCCGAAGACCTGCTGGACAGGTTCGGAAACATTGCCCAGCGCCTGCGCGGTGCCATGAATAACGGGGACGGCAAGGGCCAGGATTCTTCCGCCCAGGAATTGCACGCGGTCCTAGAAAGCCTGTTGGCCGGCGCCCGCGAAGCGAAACAAAAGCTGGCTGATCAGGAAGAAAAAATAGCCTTGCTGGAGGAGCTGTCGACCACCGATGAGCTGACCCAGGTTCTCAACCGGCGCGGCCTGGAGCAGGAATTTAGGAACGTCCTGGGCCGGGCCGACCGGCTGGGTGAGGAAGGCGTGCTGATCTATGTGGATCTGGATGAATTCAAGCCGGTCAATGATAAATTTGGCCATGCCGCCGGTGACGAAGTTCTCCGCAGCGTTGCCCGCACCCTTTATGACAGTGTACGCACGACCGATAGCGTGGCCCGCATGGGCGGCGATGAATTCTGTGTGTTGTTGGTCAATACGAACCGCCATAACGGATTGACTCGGGCCGAACAATTGGACCATGAACTGAACGAACTCAGCGTGGTTTGGGAAGGAAAGCAAATCCATGTGGGCGCCACCTTTGGCGTTCAGGCCTTTGGCAAGGGCGATACGGCCCAGCAGATCATAGAAAGCGCCGATAGCTCCATGTACCGCATCAAGCAGGTCAAAGGGCAAAACAGAGCCGCCGGCCGCGCCCGCTGATTTGCCTTGAGGCAAAAGGAAAGGCCGCCACAAGGGCGGCCTTTCGCGTGAGGGCCCGTCTTCAGCCCAAACTATTCAGCGCCTGTTCAGGCGGACATCCGAGGTTGCTCAAATGCCCCTGCAACAGGACTGCTGGGCGCCGACAAGGCGCTATACTCACGAGACATCAGATCACCTCCTTTCCGTTGTTGACAGACGGACGGATACTCGCACCAGGATTTGGTGCTGGCAAGGGGAAATCAATATCCGGGTTCCCGAATTTCTTGTTGAATCCCCGCTTCCATGGGCAGGGCGTTGCGGGCGACAAAACGGGCGGCAGCCAGGAAAATAAGAAAGGCCAGACCCGTGCTGCCGGCCACCGGCAGGCGCAGGCCAAGCATGGTTGCCGCCCATCCGATGATCAGGGCGCCGACGGCCGGGCCGCTTACATTGATCACGCCTGAGAAACTGATCACTCGGGCGCGCAGCTGGGGTTCGACGGCGTTCTGGATCAAGGTCGTGCCGCACACATGGGCGGTGACCAGAAACAGCCCGACCAAAAAAAGTGCTGCCACGGAAATGCCCATATGATCCGTCGCCACGAAGCCGAACATGGCCATCATGGCCAGACCCAGGCTGGTCAACTCGATCCTCACCAGCCCTTCCATGCGGCCCCGCCTGGCGATCCACAAGGCCCCGATCACGGCGCCGGCCCCGGTCGAAGCGGTGAGCATGGCCAGACCGCGGGCGTCCCGGTTAAATACATCGGAGGCAAAACCGGGCAGCATATCCATGTAGGGATTGAGAAAGATGGCCATGACCGCGGCAAGAATTAAGAGTGCCAGAATGCCGTTGTGTGAGCGGGTATATTGAAACCCGTCGTTGAAATCGGCAAAAAGACTTGTGCGCCCGCCGCGCCTCGGCGGGGGGCGGTCGATCTTGAGAAGCAAAAAGGAGGTGGCCGCGATCAATTCACCGCAGGCATAGGCGAAGATCGCCCAGGAGATGCCGAAATTGGTGATCAGCACTCCGGCCAGGGCGGGGCCGACGAAATTGCCGCCGTAATAAGTGGCGCTGTTGACGCCGATGGCCGAAGCCAGATAACGCTTTTCCACCAGGCTGTGGATCATGGCGATACGGGCCGGCACATTGAAAGCCCGGGTGATGCCGCTGAGGATGACCAGGCCCAAAAGCAGTTCTTCGAAAATGAGGTCACTGGCCACCAAAACCGTAATCACAATGCCGATAGCCGCGCCCGAATAGGTGGCCGCGATCAGTTGGGCCCGGTGCCCGAATCGGTCCGCCGTCACCCCCCCGACCGGGCCCAGAAAGACCGTCGGCAGCATGCCCGAAGCGGCCATCAGCCCAAGCCAGAAGGGCGAATGGGTAAGTTCCCAGGTCAGCCAGCCTAGAGCCAGCCGGTTGACCCAGACGGTGATGGTGTGGGTCAGGTTACCGATCCAGAATATGCGGTAATTGCGGCTTTCAAACGCCTTGGCGATGCCGCCGAACCCCGAACCCAGTGTCATGGATGTATTTGCCTTTCCGCCCAGCTTTAATGCGAACCTATCACCGAACGGCTTTTTGTTCTTGAAATAATTTGTAGCCCGCCCGGCGGCTTGACCTTCGCCGGGCATTGTCAGGCCGGAAAGTTCGGTTAGAATGCCGCTAAATTTAACAAGCGGGCTTCTAAGGAAACTTATATGCAGGGCTGCAGGCTGGCGGTGGATATTGGGGGCACTTTCACCGACGTTGTTCTCGAACTTCCCGATGATCGAACGGTTTCAGGCAAGGTTCTGACCACTCTTGGCGCGCCGGAGAAAGGCGTGTTGGAGGGAATTACGCGCCTCATGTCCCAGGTGGGCGTGGCGCCCGGCGACATTTCCATGGTGCTTCATGGCACGACCCTGGCGACCAACGCCATCATTGAGCGGACTGGCCCCCGCACGGCATTGCTGACGACGGAAGGGTTCCGCGACACGCTGGAATTCGCCCTTGGGCACCGGTTCGATCAATATGATCTGGAACTGGTCCGGCCCGGTCCGCTGATCGAACGCCGCCTCCGGCTTGAAGTGGGCGAACGCATGGCGTCGGATGGTTCAGTATTGAAGGAGCTGGACGAAGACGGGGTGCTGCGGGCCGCCGAATTTATAAAGTCGGAAAACATCCAATCCCTGGCCGTCTGTTTTCTCCATTCCTATGCCAACGGCGGCCACGAAGCCCGCGCCCGGGAAATCCTGAAAGGCGAATGCCCCGATCTGTACGTCTCCCTGTCCCACGAAGTTTGCCCAGAGATCAGGGAATACGAACGCACATCGACGACCGCCGCCAATGCCTATGTACAGCCCATGATGGTCGGTTATCTGACCGGGTTGGCCGAGAGTCTTTCGGCTATCGGTCTCGAATGCCCCTTGCTGTTGATCATGTCCACGGGCTCGCTCACTTCTATTGAGACGGCCATCCGCTTGCCCATCCGTCTGGTGGAATCCGGGCCCGCAGGGGGCGCCATTCTGGGCCAGCATATCGCCCGCGAACTGGATGCGGATCAATCCATCGCCTTCGATATGGGCGGCACCACGGCCAAGATCGTGCTGCTTAACGATTTCGAGGCGCGCCATTCCCGCTCCATGGAAGTGGCCCGCGCCCACAGCTTCATGCCGGGCAGCGGTATTCCCTTGCGCATGCCGGTCATCGATATGATCGAAATCGGTGCGGGCGGCGGCTCCATCGCCAGCCTGGATCAATTGCGCCGCATCGCCGTCGGCCCGGAAAGTGCGGGCTCCAACCCCGGTCCCGCCTGCTATGGGTTGGGCGGCATACTCCCCACCGTGACCGATGCGGATCTTATTTTAGGCAAGCTGGACCCGGATGAATTCGCCGGCGGCACCATGAAACTGGATGAGGCCGGAGCCCGGGCGGCCATGGAACGGGATCTGGGCGCTCCGCTCGGCCTTCAGGTGCAGGAAGCCGCCGCTGGGCTGGCCGAGATCGTCGATGAGAACATGGCCAATGCCACCCGGGTCAATGCCGCCGATCATGGCGATCAGGTGGAGACCCGGGTTCTCATCGCCACCGGCGGTGCCGCCCCCCTTCATGCGGCGCGCATCGCCGAAAAACTATCCATCGACAAGATCGTCATTCCGGCCGATGCGGGCGTCGGCTCGGCTTACGGATTTCTCATGGCGCCCGTCGCCTACGAGGCCGTCCGCTCCCAGGTTCTTTTCATGGATGATTTCAAGGGGGCCACGGTCAATTCGATTTTTGCCGATCTACGCCGGGAGGCCGCAGAGGTGCTGGAGCTGGCCAGTACCAGCAGTGATTTCAAGGAACGCAGATATGTTGAAATGCGCTATCTGGGGCAGGGACATGATCTGACGGTGGAAATCCCATCGCAAAATTATGGCGACGGCGATCATGCCTTGTTGGAGCAGTTGTTTCACCAAACCTATGAAAAGAACTTCAACCGCACCATTCCCAATCTGGGCGCCCAGGCCCTGACCTGGACTTTGGTGTTGTTTCTGGACGAGCCGGAAGATGCACTCCAGGCAGGAAAAGAGCGCCCATCCGGAACCCAGGCCAAACCCGAGGGAGCCCGAGAGATTTTCGATACGGGGCTGGGCCGGACCGTGAAGGCTGATGTGATCAGCCGCCAGAGTCTGTCACCCGGCACTGAATTCTCAGGCCCGGCGATCATCACGGAAGAACAGACCACCACCTATCTGCCGCCCGCATTTTCGGGCTGGATCAACGCCAACCACCATCTCATCATGGAACGGCGGGAAGAGGAATGAGCTCTCAATATCAAACCATCCGCCATCAGGTGATGTGGGACCGGCTCATAAATGTGGTCGAGGAACAGGCCCGCACCATGATGCGCGTCGCCTTCTCGCCGGTGGTGAGGGAGGCCGGCGATCTGTCCGCCGGCATGTTCAACACCAAAGGAGAGTTATTGGCCCAGGCCGTCACCGGCACCCCTGGCCTGTTCAATTCCATGGCCCTTTCGGTCAAACATTTCATGGATGCCATACCGGCCGACGAAATGCGCCCCGGTAATTCGTACATCACCAACGATCCCTGGAAGGGTACGGGGCATTTGTTTGACTTGGTGGTGGTGACGCCCGCCTTCCATAAAGACCGGCTGGTGGCCATCTTCGCTTGTACGGCCCATGTTTCCGATATCGGTGGCACCGGCCCGGACCCGGTCTCGCCCGATGTGTTCGCCGAGGGATTGTTCATTCCGATCATGCCCTTATGCACCGAAGGGGTGATGAATCCCTGGCTGATCAATCTGATGCGCGCCAACAGCCGCGAGCCCGCCCATCTGGAAGGCGATGTCTATGCCCTGGTCGCCAGTAACGAAACAGGCGGGGAGCGCCTCAGGCGCATGATGGATGAATATGATCTGACCGATATCAAAGAGCTCAGCGCCTATATCCTGGAGACCAGCGATATCTCCATGCTGGAAGCGGTGCAGGCCATGCCCCGGGGCGAATGGACCAGCTCCATGCGCATCGACGGTTTCGATGAGCCGCTGGACCTGGTGACCACGCTCAAGATGGATGGGGAATATGTGGATATCGATTTCGCCGGCTCGTCGGGCCCGTCCCGCTTCGGCATCAATTGCCCCATATGTTACACCGACGCCTATACAAGCTTCGGCGCCAAATGCGTTGTTGCCCCCCATCTGGCCAACAACGCAGCCGTCCTGTCCCGCATCCGTATCACGGCGCCTGAAAATTCCATCGTCAATGCCCTGTCGCCCGCGCCGGTCACGGCCCGTCAGGTGATCGGCCATATGTTGCCCGACGCGGCCTTGGGCTGTTTCGCCAAGGCCATGCCGGGCGGCGTGCAGGCCGAAGGAAGTGCCGCCATCTGGAACCTCCGCCTGGGAGGCGGTGCAGCCATCACCGGGGACACCAACCCGGATGCCCAGAAATTCCTGTCCCTTAATTTTCAAAGCGGCGGCATGGGCGGCCATCCCAATCATGACGGAATGTCGGCAACCGCCTATCCGTCAGGCGTCAAGGCCATCGCTATTGAGGTGACAGAAGCCATGACCCCCATGGTCTTCTGGAAGCGCCAATTGCGCGAAAATTCGGCCGGCGCCGGTAAATTCCGGGGCGGTCTGGGTCAATCGGTGGAAATAAGCAGCCGGGAAGGTACCCCCTTCGCCCTGTTTGCCGCCTATCAACGCCAAATCTTTCCCGCCAGGGGCAGCGACGGCGGCCATGACGGCGCCGCCGGAAGTTTCTGGCTGAAAGGCGGCGGCGAGCTGGGCAGCCGGGGCAAGCAGATCATTCCGGCAAATGAGCATCTGGTGATTGAAATCCCCGGCGGCGGCGGCCTCGGCAACCCGGCGGAGCGCGACCCGGCGGCCGTCCTGAAAGACGTGGTGAGCGGGCTGGTGAGCGGCGAGATGGCGCGCGATATCTATAAGGTGGCGATCACCGATGATCTCACCGTCGATGAGGAGGGGACGCGGGCGCTGAGGGAAGCGGGGTAGCCCTCAAAACTCCACCACGCTCCTGATGCTTTTGCCTTCATGCATGAGTTCGAAGCCTTTATTGATCTCCGCCAATGACAATTTGTGGGTGATCAGATCGTCGATGTTGATTTTGCCCTCCATGTACCAATCGACGATTTTGGGTACATCCGTGCAGTCCTTGGCGCCGCCGAATGCCGTGCCCCGCCAGACCCGACCTGTCACCAGCTGAAACGGGCGGGTGGAGATTTCCTGGCCGGCGCCGGCGACGCCGATGATGGTGCTCTCGCCCCAGCCCTTGTGATAGCATTCCAAAGCCTGGCGCATGGTGTCCGTGTTGCCGATGCATTCAAAAGAATGATCCGCACCGCCGCCGGTCAAATCCACCAGATAATCCACCAGCTCTCCCTCTACCTCGCCCGGATTGACGAAATGGGTCATGCCGAATTTTTCGCCTAAGGGTTTGCGGGCATTATTGAGATCAATACCGACGATCATATTGGCGCCAACCTGGTCCTCCCCCCATTGAGTGGTCCACCTTTATAGTTAGGAAAAGGAGGATCAGA
>CAZBQG010000177.1:0-9487 GCA_964493945.1 uncultured Rhodospirillaceae bacterium
CTGAAATGGCTTGAATCGGAGATATTCGAGCAACCCGACACCATTCATCATCTGGAAGAGGTGCATGGCATTCTGGTGCCGGGCGGCTTTGGCGAGCGGGGCGCGGAAGGTAAGATCATGGCAGCCAATTTTGCCCGCCAGCGCCTTGTACCCTATTTCGGCATCTGTTTCGGCATGCAGATGGCAGTGGTCGAGGCGGCACGCAATCTGGCCGGAATTACCGATGCGGGTTCGACCGAATTCGGCCACTGCGCGGAACCCGTGGTTGGGTTGATGACCGAATGGGAACAGGACGGTACCCTGGAGCGCCGTGATGGGGCATCGGACAAAGGTGGCACCATGCGCCTTGGTGCCTATGAATGCGCCCTGACCCAGGACAGCCGGGTGCACGGCGTTTATGGCCAATCGCTTATTTCGGAACGCCACCGCC
This sequence comes from uncultured Rhodospirillaceae bacterium, assembly GCA_964493945.1. Classification (GTDB taxonomy): domain Bacteria; phylum Pseudomonadota; class Alphaproteobacteria; order Rhodospirillales; family UBA2165; genus CAZBQG01. Next base: position 431 of record CAZBQG010000177.1, read on the forward strand.
ACCGCTATGAGGTCAATCTGCGCTACGAAGAACAGTTGGTCGAGGCCGGTGTGGTCTTTTCCGGAAAATCGCCGGACGGCGTGCTGCCCGAAATCGCCGAAATTCCCGATCATCCCTGGTTTATCGGCGTGCAGTTCCACCCCGAGCTTAAATCCCGCCCCTTCAACCCCCATCCATTGTTCACCGATTTCATCCGCGCCACGGTCGAACAATCCCGTCTGGTCTAGGAGCAGGGCATGATGACCCAGCGCCATGTGAGCATCGGCCCGGTCACGGCGGGCAATGATCTGCCTATGGTTTTGATCGCCGGCCCTTGCGCGCTGGAGGGCCGGGAGCATGGGCTGGAAATGGCCGGGAAACTTGTGGAGATGTGCAGCCGGCTGGATGTGGGGCTGATCTTCAAGACGTCGTTTGACAAGGCCAACCGGACCAGCAATGACAGTCCGCGGGGCGTGGGTCTGGACGACGCCCTGCCCATATTCAATGAAATCAGGGCGACCTATGACTGCGCTGTCCTTACCGATGTGCATCTGCCCGAACAATGCGAGGCCCTGGCCGGTGCCGTGGATGTTTTGCAGATACCTGCCTTCTTGTGCCGCCAGACTGATTTGCTTGTCGCCGCCGCCCGCACCGGCTTGGCGGTCAATGTGAAAAAGGGACAATTCCTGGCACCCTGGGATATGCCCAATGTGGTGGATAAGCTGACCGGCGGGGGATGTGAGCGAGTGATGCTTTGCGAGCGGGGCACCAGTTTTGGCTATAACACATTGGTTTCCGATATGCGCTCACTGCCCCAATTGGTAGCCACCGGCTGGCCGGTGATCTTCGATGCGACCCATTCCGTGCAGCAGCCCGGCGGTGCCGGAACCTCTTCGGGCGGGCAGCGGGAATTCGCCCCCGTACTGGCCCGGGCCGCTGTCGCCGTCGGTGTGGCGAGCGTCTTCATTGAAACCCACGAGGCGCCGGAACGGGCACCTTCTGATAGTGAAAATATGATACCTTTTAATGATTTAGAAGGCGTAGTTGAGACATTACTTGAATTCGACAGGCTGGCCAAATCACGCCCAATTTCCCTTGGAGAGAGTTGAAGAATGACTGCTATCACCCAAATACATGCCCGCCAGATTCTGGATTCCAGAGGCACCCCCACCGTCGAGGTTGACGTGGTCCTGGAAAGCGGCGCCTTCGGCCGTGCCGCCGCGCCGTCAGGCGCCTCCACCGGTACCCACGAAGCCGTGGAGCTGCGCGACGGCGATAAGGATCAATATGGCGGCAAGGGCGTTACCCAGGCCTGCGCCAATGTGAATGGCGAGATACGCCAGGCTTTGCTGGGTCATGATGCGGATAATCAGGTGGGTCTGGATCAGGGCATGATTGATCTGGACGGGACACCTAACAAAGGCCGCCTGGGCGCCAACGGCATTTTGGGCGTCAGTCTGGCCACCGCCAAGGCTGCCGCCCAGGATGCGGGTTTGCCCCTTTATCGCTATATGGGCGGCACCCAGGCCCGCACCATGCCCGTTCCCATGATGAATGTGATCAATGGCGGCGCCCATGCGGACAACCCCATCGCCATTCAGGAATTCATGATCATGCCGGTCGGTGCCGAGAGCATGAGCGAGGCCGTGCGCATGGGGGCCGAAACCTTCGCCGCCCTCAAAAGCGCCCTCAGCGAAGCCGGCCACACCACCAATGTGGGCGATGAGGGCGGTTTCGCGCCCAATCTGGCCAGCGCCGATGAGGCTTTGGGCTTTATCGTCAAATCCATCGAGGCGGCGGGCTACAAGCCGGGCGATCAGATCGCCCTGGCCCTGGACGCGGCGGCCACCGAATTTTACCGCGAAGGCGTCTATTATCCGGGGGCTGATGATGAACAAACCATGGATGGGGACGAGCTGGCCGAACATTATCTGAGCCTGGTGCGCCGTTATCCCATTCTGTCCATCGAAGACGGCATGGCCGAGGATGACTGGGACAGTTGGGACACCATGTATGAGATTTTGGGTGGCCGGGTGCAGTTGGTCGGCGATGATCTGTTCGTGACCAACCCTGTCCGCCTCAAGCAAGGCATCGAGGAGGGTGTGGCCAATTCAATTTTGGTCAAGCTCAATCAAATCGGCACCCTGACCGAAACCCTGGAAACCATCGAAATGGCCCAAAAGGCAGGCTTCACCACGGTCGTTTCCCACCGTTCAGGAGAGACCGAGGACACCAGCATCGCCGATCTGGCGGTGGCCTCCGCCGCCGGGCAGATCAAGACCGGATCGCTTTCCAGGTCCGACCGGCTGGCCAAATATAATCAACTTTTGCGCATCGAGGAGGAACTGGGCAGGGCAGCCTTTTATCCGGGCCGGGCGGTGATCAGCGTCATCGAATAGGGCAATAATGGTCTTTCCCCGGCAATAATTAACCGGAGGTTAGTGGGGGCGGAAACAGAGTCTGGACGCCAAAAAAGCCTTAAGGTTTTGAAATAAAACGAAATACTGAAAAATCCCCGAGTGGCAAGCTGTTTGCATCAGATATTGGTGCATCAAGAGAGTCACGAATGAAGCTACTTGGGGAAATACGCGGGCGTGCCCGCAACGTCATGGGCCCGGTAATCGGGGCCAGCTTGATTCTCTATATCGGTTATCACGCCGTGCAGGGGCAGCACGGGCTGATTGCCTATTGGCAAATGAGCCGCATGGCCGATCAGGCGCGCGACGTTTCAGCCAAATTGATCCGCGAACGCGAAGCCATCAAACGCCGGGTGCGTCTTCTTCATCCCGACAGCCTGGATGTGGATATGTTGGATGAACGGATGCGCTTCATGTTGGGCTATGGCCATGCGGATGAAAAAGTCATCTTCCTGGAGAAGGAACCGGGTGGAAAATAAGCGCCATATTCAGCGCCTTGAATACGCCCGTAGTTGCTTAAGATATGCTCTCCCAGGCTTATTAACCAAAAACCGTTAAATTAATAATTTCTTGTTGCAAAACAAGCGCTTTTGAATGCAATATTAGCTGGAAAAAGCGGCTGTTCCCCCTATTTCTATGATGTGCCTGAACAAAACCATTGCGGGCGCCTATGTTCAAAGGGGTTAGAAAGAGTTCATTTATGGCCAAACCGGCAAAGAGCAAAACATCCAGGAAAAAACCTTCCGGCAAAGGCGGCGCTACACTTGGCGAACTACATCAATATCTCCGCGATATGCTGCTCATCCGCCGTTTTGAGGAAAAGGCAGGCCAGCTTTACGGCATGGGGCTGATCAACGGTTTTTGTCATTTATACATTGGCCAGGAAGCGGTGGTCGTCGGCATGCAGGCGGCGGCCAATGCTGTAGTCGACAGCGTCATTACCTCATACCGGGATCACGGGCATATGCTGGTCTGCGGCATGGAAGCCAAGGGCGTGATGGCCGAGCTGACGGGCCGGGCAGGGGGCTATTCCAAAGGTAAGGGCGGCTCCATGCACATGTTCAGCCGGGAAAAGAATTTCTATGGCGGGCATGGCATCGTCGGCGCCCAGGTGCCCATCGGCGCGGGGCTTGCCTTTGCCCATAAATATAAAGGTGATGGCGGCGTATGCATGACCTATTACGGCGACGGCGCCTCCAATCAGGGCCAGGTCTTCGAAAGCATGAATATGGCCGCTCTTTGGAAGCTTCCCTTGATTTATGTGCTGGAAAACAACCGCTACGGCATGGGTACATCGGTGTCGCGCGCCTCCGCCACCCAGGAATTGTTCGCCCGGGGCAGCACCTTCGGTATTCCGGGCAAGCGGGTCGACGGCATGGATGTGCTGGCTGTGCGCGAAGAAGGTGCCAAGGCCCTGGCCTATGCCCGAAGCGGCAAAGGGCCTTATATTTTAGGCATGCAGACCTACCGCTACCGGGGCCATTCCATGTCCGATCCGGCCAAATACCGTTCCCGCGAGGAAGTCAGCAAGGTTCGGGCCGAGCGCGATCCCATCGACCGTGTCCGGCAACTTTTGCTGGACGGAAAACTGGCCAGCGAGGACGACCTCAAACAGGTGGATGCGGAAGTCAAAGCCATCGTCGCCGAGGCCGCCGAATTCGCTCAGCAAAGCCCCGAGCCCGATCCGTCCGAATTGTTCACCGATATTTTGCTGGAAACGGGCTGAGGAAGGGCAGATGGCCAACGAAATACCAACCGCACCCGAGCCCGGATATGACGGCGAAACCATAACGTTGAGCGTGCGCGAAGCCCTGCGCGATGCCATGGCCGAGGAAATGCGGGCCGATCTCAATATCTTCCTGATGGGCGAGGAGGTGGGCGAATATCAGGGCGCCTACAAGGTGTCCCAGGGCTTGCTGGAAGAATTCGGCGCCCAACGGGTGGTCGATACGCCGATCACCGAACATGGCTTTGCCGGGCTTGGCGTCGGCGCTGCATTCGGTGGATTAAGGCCGGTCATCGAGTTCATGACCTTCAATTTTGCCCAGCAGGCCATCGATCACCTAATCAATTCGGCGGCCAAGACCCGCTACATGTCGGGCGGCCAGATGAGCTGTCCCATTGTTTTTAGGGGCGCCAACGGGGCGGCGGCCGGCGTGGCGGCCCAGCATTCCCAATGCTATGCCAGCTGGTATGCCCATGTGCCGGGCCTGAAAGTGGTGGCGCCCTATTCGGCGGCGGACGCCAAAGGGTTGCTCAAATCCGCCATCCGCGATCCCAATCCGGTGGTCTTTCTGGAAAATGAAATCATGTATGGCCAAAGTTTCGATCTGCCGGCGGGTGATGATTTTACCCTTCCCCTGGGCCGCGCCCGCATTGAACGCCCGGGCAGCCACGTTACCCTGACCGCCTTTTCACGCATGGTGGGCGTTGCCCTGGAAGCCGCCGAATTGCTGGCGGCGGACGGGATCGAGGCCGAAGTGATCAATCTCCGCAGCCTGCGCCCGCTGGATCTGGACACCATTCTCGGATCAGTGGTCAAAACCAACCGGCTGGTCAGCGTGGAAGAAGGCTGGCCCTTCGCGGGGATCGGCTCAGAGCTTGCCGCCCTCATGATGGAACACGCCTTCGATGATCTGGACGCGCCCGTGCGCCGGGTCAGCGGCGCCGATGTGCCCATGCCCTATGCCCGTAATCTGGAGGAGCTTTCCCTGCCCCGCATGGCGGAGGTGGCCCAGGCGGCCAAGGATGTCTGTTATGCATAAATTCAGCAGTGCATGGGGGAGCCGCCGATGACCATCTCCATACTGATGCCCGCCATGTCGCCGACCATGACCGAAGGAAAGCTGGCCAAATGGCTCAAAAAAGAAGGCGATACAGTCGCTTATGGCGACCTGCTGGCGGAAATCGAGACCGATAAGGCGACCATGGAGCTAGAAGCCGCCGATGACGGGATTTTGGGAAAAATCCTGGTCGGTGACGGAACCGACGGGGTGCCGGTCAATTCGCCTATCGCCGTCCTGTTGGAAGAAGGCGAGGATGCGTCCGCTGCGGATAAAATAACGCCCGCCGCCGCTCAGCCGGCCCAGCCCCCCCAGCCAGAAGCAGCGCCAAGCGCTCCCGCCCCACAAGCGACCGCAACGCCCGCGCCGGCCAAGGATGGCGCGCGCATCGCCGTAAGCCCCCTGGCCCGCCGTCTGGCCGGACAAGCCGGGCTGAATCTGGCCGCCCTCAGCGGATCGGGCCCCAAGGGGCGCATCGTCAAGCGCGATATTGAGGCTGCCCTGGCGGCGGGTTCGGTACCGACTGCCGTCGCTGGGCCCAATGCTCCGCTGCCTGCTTTGCTGCCCGGCGAGCGGCCCTATACGGATGTTCCCAATTCCTCCATGCGCAAGGTGATCGCCCAGCGCCTGACCGAATCAAGCCTCGATATTCCTCATTTTTTCCTGACCATCGAATGCCAACTCGACAATCTTCTGGCCCTTCGGGGGGACCTCAATACCCGCTCGCCGGAAGGTGAGGGGGCCTATAAAATTTCGGTCAATGATTTTATCGTGCGTGCCGCGGGTCTGGCGCTGCGCAAGGTGCCGGGCGCCAATTCAAGCTGGGGTGAAGAAGCCATCCGGCTTTATGACTGCGTCGATGTGGCCATCGCCGTTTCCACCGATGGCGGGCTGATCACGCCAATCGTGCGCGATGCGGACCAAAAGGGCTTGGCCGAAATCTCCATCGAAATGAAGGATCTGGGTGCCCGGGCCAGGGATGGCAATTTGGCGCCGGAGGAATATCAGGGCGGCGGTTTCACCATTTCCAATCTGGGCATGTTCGGCATCCATGAATTTTCCGCCATCATCAACCCGCCCCAATCGTGCATTCTGGCGGTGGGCGCGGGCGAGGCGCGCCCCGTGGTCAAGGACGGCGCCCTGGGTATCGCCACGGTCATGAGCTGCACCCTGTCTTCTGATCACCGTTCGGTGGACGGCGTGCTGGGTGCCCAATTCCTGGCCGCTTTCAAGGGGTTGATTGAAGACCCCTTAACCATGCTTTTGTGAAGGGCAAGCCATGCCCGAAGACAGCTTCGATCTCCTAATTTTGGGCGGCGGGCCCGGGGGCTATGTGGCGGCCATCCGGGGCGCCCAGTTGGGCCTGTCCGTCGGGCTGGTTGAGGAGCAGCATCTGGGCGGTATCTGCCTCAATTGGGGATGCATTCCAACCAAGGCATTGTTGCGCTCCGCCGAGCTATTCCGGAATGCCAAGGAATCGAAAGAATATGGCTTAAAAACCAAAGGTCTGGAATTTGACTTTAAGAAAATAATTGAACGTTCCAGGGGCGTTGTGGCGCAACTTAATGCCGGCGTTATCCACCTTTTGAAGAAGAACAAAGTGACCTTCGTGGATGGCCGGGGAAGGCTCGCCGGCGGCGGCAAAATCAGCGTCGAGAAGGACGGAAAATCCATCGACGAGTTTTCCGGAAAAAACATCATCCTGGCCACCGGTGCAAGGGCCCGGGCATTACCCGGACTGGAGCCCGACGGCAAGCTGATCTGGAGCTACAAGGAAGCCATGACGCCGGGCGAGATGCCCAACTCCCTTCTGGTGGTGGGATCGGGGGCCATCGGTATGGAATTCGCCAGCTTCTACGCCACTTTGGGCGCCGAAGTGACCGTCGTCGAGGTTCTGCCCCGTGTGTTGCCGGTGGAAGACGCAGAAATTTCCGCCTTCGCCCATAAGGCTTTTGAGGCGCAGGGCATGAAAATCCGCACCGGGGCTACCGTGACCTCTCTGAAAAAGGGCAAGGGGCAGGTGACGGCGAGCATCGAAAAAGATGGCGCCAGCGAAGATCTGACCGTCGAGCGGGTGATCATGGCCGTTGGCATCCAGGGCAATGTTGAAGATATTGGCCTGGAAGGAACCAAAATCACCGTCGACCGGACCCATATCGTCACCGATGAATGGAGCACCACGGGCGAGCCAGGTATTTTCGCCATCGGCGATGTGGCCGGGCCTCCCTGGCTGGCCCATAAGGCTAGTCATGAGGGGATCATCTGCGTTGAACGCATTGCCGGATTGCCCGGCCTTCATCCCCTGGACAAGAGCCGCATTCCGGGTTGCACCTATTGCCATCCGCAAGTGGCCAGCATCGGCCTGACCGAGGAAGCCGCCAAGGAGCAGGGCAGGGAGGTCAAAATCGGGCATTTTCCGTTCATGGGTAACGGCAAGGCCATTGCCCTTGGCGAGGCGGAGGGCTTGGTTAAAACCCTGTTCGATGCGGGGACCGGAGAGCTTCTGGGCGCCCATATGGTGGGGGCCGAGGTGACCGAGCTGATCCAGGGCTTTTCCATCGGCATGACCCTGGAGACCACCGAGGCGGAATTGATGGAAACCATCTTCCCCCATCCCACCCTGTCGGAAATGATGCATGAAGCAAGCCTTGACGCCTTCGGCCGGGTCATTCATTTCTAAAGCCAATGAGCAAGCTAGATACATCCACTGCGGGGTTTGAGCGCAAACCACCCTGGATCAGGGTCAAATCGCCCACCTCGCCCAGTTACAACGAGACCCGCAAGCTCATGCGGGGGCTCAATCTCAACACGGTCTGCGAGGAAGCGGCCTGTCCCAATATCGGCGAATGCTGGTCGCAAAAACATGCCACCGTGATGATCCTGGGTGATATCTGTACGCGGGCCTGCGCCTTTTGCAATGTTGCGACGGGCAAGCCCCGCCCGGTGGACCCGGATGAGCCCGGCAATCTGGCAGAAATGGCCGAAGTGAGCGGCCTCAAACATATGGTGATCACTTCCGTCGATAGGGATGATCTGGCCGATGGCGGGGCCGAACAGTTCGCCAAGTGCATTTCGGCGTTGCGCGCCCGGGCGCCGGCGACCAGCATCGAGGTTCTGACCCCCGATTTCCGCCAGAAAGAAGGCGCCCTGGAGGTGGTAATCGGGGCCGGGCCCGACGTCTTCAATCATAATCTGGAAACCGTGCCTAGGCTTTACCCGGAAATCCGCCCCGGCGCCCGTTATTTCCAATCGCTCAAGCTGTTGGATAAGGCTAAGGATCTGGATCCGGATATTTTCACCAAATCGGGCGTCATGGTGGGGTTGGGCGAGGGAGATGAAGAACTGGGCCAGGTGATGGATGATCTGCGTTCGGCCCGGGTGGATTTCCTGACCGTCGGCCAATATCTGCGGCCCACCAAAAATCATGCGCCGGTGCGCCGTTATGTCAGCCCGGACGAGTTCAAGGAGCTTGGAAACATGTCGCTCAGGAAGGGTTTTCTAAAGGTTTCGGCGACACCTCTGACCCGATCATCTTTCCATGCCGACGATGGTTTCCAGGAGCTGCGCGCCGCCAGGGCCAAAGGGTAAGACAGCTTCATGCCGACCCACGCCGAAAAGCGGCTTCTCCCCTACAGCCCGGAAGAGATGTTCGATCTGGTCGCCGATGTTGAGAAATACCCCCAATTTCTTCCCTGGTGCGTCGCCACCCGGGTCACCAAGTCCGAAGGCGATGAAATCATGGCCGAAATGGTCATCGGCTATAAGATGTTTCGGGAACGCTTTACATCCCGGGTCAAGCTGGACAGCCCCGGCCGCATTGATGTGGCCTATTTCGAAGGGCCCTTCAAATATCTCAACAATCACTGGATATTCCGGCC
>CAZBQG010000178.1:0-8902 GCA_964493945.1 uncultured Rhodospirillaceae bacterium
GAATCACAAATCAGCCCGTTTGGGAATCCTTTCTATGGGTATGTGACCTAGAGCATTCGGAGCGATAGCTCTACTCTCCCTGCCCGCCAGCCCAGATATCCTTCAAATCGTCGCGGCGGATTTTTCCCCGGTCGGATTTTGGCAACTCCACAACAAAATAGGCGCGCTTGGGGCATTTGAATTCGGGCAGGGTGCCCGCGCAATGGGTGAGTATTTCCTCTTCGCTTAAGGTGGCGCCGGGGGCGGCAACCACGTAACAGACCACCTCCTCACCATAAATTTCGTCCGGCACGCCAATGGCGGCGGCTTCGCTGACCTTGTCCAGCTTCATGATCACATGATCGATTTCCAGGGGCGCGATATTGACCCCGCCCCGGATAATCAGATCCTTGGTACGTCCGGTGACGGTGACGAAACCGTCCTCATCCATGATCGCCAGATCGCCCGTGCGCATGGGCTTGAGGCGCTGGTCTTCCCACTCCCCTTCGGGCGTGATGACGGCGACACTGGTCTGGGGCCCGCCGACGGTGACCTCACCCTCCACCCCCGTCGGGCAGGGATTGCCCTCACCGTCCACAATCTGGAATTGCTGGTGCTTGGCCGGCGGGCCGACGGTGCCCATGCGCCGGCGGTTATGCCGGTTGCCGCAAATCCAGCCGGCTTCCGACATGCCGTAAAGCTGCAACAGGGCAACGCCGTACATGCTTTCGAATTTCTGCCACTGTTCGGGCGACAGGGGCGCCGTGGAACAAGTCATGCGCCGGAGCGTCGGTATATCGTCACCCGTGATGCCCGTTGGCTCGTTGAGCAGCATGTTCACCACCGTCGGGACGCCAGCGGCGAAGCTGATATCATGGACCTTGATCCAATCGAAGAAGCGGCTGTGGGAAAAGCGTTTGGCGAAATACATGCTCAAACCGGTGACGATCCAGGGCATGAGGCTCAACACCTGCGCCGAATTCCAGCCGAAGGAGCGGTATTCAAGGGTGCGATCATCCCCGTCCAGACCCAGAAAATCCACCGTGTTCAGCCCGTTCAGCCAATAGGCCATATGGTTGTAGACCACGCTTTTGGGCGTGGACGTAGTGCCCGAAGTGCAAAAGATGCAGGACAGATCATCCGGGCCGTTTTCCGAACTCACCTCCGGGCCGGGTTCCAGCTTGGCCAGATTGGCAAAGAATTCCTCCCCATCCAAACCACCTTCATAATCCCGGTCCCAATCATCGAAGCGCATGATCTGGCCATCCACGCCCCCGGTCAAAGCCGCACCGTCCAGTTCCCGGTGCCAGAGCGTGAGCTTGGGCCCGATGGTGCCCAGCAGTTCCCGGATATGGCCGGCATTGATTTCGATATTGAGCGGGCAGACCACGGCGCCCAAGCGCCAAATCCCCATCCAGATGAGCAGCTTTTCCAGATTTTCGTCAGCCAAAAGACCCACCCGGTCACCCTTTTTGATGCCCAGACTTTCCAGATAGCGGGCAACCCGATTGGCCGCTTCATGGAGTTCGACGTAATTGGCGCCCTTCTCCTGATCCAGATCATAAAGGGCTATCTTTTCCGGGTGGCGTTCCCGGTAGGTATCCAGCACCGCCCGGATGGATTGGAACGGATAGGCCAGTTCCGCTTCCTGCATCAGTCTTTTCCTTTAATGCTATTTATCGCGCTTGAAGCCGTATTCCTCCCAGCGGCTGTCCACCTTTTGCCAGTCTTCGTCATGGGGGATGACCATGGGCGGGTAGCGGTTTCCGTTGTATTGGTCTTCGGGATCGAAATCCAGATTGACCGTGGCGTCGATCAACATGCGGGTCCATTTACCCGTGCCGTAAAGCATGGGGTCGCGGTCCGCCAGGCGCGTGGAGGGATCCAGCAAGGAGCCAAACGTAGATGGGAAAAAGACGATATCGTCCTCAGCCGCATTGACCCGGTAGGCCAGGGCCCAGTCCAGGGCGCCGTAATCATGGATGTCGATATCTTCGTCCACCACCCAGATATTCTTGTAGCGCAGATGGGCCGAGTTGGAGCCCCAGATGGCGGCGGCGGCCTGTTTGGCCTGGCCCCTATAGGTCTGATGGATCTGGATCATCAGTGTGGTGCCGTTATTGGCCGCCGGGCAATGCACATCGGTGATGCCCGGCACGCCGGCACGCTCCAACACATTCCAGGCGATGCCCGCCCGCTGCACCGAACTGGTGACGGAATTTTCGTTGAGCATCTTGGGCATGGTGCCTTCCAGGGTCCCCCGGTGGATGGGGTCGTCCCGGTGGATGACGCAGCTTACCTTGGTCACATGTTTGGGCCCCTGATCGCCGCCAAAATAGCCCGTATATTCACCAAACGGCCCTTCCATCTCAAAGGTGGCCGGATCATCATCGATGGTTCCCTCAATCACCATTTCCGCATCGGCGGGGACCATCAGATCCACCGTTTCGCATTTGACCAAAGGCACCGGCTCGCCCCGCATGGCGCCCATGACTTCATATTCACAAACGCCGGTGGGTACGGGGGCCGAAGCGCAAAAACTCATGGCGGGCTCCCAGCCGTAAACATGGGCGACGGGCATCTTTTGTCCCTTTTCGCGCCATTTTTCGAAATGCACCCCCCAATGCTGGGCACGCCAGAGCAAAACGGGAAGGGTGTCCTTTTTTTCGCCGAGCATACCCCGGTAGAGACCCACATTATGGACCCCCGTATCCGGGTCCTTGGTGATGGTCGCCTGATAGGTGTTGATATAGCGCCCGCCATCTTCCCGGTGCCAGCGGGGTACGGGAATTTTATATAGATCAATGTCATCACCCAGATGGATGTTTTCCTTGACCTTGCCGGTCTTGACCTCGACCGGGGCAACCCGTTGATCCAGGTAATGACGGGTCGCCTGCACCAGATCGCGGACCGGAGCATCCTTGGGCAGACCCAGGGCCATGGCCACCCTTGTGTAGTTTGACATGCCGCCGGTAAAGACCTTGCGGCACCACACATCGTCATCAGCGCCATAGCCCGATATTTCGTCAAACAAAAGGGCCGGCCCGTCGCCATTGCCGAAGGCGCGCCGGGCGATGGTGCCCAGCTCGCAATCCCAATCCACCTCGGCCTCCACCTCGTGCAGCTCGCCTTCGATCCTGAGGGCTTCGATCCAGCCCCGCAAATCGCCGAATGCTCTGGGCACCAACCGGTTTGAAACTTCTGGGTTATCCGTCATTTTGATTGCTCCTGATTATTGTTTGGTTTTTTGGTCAAGCCCAAGTTCCCGCCAGCGCGCCGTGACCTTGGCGCTGTCTTCATCGGACAGACGCACCGAGGGCGGATAGCGGTTGCCGTCCGCATCGGACTCGTAATCTAGATTGATGGTCGCATCGGTCAATACCCGGTGCCATTTGCCGGTCCCAAACTGATGCACATTGGCATCCCGGCGGCGCGTACTGGGATCCAGACCGGCGCCCCAATTGGCCGGATAGATGATCACATCGTCTTCGCCCGCATTGACCCGGAAGGCAACGGCCCAATCGACGGCGGCGTAATCATGGACGTCGACATCCTGGTCCACCACCGTGACATGTTTGTAGCGCACATGAGAGGCCGAATCCCCCCAGAGCGCCGAGGCCACCTGCTTGGCCTGATTGCGGTAGGTCTGATTGATTTGCACGAACAAATTGACGCCCGCATGGATCGGCGGGCCCCAGATATCCGTAATCCCTGGCACACCAGCCGAATCCAGCGCGTTCCAGGCCGTCGCCGTGCGCTGGATGGAACTCATCACCGCGTTTTCGGTGAAGCTTCCGGGCAGGGTGCCTTCGATGGTGCCCCGGAATATGGGCTTGTCCCGGTGCATGACGGCGGTTACCCGCGCGGTGTGTTTTTTGGTTTCCCCGGGTGCGTAAAAGCCGGTGAATTCGGCATAGGGGCCTTCTTCGGTGAAGGTTGCCGGATCGCCCGAAATATATCCCTCGATGACGATTTCGGCCGAGGCGGGCACGGTCAGGGGGACGGTTTCGCAATCCACCAGCTCGACGGGTGCGCTCCGGATGGCGCCCATCACGTCATATTCGGATGTGCCCCTGGGAATGGGTGCGCCGCCCGTGAAACCAAGTGACGGCTCCCAGCCGATGACGAAGGCGACGGGCATTTCCTCGCCGCGCTCGGCATATTTACTGAAATGGCCGCCCCAATGCTGGGCCCGCCACAAAAGGACTGGGATGGAGGCAGGGCCGGAAACCATGCCCCGGTAGATGCCAATATTGTGGACGCCGGTATCCGGGTCCTTGGTCACGCAGCCGGCATAGGTAAGGATATAGCGCCCCCCATCCAACCGGTTCCATTTGGGAACGGGAAAATCCAGTAAATTGATCTGATCCCCGGTCAGGACATTCTCTTTCACCGGTCCGTCCTTGACCATGACCGGCGGCACGCTTTCGGTAAAGATGGTGCGGCATATCCTGACCAACTCCCTGGGGTGCGTGTCAGGCGGCAGCCCGAACATCATGGCCAGACGCGAATAGCTGCCCTGCCCGCCGGAGAATATCTGAGACGACACTGCATCGGCCTGATTATAGTCCTTGATGTTGTTGAACAGCAGGGCGGGGCTGGCCCCGGTTCCCTGGGCCATGCGGATAATGGAGCCGATTTCCACATCCCAATCCACCTGGGCGTCGACGTCGCGGAGTTCGCCTTCGCGCCTAAGCGCGTCGATCCAGCCCCGCAGATCGCCGAACTGGCTGTCCTTCCGTTTATTCAAAATATCCCTAGTCCCCGCCAAATCGATAGCTCCTGAATTTGTTGCCGCTTGGGCTGAATATCGTGGACCCTCCCGGGCGCGTCAATGCCAGGGATCAAACCATCATTGACTGGGCCCACCGGGCATTCCATAACAGACACAAGCCGCATGTCTATGAAAGACGGCATCTTTTGCAGGGCAGCCTTTCCAGTTATTGCCATTCAAGAAGGAGTGAGAAAATGCCCGACAAACCTTTCCGCGAATTGATCACCATTCATGGTTCCAATGTAACGTTGGAGCAGGCCGCCTCACCTATCGAAAATCTGGGCGTGGTTGGCGGCGGGGGAAAATTCAAGAAAGTGGATTTCCTTGATCCCAAGTTCCAGCCGGAAAATTACAACAAGGCCGACGGCGCGCCCTTGCGCATGTTCGCCTCCGACAGCGTCAAGATCGATTTGTCCAAACGCTCCAAGGAGGATATGGGGTTCTGGCACCGCAACGTAGATGACAATGAAATCATTTTCTGCTTCCGGGGCGCCCTGCGCTGGGAAACAGAAATGGGGACGGTGACCCTCAAGGCCGGTGAAATGATTCTGATCCCCAAGGGAATTTCCCATCGCTCAATGTTGTGCGAGGAATCGGAAGAGGAAAATATCCTACTTGAGCTCAAGATACGCGACGAGCTCACCTATGTAGGAGACAACCGCCCGACCTAGAGGGCGGCTTGCGGGCAATCTCCAATTGTGGCACCGTGAGCTGAACTGGATCAGGGGAGATAAAAATGGCTTATACACTTGAAGAATTCTGTACCGATTGCCGTGGTGCGATCCAGGCCGGTGGGGAAGGAAAAGTGGAAGCGGTGCGGCTGAACCTTGAAAAATTGTTGCACGACGAAGCCTTCGTTGCCGCCCAGTGCGGACCGGACGCCGAAGCCGGCATCCGCACCATCTATGTGGATGAGGAGACGGATTTTAACGTCCTGGTGCATATCTATGAAAAAGGCAAAACGGAACCTCCCCATGATCACGGCACCTCCTGGGGCGTTTATGGCCAGGCCACCCTTTATACGGATATGAAGGTCTGGAACCGAACCGACAGCGGTAACGGCGTGGGCCAGGCGGATCTGGAAGTCGCCCAGGAATTCCGGCTTGAGCTGGGCCAGGCCCGCAAGGTCGAGGTGGGCGAAATTCATTCCATCGAATTCCCCGATGATGCCCGCTTCGTGCGCGTCACCGGAACCGATCTGGACGCCATCCCGACGCTTCGTTTTGATCCGGAAAAGCAGACCGCGTCGGTCGGCAGCCGGCTCCAACCCCTGAAAGGTTAAGGTCATGGCGGAAGACAGGTCCGAGGCGCGCCAGGCGTTGGAAAAACTGGTTATCAACTTTACCGAGGCCTTCAACCGCGAAGACCTGGACGAAGTCATGTCCTATTTCGCGGACGACGGCATTTACGATGAATTCAACGGCATGCGCCATCAGGGCAAGGTGGCGATCCGCGCCGCCTTCGAGCCATTGCTCAGTGGCGATTTCGGGCGCGCCTGCTTCCATACCGAAGACATGTTCATCGATCTGGGCGAAGCGCCGGGGACCGGCAAGGCCATGATCCGCTGGCTGTTGACCCTTGAAGAAGATGCAAGGGCCGGTGGCTGGCGGGGGCTTGATCTCCTTCATTTCGAGGGCGGTAAATTGAAGGAAAAGCATACCTACGCCAAGACGCGCCTGCCCCGCATCGATAAAAAAGCCGAATCCCAGCGCGTGCGCCAGGCCATTGATGAGGGGGTACTGGCGCCCCTCTAAATCCTAAGCATTATCGGGAAACAGGCGGAATTTGGTCGATCCGTCCCGCTGGAGCTGTTCCACCAGATCGCCTTCCCAGGACAGATAGGTTTTCATCGCATCCTCGACGCCGCTTAAGCGGTCATAGGGTCTGAGCCAGACATCATTGGTCGTATCCGCCATATTTTCCTCGCCCTTGGTGAGCGGCAAACCGGCCCAGGCCCAGGCCGCCGTGCCGCCGGTGAGAACCGACACGGGCTGGGAAACAAGTTCTTCCGCCTCCCCCGCCACCAGCCAGGCGATCACGCCATCGCCGGAAGTCAGGACCAATCGGGATTTGGTGGGCACGGTCTCAAGCGCTTTTTCCAGGCGGGACCGAACGGCGAACCAGGCCCCCGGGATATGGCCCTGGCGGTATTCCGGGCTAGGGCCCAAATCGATCAGTACAGCAGTGTCATTAGCCAGCAATGTTTCAAGTTCCCGGGGGCTGATCTCATCCACCCCGGCATCATGCAGTCCAGGAATTTCGGCTCTTCTGGGTCCCGTTTCAAGCCAGTCACCGCTAAGCCCGCCTTCCAGCACGACCACATCCTTCCAGCCCATCTGCAACAGCCAGGATGCGGTCATGGTGGCGCGGACATTGTTGTCATCCACCAGTACCATGCGTGAATTCCGGGTGGCGGCATATTTGTCCGTCGCCTGCACCAATTGCCCGCCCGGCGCCCAGACCGAACCCGGCAGATGACCCGCCCAGTATTCTTCGGGATTGCGAACATCAAAGATATACAATGTGCGCGCCTCAAGCTCCGCAATCCAGCCATCGAGCCTGGTCAGGTCAATGGTGTCTACGCCGAACCGCTTGGCGACGCGCGAGGCAGCCTGGAGCGCCTTCGCCGTTCCGCTGGCTGAGCTTTCCAGCACCCGCTTTTCGCTGCCCCGCTCATTTTCAAAACCGGACAGCTCCCAGCCCATGGTGCCGTTGGAAAGGGCCATCACCTTGTTGGGAATGCCGGCATTGATCAGGGACTGGGCACCGATGATGGACCGGGTCCGCCCGGCGCAATTGACCACCACCAGCGTATCGGGCGAGGGTGCTATATCATGAACCCGGTGGGCCAGTTCGGCCCCCGGCACATTGATCCCGGTGGGGATATTCATGCGGTGATATTCCTCGAACGGACGGCTGTCGAGCACCACCATATCTTCGCCCGCCTTGATTTTTCCGTGCAGTTCCGAAGCACTTATATTGGGGGTTCCGTAATTGACTTCGACAAATTCACCGAAGGCCTTGGAAGGCACATTAACGCCGGTGAAAGCCACCTCCCCGGCCCCGGCCCAACCCTTCATGCCGCCTTCCAGGACCCGGACCTGGCTGTACCCAAACCCGCTCAGCAAGGTTGCCGCCCGTTCCGAGAGACCGTCCCCATCATCGCAAAGAACGATAGGTGCCGAATGCCTGGGAACCAGATCGCGGATCAGCAACTCCAACCGGCTTAGGGGCAAGGATGAGGCAAAAAGCATGTGGCCTTCGGAGAAAACACCCTCTTCGCGGAGATCGAGAATGGCCAGTTCGCCATCCTCCATAATCAATTTCTTGAGCGCCTTGGCGTCAATCCGTCCCGGCATGTTGTCTTTGCCTCCCTAATCCCGTGTTATACCAAAGATACTCAGCCGGGCCTTTCAGGTATAGGGGGACGCGCGCATGCAATTAATCACCGGCGGGATGGGGTTCATCGGCCTGCATACGGCCAAGGCTTTTCTCGATGCCGGGGAAGATGTGGTACTGACCCGGTTCCGGAGCTGGCGTATGCCCGGTTTTCTGGAAGAGCACCTGGACAAGCGCCTGTTCGTGGAGCCCCTCGATCTGACCAGCCCCCATGACGTGATCGAAGTGGCCCGCAAACACAAGCCCGACGCCATTCTCCATCTGGCCGTGCCGGCTCTCAAACACCTAAGCGCCGCCGAGGAATTCCGGACGAATATGGACGGCCTGATCAATATCCTGGAAGCTGCCCGCCTGGCCGGGGCAAAGCGGGTTACCCTGGCCAGCTCCCTTGCCGTTTATGGCGGATTGCCGGGTGGCCCCTTCACCGAGGAAATGCCGCTGGAACTGGCCCCCACCAACCCCACCGATGCCTACAAGAAAAGCTTTGAAATCCTGGGCCAGCATTATGCCGAACGATGCGGGCTGGATGTGGCGATCGCCCGCATCGGTGGCATTTACGGCCCGCTTTATCACAGCATGGCCAGTCTGGCCTGCCGCCTGGCCCATGCCGCGGTGCAAGGCGTCCCCGGCCCTTTGCCCAATGATCTCCGCCCCACGCCCCATGCCGGCGACCCGGTGGATAGCTGTTACGTCAAGGATTGCGGGCGCGCCCTGCAGCTTTTGCAGATGGTCCCCAAGCTGGCCCACCGG
>CAZBQG010000178.1:8933-9415 GCA_964493945.1 uncultured Rhodospirillaceae bacterium
ATCCAGCGGGCATTCTGTGCTGGCCGGCGATTACGCCGACGCCGTGCGGGCGGTAATGCCTGATACCCGGATCACCATGGAACCGGGCCAGGGCCCCCGCTACCGGGCTCAATTAACCCTGGATATCGGACGTATGACGGAGGATACGGACTTTGCGCCGGAGTTCACCGTGGCGGACGGCATGAAGGATTACCTGGAATGGCTGGGTGCGGGTAATGAATTTTAAAAACCCAAGATCAAGACAAAATTTGATAATGATATCTATTTGTGATATCACTTTTCCGTAATGAAAGGCAGGCATTTAGCGACGTTGGTTACTGTTTCCGCAACCCCATATCCGGCACAATCCCCTGGGCCAATATTGAAAAAATTCTGGTTGCCGCAGGTGCCGAAATAACGGAAGGCCGGGGATCAAGAATTCGCGTTTAGTTGAACGGGGTTAAAGCTGGACACCCCCATCAACCAGTAAATTTTGGCTGATT
>CAZBQG010000179.1:0-9411 GCA_964493945.1 uncultured Rhodospirillaceae bacterium
CCGAAGCTTTCTTCCATAACCTCACGTGTTGCACTTGATTTGAGAATCCAGCGCGGACTGACAATCGAAGCGGTAACAATGGACGCCGGCGAGTAATCGAGCATCCAGCCGCAGCATCCTAAATAAAACGCAAGCGCCGGCAAAAAAAAGGCCGGCGCTTTTTCATGCCCGAAACAAACCAAAAACAAAGAGTTGGACAGAAGTTGGACAGAAACTAGATGAAACCGCCTAAGTCATTGAAATAATGGGGCGAGTGAGGGGAATTGAACCCCCGACCTCTAGATCCACAATCTAGCGCTCTAACCGACTGAGCTACACCCGCCATAGCTGGCGTCTTATACCAAGGCTCAGGCGTGGGAGAAAGCCTTTGTGCCCCCCCGCTGGGCCACGGTTGTGATGGGATCAGGTTAAGTTTTATATTTTTATTGATTAAAATTCGCAACTTGGTGAAACTGGCGGGGTCATTACAACAATGGGAGCCAGTTAAATGGCCATGAATATTAGACCTGTTTCGCCCAATTGCGGGGCCGAGATAAGCGGACTGGACCTGCGCCAGGAACTGGACGCCCAGAGGATCAACAAGATCCGCGCCGCCTGGCATGAATATCTGGTTCTAGTCTTTCCGGACCAGGAGCTATCGGACGAAGATCAGGTGCGCTTCATCGGCTATCTGGGCCAAGTCGGGGAATATATGCGTCCCAAGGACTTGCAGGAGCGCCGATATCATCCCTCGGTGATGATGATCACCAATATCCGTGAAAACGGAGAGCCCATCGGCGCCATCCCCGATGGAGAAATGATGTTTCATGCCGATACCACCTACGCCTCCGATCCCCATGACGGCACATCGCTGTTTGCCCTCCAGGTGACCAAGGATGGCGGCCACACTTTATTTTCAAATCAATATAAGGTCTATAACGCCCTGCCCGATGCGATCAAGAAACGCCTTGCCGGGAAAGAGGCCATGCACGCCTTTGAATTCGGCACCACGGTCAAGACCAAGCACCGCTATGAGCGGACCGAAGGCGCCTTTCATCCCCATCCGGTGTTCAAACGCAATCCCCAGACCGGGCTCATGGCGGTCTATGTCTCGCCGCTCCTGACCGAGGAAATAATCGATTTCCCGGAAGATGAAGGCGAGGAATTGCTGCAAACCATTTACGAGATGCAAAAATGCGATGAATTCATCTTCGAACATGTCTGGCGCCAGGGTGATCTGGTCTTGTTCGACAACCGCTATCTGGCCCATGCCAGGACCGATTTCCCGGAAAATCAGATCCGCCAGTTACGCCGCGTCACATTGCTCCGTGAAAACACCGTCTAGCGGGTTTGGGCGGCGAAGGACCGTATAAAACCCGCCATCTTCGGGTCCATTTGACTAAGTTCGGCTGCTTTCTTGGCGATGGCGCCGTGCGAGACCGCTACCGGCGCAAACCCTAAGGCCTTGGCAATGTCGGCCCGGAAGGCGGGGCTCATGGAGATCCGCGCGATGCCTTGGCGCAAGGCGGAAGCCGCGCCTGTCTTCATGACCGGTGGGTCGAGAACGATATGGTCTAGATCCGAAGCCCCCAAGACCAGTTTGATAGCCTCCTATTTCCTGCCCGCCGGCCGGATGCCATGAACGAGCCGGTGGAAATCACTGAATGAGGGAAGCCCACCCCCTTCCCCGCCCCGCACGGGCCATTGCCAAAGACCCATCACATGGCCGGTGCGGACCACGGTGGGTTCGACCAATTGGCGGTACATACTGGCGCTGGAGGCAAAGATATTCACTTCACCGTCCATCAGTGCCGGGATGACGAAGCGCGCACTTTTGTAGCCCGCCACATAGCGGTATTTGACGCCCAAAAGATCCAGACTGAGCCGGGCCAGGATATCGCTGCTGGATCCAGACCGTGTGCCACCTAGTTTCAACCCCTTGGCCTTAAGGATATTGGCGCCATTTTTGAGCCCACCGGGCAAGGCGTCGATGCGCATGAATTGGACCCGGCCGGCCGAACGGTAACCGCCGATCAAGGTGAAATCCTTAGTTGTGAATTTAGGCCCGGCCCGCCCGGGGAGCTGGCCCAACCAGCGCCAAGAGGTGAAAAAAATTACTGAGCCGCCCCGGGTGCCCCTGGAAAAAACAAATTTTTGGGCCTTTCGCCCCCGCGCGTCCGGCAGATTTTTGACCACGACGCCAGGTTTTCCCGCCACATGCCCGCCCAGATGGCGGGCCAGGACACGGGAGAACAAATCAATTTGACTTCCCGACCGCAACCCGTTGATCAGGGTCACGGTCTTGCCTTCGAAACATTCCGCGCCAAACACCGGTGAAACCCAGCCCAGGAGCGCAAAGCCCAGCGCGGCATAAGCCAATAGAGTTGGAGTACGGTGAATTAAAATATCCCCTCTCCACAGTTTTTGTTTGATTCAAATTGGCAATTTAGAGAGACTGTAACAAGCAATGGAATTTTGCTAAATCTAGCAAGGGGGGCTTTGCGATGACCATAAAAATTAATCCTGTTTCGCCGATCTGCGGTGCGGAGGTTACAGGTTTGGATTTGCGCCAGGAACTGGACGCAGACACCATCAAAACCATCAAAGACGCTTGGCATGAACATCTGGTTCTGATCTTCCGCGACCAGCAAATTTCAACTGAGGATCAGGTTCGCTTCATCGGCTATCTGGGCAAGGTGGGCGAATATATGCGGCCCAAGGAGCTGCAAACGAGAGAATATCATCCGGCGGTGATGATGATTACCAATATCCGCGAGAACGGCGAGCCCATCGGCTCGGTTCCCGACGGCGAAATGATGTTTCACTGCGATACCACCTATGCCGCCGATCCTCATGACGGCACGTCGCTTTTTGCCTTGCAGGTAACCCAGGATGGGGGGCAGACCATGTTTTCCAATTCTTATATGGTCTATGACGCCCTGCCGGATGCGATCAAAGAACGCTTGGCCGGGAAAGAGGCCATGCATGCCTTTGAATTCGGCACCACGGTCAAGACCAAACACCGTTATGAGCGCACCGAAGGCGCCTACCATCCCCATCCGGTGTTCATCCGCAATCCCCAGAGCGGGCGCATGGCGGTCTATGTGGCGCCGCTTCTGACAGAGGAAATCATTGATTTTCCGGAAGAAGAAGGCGATGAATTGCTCAAAGCCATTTACGAAATCCAGGAAAGCAAGGAATTCGTCGTTGAACATCAATGGCGCAAGGGTGATTACGTCCTGTTCGACAACCGCTATCTGACCCATGCAAGGCATGATTTTCCGACCGATCAAATCCGCCAGATGCGCCGCGTGACCCTGCTCAAAGAGGCCGCCTAGGGGCCGGGCTGCCGGCCGCCCGGGGAGAACCTAATGAGCGACGAGCTAGAACCGGCCCGGGCCGAAATCCGGGCCTTGCGTGGACGAATCAAGCGCCTTGACGATGACGCCATGGATCTTTTGTTCCGCAAGGCCCGGTCTCATTCTGCCTGGATTCCGGAAGAAATTTCAGACGAAAGGTTGCGCGAACTCCATGAACTGATGAAACACGGGCCGACGGCGTCCAACGGATTGTCGGCCCGTATCATTTTCGTCAAATCCGTTGCCGCCAGGAAAAAACTGCGCCCGGCCATGCCGCCCGATAATCTGGAACAGACCATGAGCGCGCCGGTCACCGCCATCATCGGCTGGGACTGGGATTTCTTCGAACTTCTGCCCCGCCTCTTCCCGCGCGAGGGTCTGAACGAAGCCTACCGCAAGGACCCGGACAGGATACAAAATGTGGGTCTGCTCAATGCCAGTATGCAATGCGCCTATTTTATTTTGGCGGCGCGCGGTCTGGGTTTTGACACGGGCGCGGTGAACGGCTTCAACAATGAGATCATTGATGAGGCCTTCTTCGCCGGAACCAAAATCAAATCCATTATCCTTTGCAATTTGGGCGAAGCCGATCTGGATCATCTTCATCCGCCCCATCCTAGGCTGGATTTCGACGAGGTCTGCAAGATCATCTGACGGCACGCTACTTTTTTTCTCCATCCGGGCTCCAAAAATGTTATACTCCACTTGGTTTCAATGAACTCGGGGTGGGGAGCATGAATCCTTTGGATATTGCGCGCGAGGTGGTGGTGCCGGGGCAGCCGGTGGTCGATCCGGCCTGCTGGACGCCAGACGAATTGACTGCCCGTGATGATTGGCTGTTTCAGGTGGATGGGGACCAAATCAATGATCTAGCGGCCATGGCCCGGGGCATCGAGGAGAAGATTGGCGGCGATGCCAACGGGCTGATGGCACTGGAGGCGGCGGATTTTGATCTGGGCGCCTTCGCCCCGGTCATTGAGGCGGTGAAACATAACGTCACCGAGGGGCCCGGACTGTCCCTCATCCGTGGCCTGCCGGTCGAGAAATGGGGAAAATTGCGCTCGGCCACCGTCTATTGGGGGCTGGGGCGTCATCTGGGGCGTGCCAAGCCTAACAATCCTGAAGGCGAGATGTTCGGCCATATCGCCGATATGGGGAAGGATTACGACAATCCCGACCACCGGGGCTATCAGACCAGCGCCGAGATGTATTTTCACTCGGACCAGAACGATCTTCTGACCCTGCTGGCCATGCAAAAGGGAAAATCCGGCGGCATCACGAAAGTGGTCAGTTCGGTCAATGTCCATAATGTTATGTTGGAACGGCGCCCGGATCTGGTGGAGATTCTGGCCCAGCCTCTGACCTATAGCTGCCACGGAGAGGAAGGACCCCATCAGGGTCCCTGGTTCGAAAGCCCGGCTATCACCTATGTGGATGGCGGAATTTCGGTCTCGGGCGGTTTCAAACATATCGAGAAGGGCCACAAATTGCCGGGGCGCGCGCCCCTGACCGAAAAGCAATTGGAGGCCTACGCCTTCTTTGAAAATATTTGCGAGGAGTTCCATTTCGGTACTGTCTTCGAGCCCGGCGACATGCCCATCCTCAACAGCCATGTGACGTTGCATGCCCGGACCGCCTTTGAAGACTGGCCCGAAGTTGAGCGTCGGCGTCATTTTTGGCGCATGTGGCTGCATCTGGAAGGCCCCCGCCCCCGGGCACCTTTTTTCGAACATTGGAAAGACGGCATCTGGGTCGAGGAAGGAGGCCGCAAGATCACCCTGGGTGCTTAAACAGGTATACCAACCCTTAGTCCTTTTCGTCTAGGTTAGGCGCCGCTTTGTGATCTATAACCAAAAGGGCCAGTTTTTCTGTCATCCGGTGGATTTTAGATAAAAATTGGTGTAGGGTTTTTCACCCGCTGAATGGGCGAGTTCGTATATGAGGCTTGATCGGTGAACAGTCAGAATGCAGATCACCAGCGCCTCGGCCAGAAACGTGCCGTGACGCGAGTGCCAGCTAGCCAAGTGCCAACCATAAAAGGGCCAGTCACTCACCCCAAGCGGGTCTATCTCAACGAGTTCAATCTGGTTTCCGGGCAGACCACCTATCTGCCCCTGGCCACTGGGCGCCTCAGGGCCCATGCCGAAAGTTCGGCGGAGTTGCGGGAAGGCTATGAGTTTGCCCCCTTCATCTTCCATATAGATAAGCCGGACGCCATTCTGGCCCATTATGAGGCGCCGGATCTGGCCGCCTTTTCGGTCAGCATGTGGAACGAGCAGCTCAATCTGGAGGTGGCGGCCCGCGTCAAGCAGCGCTGGTCCGATTGCCTGATCGTCTTTGGTGGCCCCCAGGTGCCCCATAAGCCGGCAAATTATTTCAAGGCCCATTCTTTTATTGATGTGGCTGTCCGGGGCGAAGGAGAGGAAGCCTTCAACGCCCTTCTGGAACGCTTCCTGGAGGCCCGGGAATTCGACGGTATTCCGGGCGTGACCTGGCGCCATCCCGGAGATGGGGATTGCCGGTGCAACGAGGATGAACAGCCCTTCCAGCGGGATCTGGATTGCTATGCCTCGCCATACCTGGAAGGGCTTTACGATGAGCTGATGGCGGCCAATTCCCATATGGAATTCCAGGCCATCATCGAAACCAACCGGGGCTGTCCATTCTTGTGTACCTTTTGTTTTTGGGGCAAGGGCGGGCTCAGCCGGAAATACCGCTATTTCAGCATGGAACGGGTGAGCGGGGAGTTGGACTGGTGCGCCGGGGCCGAAATCCGCTATGTGTTCAACGCGGATTCAAATTTCGGTATGCACCGGCGGGATATGGAGATCGCCCGCCATCTGGTCCATCTCAAGAAAAACACTGGATTCCCTGAAAAATTTCGCACTTGTTATGGAAAAAATTCAGGCGAGAGGATTTTCCGGATCGGCCAGTTGTTACATGAAAACGATCTGGAAAAGGGCATCACGCTGTCCCGCCAAAGCAACAATCTCGACACTTTGAAAAGCGTGCGGCGGGCCAATATCAAACTGGACGTCTATACCAACCTGCAAAAGCGCTTCAACGATCTGGATGTGCCGGTCTATTGCGAGATGCTGTTGGGCCTACCGGGCGAGACCTATGACAGCTTCAACGCCGGCATCGAGCAGCTTTTACGCACCGGGCTTAAAAATCAGGTCTTCATCTATCATTGCCAGATCTATGAGAACACGGAGCTGGCCTCGCCCGAATACCGCGCCCGCCACGGCATCCGGACCCGCAAGCTTCCACTCAGCGCCATGCATGGCGCGGTGCAGCGGGGCGGCTGGGTTGATGAAGTGGAGGAAACCATCGTCGAGACCAATTCCATGAGCCTGGAAGATTGGCGGCGGGCCTCCATTTTTTCCTGGACGGTCATGCTCATGCACAGCCTGAAGGTGGGCTTTTTCGTCATGGCCTATCTGGCCGACCGGCTGGGGCTTAATTATTGCGATCTTTTGCGCCATATCTGCGAAAACCGCATGAGCCGGGACAAAGGCGGCATGATCCGTCGGGAAATCACACGCTTTCAGACCTGCCTGGACGCCATCCTGACGGGCGCCCGGCGGGGCTCCCATGCCCCAGAATATGGCGAAATCTATTGGGAATTGGAGGAATTCAGCTATCTGGAATTGTCCAAGGGTCTGGACCTCTTTTACACCGAATTCGAAGACATCATTTGCGCCTATCTGGACCAAAAAGGCGTGGCATATGACCGGGCCGAATTGAGCGAAGCCATGACCTATCAACGCATGCGCATGCCGGCCTGTTCACCGGAAGGGCCGGAAAGCCATGATTTCGAGTTCAATTTTCCCGAATATTTTGCCAAACGCTGGGGAACAGCACCCGTTCCCCTGACCCGATCCGCCCAGCGCCTTGAAGTGAAACAAGTGGATTTCGCGGGCGATCACGAAGAATTCGCCCGCCAGGTAATCCTGTGGGGACGCAAAAGCGGGCTGATGCTCAATGATGCGGATTGGCGGGATACGGGAAGCCGGGCCAATATCCTTCCGGCGGCTGAATGAGCCAGGGTAATTTCCCCGAACGCGCGGACCGTCTGGCCCAAATCGCCGGCGGGCTGGCGCTTGGGCAGGATTTCCCCCTGTTCAAATCGGCCCCCCTGCCCCCAGCCTCTTTCAAAAAGCTGCGGGACGTGGTCAATCTCTATATTTTCACCACGCTTAGCGGATTTTTCGGTGATCAAGACATTACCCTTAGCGACGATATTTTCACCGAACAGGCGGAATTGATCCGCCAATTGCCCAACCGCACCCCCAATGGGCTGCTTTTGCCCAAGAAACAGACCTATCTGGCCTACAACATGGTGCATGCAGCCGTCGCGGAAATATTCACCCAATGCGGCTTTTCGGCCCATGTTGATCGCATCCATTCACCCATTAACATTAGAGTGGTAGACGGCGAATATGACCCCAAGGTCGATCTGCGCCCACGCGCCTCGGCCAAATGGCATCTAGATTTGTGGTCGGGTGAGCCGGCGGGCGCGATCATGTTTTTCCTGCCCGTGCTGGGGGACACCAAAAATGTTGCCGTGCGCTGGATAGAGCCCACCGAAGTCCCCCCCGCCCTACTCCGGCCCCTGGCGGATTTTGACGAAGGAAAGGCGTTGATTGATGGCGGCCAGGAATATGATCTGGCCTTCGAGCCCGGCAATGTGGCCCTGAGCGATCCTTTTTTGGTCCATGCCACGCAAAAAACCACGCGGGCCTTGCGCCTTTCCATAGATTTCCGCTTCGTCGCCGCAGACATTTGCCCGGGCGATGCCGAGGCGCCGGGCACGCGGGACGTCAATTACATTGATTTTGCCGATTGGGACGATATCGGCCGGGGTCGCATTCTCTCCACCTCGGCACCGCTGGAGCCTTTCACCGAGGCTGATGACCGGGCCAAAGACCATTACGCGGCGGAATTCAGAACCATCCCCATCGATGGCTGAAAGCTTCGATAAGGAATTCGGCGCGGGCGATCTGGCCCGCATGCTGGGCATGGACGAAGCCAGTTCCGCCAAATCCTGGCAACGGATGCGGACCGATCCCGCTGCCATCCGCTACCGAGAACTGACGCCCACGGAAGATGCTCAATTACGCGGGCGCGTTGCCGAACATCTAACCACCGCCGAGCCCCCCGCCGCTGGCGCCCAGGCCCAGGCACGCTGGGAAGCAGGCTGGGCCGAAGTGCTGGATCGGGTGCGGAGCCTGGTCCCGGCCCCTGAAAACTTGAAACCCCAATATATCCGCCACCGCATGATGCGCCTGAACGGGCGCTATATCCGGGCCGAAAACGCTGATTTCGAATACCGCGTCCACGAAGCCATCAAGGCCGCCCTTTTCGATAAATATCTAAGCGGTGTGGAACGCATCATGGAGATCGGCTGCGGCACGGGGCAGAACCTGGCCTCCCTCGATCGCCAGTTCAGCGGCATAGAGCTAATCGGCCTGGACTGGGCCCGCCCTGCCCTGGAACTGGTTGAACTGATAGCCGCCCAAAGGACCAACCCTCAGGGCACCAACCCCATGAGCGCCCAAAGCTTCAACATGCTCACCCTGGAAGGCGCCGAAGAGATAAGCATCACCCCCCAAACCGCGCTCATCACGCTGCACTCTTTGGAGCAGTTAGGCACGGGGTTTGGCCCCTTGCTAAACTACATGTTGGG
Source organism: uncultured Rhodospirillaceae bacterium (assembly GCA_964493945.1). Lineage (GTDB taxonomy): Bacteria > Pseudomonadota > Alphaproteobacteria > Rhodospirillales > UBA2165 > CAZBQG01. The sequence continues at coordinate 9,028 of CAZBQG010000179.1, forward strand.
GCATAAACCGGCCCTATGTCTGCACCTGGAACCCATCCATGAATTCTATGATCCGGATTCAGAATTTGATAGAGCAGCGATCGATTATCATCATAAACGTAATTACTTGATCGGATTTCATAATGCTCTTGTAGAGCATGAAGAAGCGGGCGATTTAAGCATAAAAGAAGCCCGCCGCCTGAATTTCGGCTCCACCTATCACGAAGCATACAGTTTGATCATCTGGCGGCCCGCCGGGGCAGGAAGTGAGTAGCGGGATACTCACTTTGCAGCGCTGAATAGCCGGTTGCTCAGCCGGAAATCTGGACAGCCGGAGGTTGTCGAGTTAAGCTCCCTTAACGGCCAGATTGACCGTCCCCTTGGCGGCACCGACAAGGACGCCAA
>CAZBQG010000180.1:0-9346 GCA_964493945.1 uncultured Rhodospirillaceae bacterium
TCATTACTGTGGATGGGGCGGGGCGCCCAGATGATCGACCGCACGGATTTCGATCTGCCCGGCCATTCTGACATCAAATGGCTTTTCCCGGACCGGCGGGCCGAAGGGGTGCGCTATAACCAAAAACCGGCATCCATCCCATCAATCATGCCATGGTCGAGGCCAACCAACTGGCCAACGCCCAGCGCCTGGATCATATGACCTATTTCCTGGATGCGGGCATTGTGCTCCTGGAGATGGAAGAGGCGCTCAGCTTCCCGGTGGTGGAATATGGCATCAAGGCCAACCGGAAAATTCTGGAAACGGCGACCCGCTATTCGTATGACCAGGGCCTGACGCCCCGCCGCCTGGAATTGGAGGAGATTTTCACCGCCAACACTTTAGATGAATAAAAGCAAGAACTGGGGATGAGTAAACCCTAAAGCTTGTAGCCGATGGCCTCTTCGATATTCTCGCGGAGCACCTGGCTGGTCACGGGCTTTTTGAGGATTTTGGTGGCGCCCACCTGAGCCGTTACCTCGAGGACGAACTCATCGTCGCTGCCGGTCAGGATGATGACCGGGGTTTCGGGCGGAATGCCGCCCCATCTTGCTTAGCATCTCGATGGCGGCCGAGCCGTTTTCTGCCCCGATCACATCTCTGATGCCTTCCTGATGCAAAAGCTGGCGCACGATGGAACGCATGGTCCGCTGATCGTCGATCACCATGACGCAAAGATCGATGCTCTTTTGGTCGTTCATTTTTTCCTACCGGTCCCGGAAAGCGCTATTTAACAAGGCGTTGCCACCAGCCCTTGCGCGACGGTTTGTCCCCATCATCGCCCTCATCCCCCTCACCGCCGCCGCCGCCGCTAATGGGTGGCGGTGCTTGGGGGATTGGATCCGAAGTCTGGGCTTCGGGAGGCTGGGCCGCCATGGGTGCGGGCATTTCGGGCTGGGACGTTTCTGGCGCGGTTTCCGGTGGCGTCTCTGCGGCCGCCTCTGGTGTGGTCCCGGCGCCATCCTTGGGGGCGGTTTTTTTCCGCACCCGGCGGCGGCGTTTGGGGGGCGCGGCTTCTTGTTCGGCCTCTGGTGCGGCTTCCGGCTGGGAGCCATCCTCTGATGGCGCTTCTGGTGCCGGTCCATCTTCGGGGGCGGCTTCGGCCCCCGGCTCTGCCCCGGTGCCGGGCTGGCCTGCCTCTGGATTGCCATCGGTCCCTTCCGCGCGGCGTGCGCGGCGCCTGCCGCCCCGCCTGCCACGGCGCCGGCGTGACGGTTTCTTTTCGCCCTCCTCGTTATTGGCCGAAGCTTCGGCCTCACCTGCCGGTGTGGCCGCCTCGGAGGGATTGGCGCCGGGCTCCGGGCTGGAGGCTTCCCCTTCAGCCGCCTCGGCGGCCTGATCTTCCCCGGCCGGGCGGTCAGAACGTTTGCGCCGTCTGGAGCGGCGCCTTTTTTTGCGTTTGGGCTCTCCCTCGCCGCCTTCCGCTCCGGCTTCGGCCTCTTCTTCGGGCGTGATTTCCGGCATGGGCGGAGCCGTTCCTTCGCCGCCTTCAGACTGGTCACGCTTTTTCCGGGATACGGAGAAGTTGGGCGGGATCAGCGTGTCATCTTCGGTAAAGTTGATGAGCATGCCGAATTTTTCCTCAATTTCGGCCAGCATGGCGCGCTTATTGTTGAGGATGAACAGGGTCACCTGGGAAGCCACGGCGACGGTGACTTCCGAATTGCGGTGGCGGGCACTTTCATTTTCGATGCCGCGCAGCACATGCAGCGCCGCCGAATCGATGGAGCGCCGAATGCCCGTCCCGTCGCAATAGGGGCAGGCTTCGGACACCGTTTCGCCCAGGCTGGGGCGCAGCCTCTGGCGGGAAAGTTCCAGCAACCCAAAGGGAGATATGCGCCCGATCTGGATGCGCGCCCGGTCGATGCGCATGGCATCTTTGAGCATGCGTTCCACCGAAATCTGGTTTTTGGAATGATCCATATCGATGAAATCGATGACAATCAGTCCGGCCAGATCGCGCAGGCGGAGCTGGCGGGCGATTTCCGATGCTGCTTCCAGGTTGGTTTTAAGGGCCGTTTCCTCGATGGAGCGGCCGCGCGTGGCGCGCCCTGAATTGACGTCGATGGCGACCAGGGCCTCGGTCGCGTCGATGACGATATAGCCGCCCGATTTAAGCTGCACCGTCGGGCTGTTCATGGATTCAAGCTGGTCTTCCACATTATAGCGGTGGAAGAGCGATATGTTGAGGTCACTATAGGGCTGCACTTTCTTGGCGTGGCTGGGAATGAGGGTCTTCATCAGATCCTTGGCCATGCGGTATCCGGTTTCCCCTTCCACCAGGATTTCATCCACTTCCGGCTGATAAAGATCACGCAGCGCCCGGATGATCAGATTGGCCTCTTCATGGATCAGGGTGGGGGCCACGGATTCCATGGTCATGTCGCGGATGTTGGTCCACAGCTTGATCAGATATTTGTAATCGCGGGTCAGTTCGGCCTTGCCCCGGTTCGATCCGGCGGTGCGCACAATGACCGCCATGCCCGGTGGCACGTCCAGGCCCTGGACGACGGATTTCAGGCGCCGGCGGTCCTTGGGGTTGGCGATCTTGCGCGAAATTCCGCCACCACGCCCGGTGTTGGGCATCAATACGCAATAGCGCCCGGCCAGGGACAGATAGGTGGTCATGGCCGCCCCTTTGTTGCCGCGCTCTTCCTTGACCACCTGGATGAGCAGAATCTGGCGCCGTTTGATGACTTCCTGGATGCGGTATTTGCGGACCGGGCCGCGGGCGCGGCGGCCGGCTTCTATCTCCTCCATATCGTCGCCGCCCAGGGTTTCGACCCCGTTGCTGGCGGCGGCTTTTTCTTCACCAGCGTCCTCGTCGCCGTCCTCGTCGCCGTCCTCACCAGACTCGCTTTCGTCGGCCGATTCCTTTGCGGCCTTCTCGTCCTCTTCGAGGATTTGGCGCCGGTCGGCGATGGGAATCTGGTAATAGTCCGGATGGATTTCGCTAAAGGCCAGAAAACCGTGACGGTTTCCGCCGAAATCGACAAAAGCCGCCTGCAGGGAGGGCTCGACCCTGGTGACCTTGGCCAGATAGATATTGCCTTTTAGCTGTTTGCGGGCCGTCGATTCGACATCAAGCTCATTTAGCTTGCTTCCGTCGATGATCGCCACACGGGTCTCTTCCGGGTGAGCGGCATCGATCAACATTTTTTTCGTTGCCATGAAAAGAAATTCTCCTGGGCACCGCTTCCTCCGCGCTCGATCTTGTCCGAGCCGCGGGGTGGCGGGCTGTTTTGAAAATGCCGACGGCGCCAGCGGTATGGGCCCACCCGGACGCCGACAGACCTTCCAGAAGGAAGGGTCCGTTTGCGGGGTAAGCGTTTGTTCTGGCTGCCTCAACCGGCATGGGATTGATCCTGTAAACTACGTCCAAAACCATCCGTCCCTTGGTTCATTCCTCAGGAGGGTTGCCATTTGGGGCCAACCCGGATGCGGAAAGGTTATGGATATCGTTAACATAACGGTAGTATTTAGGTTCGACAATCCAATTGTTGAATTTCTTCCAGGTCTTTGCATTGGATTGGGATAAATTATGGAGGTTGGGAGCCCGAAGAGGGCGGTCCCAATGGGGTTCAGGCTCGGACATTGACCAAATCAATTTTCAGTTACCACCGGTCGATTGGCGCCAGATTTGCGCTGCTGGCTCTTATGGCCCTGGCCGCCCCGGTAGGGAGTGCCCAGGCCCAGGAGTTGCGGGTCACCGACATGCGCATCGGCGTGCATTCGGATAAGACCCGTTTCGTTTTGGAACTTTCGGCCGATGTGGAATTCAAGATCATTAAGCTGGCCGACCCTTACCGGTTGGTGATCGATATACCGGAGACCGATTGGCGTCTGGCCGGCGGCGCCCGCCCGGCCGGGCTGATCCAGGGATTGCGGTACGGCCAGTTCAGCCGGGGCGTTTCCCGCCTCGTTCTGGATGTGAAGGGGCCGGTAGAGGTGGGCAAGGCATTCCTCATTCTGCCAGCCAGCGGCAAGCCCTACCGGCTGGTCATCGATCTGATCAAGACCGACACTGCCCATTACAAAGCCGGTCTTTCACGCCCCTCATCCCGCCCGGCACAGGGCAAGGCGGGGCCGGTGCCCTTCAAGCTGATGCCGCCTGCCAGGAAGCCCGCCCTGAAAACGGCCAAGCGGATCATCACCCTGGATCCCGGCCATGGCGGCGTCGATCCGGGCGCCACGGGACCCAGGGGCGTTTTCGAAAAAATAATAACCCTGGCCGTCGCTCGCGAAATCAAGAAAAGGCTGGAGGTGCGGGGAAAATATAAAGTGGTCCTGACCCGGAGCGGGGACAGTTTCGTGCGCCTCAGGGACCGCATCGCCATCGCCCGTCAGGCCGGCGCTCAATTGTTCATTTCGCTCCATGCCGACGCCATCCGGCGCAAAGGGGTGCGCGGGCTTTCGGTCTATACCCTGTCTGAAAAGGCGTCGGACAAGGAAGCCGCCGAGTTGGCCGAACAGGAAAACAAGGCGGATCTGATCGCGGGGATGGATTTGAGCGCGGAATCGACCGAGGTGACGAATATTCTGATCGACCTTGCCCAACGCGAAACCATGAACTCCTCGGCCCGCTTCGCTGGCAATCTGGTCAAACAATTGCGCGGCGTCACCAAGCTTTTGCGCAACAGCCACCGCTTCGCCGGCTTCGCCGTCCTCAAGGCGCCCGACGTGCCCTCGGTCCTGATCGAAATGGGTTTCCTGTCCAATCCCAAGGACGCCAAGGCGTTGCGCCAGGCCCGCTTCCGGGCCAAATTGGCCGGCGCTATCGGGCGGGCTGTGGATAACTATTTCGCACGGATCGAGCAGGCAAACAGGTCCGGGCCCTGAATCTCGTCATTGCCTGATTTTTCCTCTTGCGTCGGCCATAATCCCGCCACATTCTGACCCCAGAATAAAATATCGAGAATAAAATTTGACGCTTTGTTCAATCGAGCGCCCGGCAACCTGGAGAGGGGGCCGAAAAAGGGGTCTTAAAACGGATGTTCAGGAGTTTCCTGATCCTGATCGGTATTTTGTTCGTGCTGGTCCTGGCCGGGGCCGGCAGCGTCCTCTATGTCTTTTACAGTTTCGGTGCGGGCCTGCCCGATTTTACCCAGCTGGCCGATTACGAGCCGCCCGTCATGACCCGCGTGCAGGCCGGCGACGGGCGGCTTTTGGCCGAATATGCCACCGAGAAAAGGGTTTTCGTGCCCGTCAAGGCCATGCCCGGAAGGGTCATTCAGGCCTTCCTCGCCGCCGAGGACAAGAATTTCTATTACCATCCCGGCGTCGATCCGTCGGGCATTGCGCGGGCCGTCCTGACCAATTTGAAAAATCTGACCAAAAACAGGCGTCTGGTGGGTGCCTCGACCATCACCCAGCAGGTGGCCAAGAATTTTCTGCTGACTTCCGAAGTCTCCATGAAGCGCAAGATTCAGGAAGCCATCCTGGCCTTCCGCATCGAACGCGCCCTGGAAAAGGACCGCATTCTGGAACTTTATCTCAACGAGATATATCTGGGTTTCGGCTCTTACGGGGTGGCGGCGGCGGCCTTGAATTATTTCAACAAGTCCCTGGTTGCGTTGGAGATCGAGGAAGCGGCTTTCCTGGCCGCCCTGCCCAAGGCGCCCAATAACTACGATCCCACCCGCCACCCCAAGGCCGCCAGGGGGCGGCGCGACTGGGTCATCGGGCGTATGCGCATAGAGAATTTCATCACCTCCGAAGAGGCCGCCCTGGCCGCCGCTAAGCCGTTAATTCTCCGCGAACGGGCCATCACCGAGATTTTCAAGGCTGATTTTTTTGCCGAGAAAGTGCGCCGTGAACTGGCCAGCAAATATGGCGAGGGGAAGTTGTATAAAGGCGGCCTGTCGGTGCGCACCACCCTGGATCCCAGATTGCAGGAAATCGCCGACAGGGTATTACGCAAGGGGTTGGAAAAGTATGACCGCCGCCATGGCTGGCGCGGCTCGCTGGGGCGCATGGAAACCGAAGGCTATTGGGCCGGGCGGCTCGCCAAATATCAGCCACCACCGGGCATGGGCGCCTGGCGCCTGGCGGTGGTGCTTGGCTATGCGCCAAAGGGTGGGGCCAATATCGGTCTGAGTGACGGATCTTTGGGGATCATTCCCCTCAAACATATGAAATGGGCCCGCGTCCAATTGAAAGGCCAGCGGCTGGGCTCCAGGGTGAGCGCCGCCAGTGATGTTCTGGCGGTGGGTGATTTGGTGGCGGTCGATCCCGTAGGCCCACCAGCTTCGGGAGAGACAACCGCTTTGCCCCAATTTGCCTTGCGCCAGATACCCGAGATCGAGGGGGCGCTGGTCGCCCTTGATCCCCATACGGGGCGGGTGCTGGCCATGTCGGGCGGCTATGATTATGAAAAAAGCCAGTTCAACCGCGCCGTACAGGCCCGCCGCCAGCCCGGATCGGCCTTCAAGCCCATCGTCTATCTGGCTGCCCTTGATGCCGGCTTCACCCCTTCCACCTTGATCCTGGATGCGCCTTTCGTGATCGATCAGGGGCCGGGCCTGCCCAAATGGCGTCCGGCCAATTACACCAAGAAATTCTATGGACCCTCGACCATGCGGTTGGGGTTGGAAAAATCGCGCAACCTGATGACCGTGCGGCTGGCCCAGACCGTGGGCATGGAAAAGATCACCGATTATGCCAGGCGCTTCGGACTGACCAAAAAAATGCCCAACCAGCTTTCCATGGCGCTGGGCGCCGGCGAGACAACCTTGCTTAAACTGACCACGGCCTATGCCATGATGGTCAATGGCGGTAAGAAAATCATCCCCACACTCATCGACCGCATCCAGGACCGCCACGGTCGCAACGTCTTCCGCCATGACCGGCGGGTCTGCGCCCGGTGTCAGGCAACCTTCTGGACCCGCCAGCCCGTGCCCACCGTGCCCGATACCCGCGAAGCCGTGACCGATCCGGCCAGTGCCTATCAGATGGTTTCCATGCTGCAAGGGGTGGTCCAGCGGGGCACGGGGCGCTCCATCAAGGCCGTGGGCGTTCCCCTGGCGGGCAAGACGGGGACCACCAATGATGCCCTGGATACCTGGTTCATCGGCTTCTCGCCCGATTTGGCCATCGGCGTATTCGCCGGTTTCGATCAGCCTCGATCTCTCGGCCCCCGCGAACAGGGTGCCAGTGTCTCGGCGCCCATTTTCCGTGATTTCGTCTCAGAGGCCCTGGCCGGAAAACCGGCCATTCCCTTCCGCATTCCGTCGGGCATCCGGCTGGTCAGGGTCAACAGCGCGACGGGTAAGCCGGCCTTGCCCGGTGAGCGCAACATCATCCTGGAGGCCTTCAAGCCCGGCACCGTGCCGACCGGGCGCGAAAGAATAGTGCAGGGGCTGAACCAGACCAGCGCCGCCCCCGAAAGCGGCACGGGCGGGCTTTACTAAACGCCGCCCCTTCTCCCCCGCCTCCCCCTTGCCGTCCAGCCCCGAACCGATTAAAAGCGCCCATTCATTAATTAATTGCGGCGAAGGAAATATTCATGCGGGCCGAGATTGAAGCCATGGTCGGAGAAATAAGGCAGTCTTTGGACCTGCTGAGGAGGCGTCTTTGACTATGACCAAGCGGTTCTCCGTCTGGCCGAACTGAACGCCCTGGTCGAGGAGCCGGGCCTTTGGGATGATCCGGCCAAAGCCCAGGAAGTCATGCGCGAACGCACCCGCCTGGAGCGCGGCATCGCTGCCGTCGACGGGGCCGAGCGGGACCTCACCGATAATTTGGAACTGATCGAGCTTGGCGAGAGCGAGGGCGAAGAAGAAATCATCAACGAGGCCGAAAAGGCCCTGAGCGGCATGGCCGGGCGCATCGCCTTGGAACGCACCCAGGCCCTGTTGTCGGGCGAGGCCGACGGCAATGATTGCTTCCTGGAAATCCATGCCGGCGCCGGCGGTACCGAGGCCCAGGACTGGGCCGAGATTTTGCAGCGCATGTATGCGCGCTGGGCCGAACGTCATGACTGCAAGCTGGAATGGCTGGAAGAAAGCGCCGGCGAGGAGGCTGGCATCAAATCCTCCGCTGTCCGGGTGGCCGGCGAGAATGCCTATGGCTGGCTGAAGACGGAAAGCGGTGTGCACCGCCTGGTCCGCATCTCGCCCTATGATCAGGCGGCCAGGCGCCATACCAGTTTTGCATCAGTCTGGGTCTATCCGGTGATCGACGACAAGATCGACATCCAGATCGAGGACAAGGATCTGCGCATCGATACCTACCGGGCATCGGGCGCCGGCGGGCAGCATGTGAACAAGACGGATTCCGCCATCCGCATCACCCATATGCCCAGCGGCATCGTCGTCCAGTGCCAGAACGACCGCTCCCAGCACCGCAACCGGGCCGCCGCCTATGACATGCTGCGGGCCCGTTTGTACGAAGCCGAATTAAGCCGCCGCGAAGACGAGGCGGTGGCCCAGGAAGCGGCCAAATCAGATATCGGCTGGGGCCATCAGATCAGATCCTACGTGCTCCACCCCTATCAGATGGTCAAGGATCTCCGCACCGAGGTGGAGACCTCCAACACGCAAGGCGTTCTGGACGGCGACCTGGACGAATTCATGGCCGCCGCCCTGGCCCAGCGCATTGATGGCGGGGCGGGGTAGGGGGGAGCGGAAGACCACGCGCTAAACGGATGAAATCTTTCTAAATTTACAACTTAAGATTGCTGGATGTTATGACCTTGCCCGATGGAAGCCGAGACACGAACAAATAATAAAGACTTGCTTGTCTTGCTCCTGCTCACTGGCTTGGGCACGGTTGGGTGGGTGAAGTTTCTCTTTTTGGACTACATTTTTCCGCTCGATTGGCTGGAGCGGGTGATTATTCTGGGTGTCTATTGCCATTTTTACCGGGATAGCATTTCGTTGCCCGGACCGGTTTCCGCCTACCTGAACATTCGTAATTTCCTCTCGGTGATTTTGGCGGTCATTTTTCTATTCTACAGCGAAAGGATCATAGATTTTGCGACTTCGATCACTCAGCTAAACCTGATTTGGGTCCGGGTCTACTTCCCCGGCCATAAAGTTGGATTGATCAAATCCATCGACCTGACTGCCGGTGTTTTACTCGTGGCGCTGACCGAGGAATTAGTTTATCGAAAACTGGCACTCCGGGTCATAACCTAATGGTCGGTGAACCCTTGGGTGATATATCTCGCGTCTTCATTATTATTCGCCGCCCTTCACATACCGCAGGGTTTTGATTTGGTGGTCACCACTTTTGTTTCCGGTCTCATACTTATGTATGTCTACAGGTCGCGGGGTACCCTTCTGGTGCCCATCACGGCCCATTATTT
>CAZBQG010000181.1:0-6739 GCA_964493945.1 uncultured Rhodospirillaceae bacterium
CGAGCTTCGATACGCTGTCGGCGAACGGCGTCTGGGGCCCGGAAAAGACCACCGCTTATATCCGCAAGCTGAGCAAGAATATTCGCGGCCTCCTTCGCTGCGGTTCGGGCGAGCGCATCGCCAACGGCGAATTCATCGCGCTGGTGATGGACTGTCATGGCCAGACGGCAAGGCTATGGGCGAAGCGGGGCGCACCGATCAAGCAAGCACTACTCGTCGATGCCGCCGTCAAACGCCATTTCTATCTCGGTGTGCCGACCAATTCGGCGCATAAGGCGTCCGCCGCGCTCTATACCGTGTTCCTCATGACGCCTGAAGGCCAGAAGGCCGTCTGGCAAAACTGGCTGCTGGATTCAGATTTGTTCGCCAAATCCAATATCCGCAAACGGGTCCTTGCGCTGGAGAAAAAGGGGGCGAAGTTCGCGGAGGCCTCCATCGCCTTCCAAAAGGCGCACCCGGAAATCAACGATAACAAGAAGACTCTGGTGAAGATCCTGAAGTCAAAGAAATAGCAGCTTCACACCTACCGCCGCACGGCCCGGATCCGGTTCGCGCGCAATCGGGCGCGCGGACCCACCGGGCCGGCACGGCATGAAATCCGGGACAAACAATGCCGCTGGATAAAGCAGAATCCGTTTTGCCGGCGGCTCATGGGGAGAGCCGGAACCGGGATGCATGGCCACGCCTGATGCTGGCCATTGTCTTGTTCGGTTGCCTGATGATAGCGGGGTTGGTCATTACCGTCGTCTGGATGGGGTTTTTTGAGGGCCTGCCGGGCGACGATGACCGGGTCTTCACCCTTTCCCGGTACAGTGAGATTTTACTCGATCCCGATACCTATAAGGTGCTGTGGGTCACGGTCCAGTTTTCCGTTATCTCCATCATCGTTGCCTGCGGTTTTGGTATCCCCTCTGCCTGGCTGGCTGAACGCTCCGACCTTCCGGGCAAGACCTTCCTCTTCACCTTCATGACCGTCGGGCTTTTGATCCCCGGTTTTTCCGTCGCCATGGGCTGGATGTTCATGCTGCATAACCGTATCGGCGTATTGAACAATTGGCTGGTGAGCTGGTTTGGCATGGAAAAGGCGCCGCTGGATATCGCCAACATATTCGGCATGGGGTGGGTCGAGGGGTTAAACCTGACACCACTGACCTTCGTGATGACCGCCGCGGTGCTGCGCTCCATGGACCCGACACTGGAGGAGGCCGCCTACACCAATGGCGCCAATACCCGAAAGACCATCCTGAAAGTAACCCTGCCGCTGGTCTGGCCGGGAATCCTGGCGGCCATGCTCTATACCTTCATCATCGGGTTTTCCGCCTTCGACGTTCCAGCAATCATCGGTTGGTCCAACCGAATATATACCTTCTCAACGCAGCTCTATCTGTTCGTCAACCCGTCCGAGGACCTGCCGAAATACGGACTGGCGGCGGCGCTGAGCGCGGTGATGATCCCGATCGCGATCGCCATAAGTTGGTGGTATTCGTCCATCCAGAAGAACGCAGCGCGCTACCAGATCATCACCGGCAAGAACTACCGGCCCCGGCTGGTCAAGCTCAACCGTGGCGTTTATGTGGCCTGGGGATTCCTTGGCCTGTACCTGTTTCTGGGGCAGCTTATCCCGGTGCTGGCGCTGCTCTGGTCGTCGTTCCTGCGCTTTTTTCAACAACCGTCCATGGCTGCATTCTCCAGACTATCGTGGGACAACTATGAACTTCTGCCCTGGGCCATGGTCACCCAAGGCGCCAAGAACACGTTTTTACTGGTCGTGCTGACGCCGACCCTTGCCGTCATCGTCAGTCTCGCCTTCAGCTGGATGGTGCTGCGCTCCAAATACAGATGGCGGACCCTGTTCGACTTCTTCGCCTTTTTGCCGCACGCCGTGCCGAACATCATCTTCGGCATCGGCGCCATGCTGCTTGGCTTGTTCGTGCTGGGCAAATACGTGCCGATCTACGGCACCATCTGGATCGTGTTGTTGGTTCTGGTCATGGTGCGCATCAGTTACGGAACCCGGGTGCTTAACGGCGCCCTGATCCAGATCCATCCGGAACTCGAGGAAGCCGCCTATATGAGCGGCGGCAAAACGGGGAGCGTGCTGCGTGCGGTACTGCTCCCGATCCTCACGCCGGCCATGATGTATGCGTGGATCTGGATTGCCCTGCTCAGCTACCGCGAGCTGGCCCTGCCCGCGATCCTGGCCGGCAACGACAATACGACCGTGGCGCTGGTCGTTTGGGATCTTTGGGAAAGCGGCGGACTGGGTCAGTCCTCGGCGCTTACCGTGATCGTCCTGATTTGTTTTACGCCATTGCTAGGGCTCTATTGGTATACCTCGCGCAAAATCAATATGGTTGGCCAGGTTTTTCCGCGCCTTCGCAAACAGACATGAGAGGAAGGCGTCCATGATCCGCATTCAGAACCTGGATATGACCTACCGTTCGGCGGAGGTGGAACATCATGCCGTGCGTGGCCTTTCCCTGGAGATCGAGCGGGGGCAGTTCTATACCCTGCTGGGCCCGTCGGGCTGCGGCAAGACTACCACGCTGCGCTGTGTCGCTGGCCTGGAAAAGCCGGACCAGGGCGAGATCGATGTGGGTGAGGACCGGGTCTATTCCTCAAGCCCCCCCATCTGGACCGATCCTTTCAACCGCGATATCGGCATGGTCTTTCAGTCCTATGCCATCTGGCCCCACATGACCGTGTTCGACAATGTGGCCTTTCCCCTGCGCCAGATGAAACCGAGACCGCCCCGGACTGAGATACGCGACCGGATCATGCGCATTCTGGCACTGGTCAAACTGGACGAATTGGCCGACAGGCCCTCGCCATTTCTCAGTGGTGGTCAGCAACAGCGCCTGGCACTGGCCCGCGCCCTGGTGCGCGAGCCCTCTGTCCTGTTGTTGGACGAGCCACTCAGTAATCTGGATGCCAAGCTGCGCGACGAGATGCGCGCCGAGCTGCGCGATCTGGTTAAAAGACTGAACCTCACCACGCTTTTCGTCACTCATGAACAGATCGAGGCACTGACCATGTCGGACCGCATCGGGGTAATGAATGACGGCGTGATTGTGCAGGAAGGAACGCCGGTAGAAATCTACGGCAAGCCGGCCCATCCCTTTGTCGCCGATTTCATCGGCAAGACCAATTTCTTTAAAGGACAGGTTTCCAACGCCCAATCCGATGGCGATGGAGCCGGACTGATCCAGGTCCAGACCCCCATCGGCCCGCTGCAGACCAAATCGGCCGAGAATTTCAACGCGGGTGATGAGGTGGTGGTGGTCATCCGCCCCGAAAGCGTGCTGTTGGATGCCACCTCCCAGCCCGGCCCGAACGTAATCACTGGGACCGTGGACAATATCGCCTTTCTTGGCAATCTGACCGATTGCGAGGTGAGACTGGACGGGCAATTGGTCCGGGTTCAGCTCGTCCCGCCGGTCTCGATCCGCACGGGCGAGCAGGTGACGCTCAGCCTGCCCGCTGAAAATTGCATCGCCATGCGGGGTTGAACGGCGCGAAAGCTTTTATTGGTGGGCGCGGACGGGAACCTCCATACGGCCGATATCCTGCATCTCCATTTCGATCACATCGCCGGGGCCGACGCGGCCGACGCCCTCGCAGGTGCCGGTCATGATGATGTCGCCGGGCAACAGCGTATAAAACGTCGAGCCCCAGGAAATCTGGCGCGCTATATTCATGATCATCAGCGACGTGTTGGATTTCTGGCGGGGCTCGCCGCTGACCGTGAGGGCGAAGTCCAGATTATCCGGATCATCGATCTCATCGGCCGTCACCACCCAGGGGCCCAGAACCGCATATGTGTCGATGGATTTTCTGAAGCTCCGGTCTTCCGTTCCCCGCACCACCATATCCAGGGCCAGCGCATAGCCCGCCACATGATTGAACGCCTCGGATTCCGGAATGTCCGATCCCGCCTTGCCGATGATCACGCCCAGTTCGGCCTCATGATCCGTGCGCCGATCAGGGAACCTGACGGCGACGCCTTCACCGGGGCCGACCAGGGCGCTGTTTGCCTTCAGGAACAAGCCCTGTTCCTCGATCGATTTCCCCACATATCTGCTGGTGCTGCCGCCACCGAAATCGGGATCTATGCTGGCTTCTTCCCGGTGAGCCATATAGTTGGTCGGCGTGCCGATCACCTTGGAAGGATTGGCCACCGGGCTCAAAAATTTAAGACCCGCCGGGTCCAGCGCTGGGGCCCCGTCGGCCAGCTTTTCCATTTCCGGGCGCAGTTGGTCCAAATTGTTAATCAATTGATCTTCGACGGGGAAGGGATAGTGCAAGGCGGGAAGTTTCTCCAACGCCCCGCTCACATCATGCACACCGTCGTCCCGAACCACTCCCAGCCGATTGTCGTCATAGCGGCAAAATTTCATCTCACACCCCTCCCCTGTTTTTCCGGAAAGCTAAAGATTGAAACTCTTGAAGCTAAACTTAAATTCGCTGGCGTTCTAAAGCAACTCCCACTCATGAGAGGATTTCATCCTGGACACAGGTAGGCGGAGCCCGCAAAATATAAATATTGCGTTTCAACAGCCACACCCAATGGAGAGATATCATGGGCCAACCGAAAGTATCTTCCATCCGCAGCGTCGAATTCAACGTTCCCGATCTGGAGAAATCGGCCCGCTTCTACGAAGACGTCTGGTGTCTTACGCCCAACGCCTGGGAAGGCGGTTCGGTTTATTTCCGGGCGACGGGGCCGGAACATAATTCGGTAATCCTGCATGACAGCAAGGAAAGCTCCCTCGCCGCTATCAATTTCGCGGCCCCCGATAAAGAGGCCGTCGACGGGCTTCATGCCATCACCCAGGGTTTGGATGTTTCAGATGTTACGGCACCCGCCCCCCTGACCCGCGCGGGCGGCGGTTATGGCTATTCCTTCCGCCACAATGAAGGCTGGACCATCGGCATCAGCTCGGATGTGGAGCCCCACACGGATACGGATGACGCCATCGACCGGCCGACCCGCTTCTCCCACATCGCGCTTCATTCTGAAAACTCTGACGATGTGGTTACTTTTTTCGTCGATAATTTCGGCTTTATTCTGTCCGACCAGACGGCTGGGATCAATTTCATGCGCTGTGATACGAACCATCACAGCCTGGGCATCGTGCGCGGCGGCACGCCCGCGGTGCATCATGTGTCTTACGAAATGGCCAGCTTCGATGGCGTGATGCGGGGCGCGGGCCGGTTGAAGGAAATGGGCTATCCCCTGGAATGGGGCGTCGGCAGGCATGGGCCGGGGGACAATATTTTTTCATATTTCGCCGAGCCCAATGGCTTCATCAATGAATATTGCGCCGAGATGCTACAGGTGGATGACAGCTACCCGACCGGTACACCAGAGCAATGGGACCGGCCCGAGAACCGCATGGATCAATGGGGTTTCGCCGATCCCCCCTCCAACGTCATGAATAATTCCCATGGCGCGCTTTTGCCGGCGGCGTGATTAACGTGACCCAAGACAGCACGCCTGATCTTGGTTCCTCATCCTTCCTGGTCATTGAGGATAACAGCGTCGCCTTGAAGATGGCCGCGACAATCCTGAGTGACCTGGGCGCCAAGGATACCGCCAGCGCATCCGACGGGTTGGAGGCGTTGGCCCATCTAGAACGTGCCGACCCAGCACCCGGCGTGTTGCAGGTCGATCTCACCATGCCCGGAATGGGCGGTGTGGAGTTCATGAGGGAATTGGGTGAACAGGGATATGAAGGATCTGCCGTGCTGGTCAGCGGGGCCGATGATGCAACCTTGAAGGTGGCCGCAAGCCTAGCAAAATATCGGGGCGCCAAAGTTCTGGGCTATGTGGTCAAACCGGTCACCCACAAGGCGCTTGGTGATATTTTGGGCGGTTCCCTGGGCGATTAATGACCGCCGACACATCCGACGGCCATACACAAGTTGAGGAACAGCCTTTTGGCTGGGTCATAGTTGCCATCGCCACGCTGGTCCTGGCACTGGGCTTCGGGTCAAACGCCACCGTGCCTGTTTTGGTCAAACCCTTCGAGCAGACGTTCGGCTGGAGCCGGGCGGCCATATCCATGGCCTATACCTCGATGACCATCGGGGCGGCGCTTGGCGGCCTGTTTTGGGGCAGCCTGTCAGATAAGATTGGCGCCAAACGCATCGCCTTGTTCGGCGCGGTCATGATGTCGGGCTCCCTGATGCTGATCAGCCGGCAAGATCAGCTATGGTCCATTTATATGCTTTATTTTGTGATCGGCGGCTTTGGGTTCGGCTGCCTGTTCGTGCCTTTGATGGCCCTGGTTGGATTGTGGTTCAACAAGCGCAAGGGCTTGGCATTTGGCATTGTTACCGCCGGTGGCGCCGCCGGCCAGGGCGTGGCTCCGGTCATCTTTCAGATGATGATTTCGGCAAGCGGCTGGCGCGATGCGACTTTTTATCTGGGCTTCTGCTATCTTGTTCTGATGGTCCCGCTTTTGCTGTTTCTGCGCCCCGCACCTGTTTTGGTGACTTCGGCGGCAGAAGTGAGCCGGTCCGATTCCAATCTATGGGATCTGTCCCACCGCATCACCATTCCCTGGCTGGCCTTTGCCGGAATTTTTTGCTGTGTTTGCATGGCGGTTCCCATTGTTCATCTGGTTCCCCTTGGCATCGGGCGGAACCTGTCGCCGGAAAGAGCTGCGCTTTTGTTGTTTACTTTGATGATCGCCGGCGCCTTCGGGCGGATTGTCTTCGGGCTTCTGGCCGACCA
>CAZBQG010000181.1:6749-9290 GCA_964493945.1 uncultured Rhodospirillaceae bacterium
GGGTTGTACAGCTATTTCTGCGCGTCTTTCCTGCAGACCGCCATGGTCTTCTGGTTTACCCAGACGGGATCATTCACGGGGTTGCTGTTTATATCGGCGGCATTCGGGTTTGGCTTTGGCGGCGTCATGACCAGCTTGCTGATTTGCGCCCGGGAAGCCGCACCGCTCAGGATTACCGGTTTCGCCAATGCAGTAATTTCCACCACCGCCTGGCTCGGCATGGGGATTGGTGGTTATCAGGCCGGCTATTTTTTCGATCTCACAGGTGATTACACCTGGTCTTACGGTATCGGCGCCTTCGCTGGGATATTCAATCTGGCGATCATTCTCTGCCTAATCCTGTATCGCCGGGGCGGCTGGCCGGGCATGGCACCCGCCCACTGATCCGGATCAATTCTTGGTCATGGTATCGGGCAAAAACATGGCGATATCCGGGAACAGGACGATCAGCGCAAGGCAGACCATCATCGCCAGCCAAAAGGGCATGATGCCCCGGAGGATATCGCCCATGGGCACATCCTTGGCGATCCCCTTGACGACAAACACATTGACCCAAACCGGCGGGCTGATCAGGCCCATCTCCAACACAATGACCATGACCACGCCGAACCAGATGGGATTGAACTGCAGCTCCCGGACCAATGGATCGACGATGGGCAGGGTCAGCACCAGAATGGCGAACCCTTCCATGAAGGTCCCAAGAAAAATGAAACTGACCAGGATAATGGCCAGGATGCCAAACCGGCCCAGATCAAGTGCCGCGATCCCCGCGCCCAGATTTTGCGGGATTTCGCTGAATGCCAGGAAGGGTGCGAACACATGGGCGCCAATGACGATCAAAAAGACAAAGGCCGTCGTCTGCATGGTGTTTAGCAATACCGTATTGAGCGTGCTCCAGGTCAATGCCCGGCGGTAGATGGCGAACAGCAAGGCCAACAGGGTGCCGATGCCCGAAGCCTCGCTGACCGTGAAGGTGCCGCTGTAAATGCCGCCGATGGTGACCACCACGACACTCACCATGGGAATCGCCTTGGCGCTGGTGCGCAAACGTTCGCCAAGTGGCAGGACCGGTCCCGGTGGCCCCAGTTCCGGGTTGATCCGCGTGACAATGGCGATCACCAGAATGAACAAAACGGCCAATAGAATGCCCGGCAGGATTCCGGCCAAAACAATTTGCCGATGGAGGTTTCGGTCAAGATCGCATAAACGATGAAGCCCGTGCTGGGCGGGATCAATATGCCAAGCGTGCCGCCAGCCGCCACGCATCCGGTGGACAGGCGTGGGTCATAGCCGAACCGTTTCATTTCCGGCAAGGAGACCTGCCCCATGGTCACCGCCGAGGCAACTGAGGATCCGGAAAGGGCCGCAAAGCCGGCGCAGGCCGTGATGGTCACCGAAGCCAGTCCGCCCCGCCGATGGCCGAACCAGGCATAGGCCGAGCTGTAGAGATCGCCGCTCATCCCGGAAATCGCCGCCAGATTTCCCATGAAAACGAACAGTGGAATGATGATCAGCGGGATCGATCCGGCGATGATGAAGGGCTCTGAACTCAAGGGCGAAATCGCCGCCCCCCACCCGGCAATGGATGCGATCCCCAGGGTTCCCACCAGGATCAGAACAATCCCCACCGGCATGCGCAGGGCCAACAGCAGAAACATCCCGCTAAGCCCGATATAGCCGATGGCCGCGCTGGAAATTTCCATATCAGTCTACCGCGTCCGGCCCGTCAACCTCGTAACCGGCGGCCAGCAGCAGGCAGGCCAGCGCATAAAGCGCCAAACCCGCGGCCACCAGCAGAAGAAACGGAAAATGGGGAATGAAGATCATCATGGTCGCTTCGTTCAATTCCTGCGCATCAAAGGCCCGAAAAACCGTGACCCAGGCCATGAAGGCAAGCAACCCCGCCGTCACCAGATTAATCACCCCGTTCAGCAGGTTTTGCAGCCGGGGCGGAAACATGTCGCTGAACATATCCACCGCCATATGGCCCCGGGTGATACCGCAATGGGCCATGCCGCTGGACACGATGAAGATCAGCGTCACCTGCGAGATGTCGAAAATGCCAATCAGGTGCGAGCCAAATATCTTACGCATCACGACGGCCACGACCGTCAGGGCCAAGAGACCCAGAAGGCCGAAGCCGCCGAGAAGTGCTACCGCGCGGAGCAGCCTCGCAACCATGCCGCTATCGCAGGATGGTGCCGCCCTATTTGGCCAGCATCTTGGCCAGGATGGCCGAGGCCGGAAAAATATTCCTGGGTTGCCATAGATATCACAGACCTGGTGGACCAAGCCAAACAGGTGGTTACAGGTTTCGCGGGCCGGGTCGAAGGCGGCCTGCAGATTGTATTTACACCAGTCATGGGCGACACCTGTTGCATCCTATTTTGCAGGCCAGTGCGCGCCAATATCCCAATCTGCAACTATCTTTTTCTGAGGGTTACAGCGATGAACTTCGAAGGGGCGTCTTGGCGGGCGAATTGAACATGGACACCCCCATCAACCGGTAAATTTTGGCTGATTTGAGTGCACAGCCGAGTG
>CAZBQG010000182.1:0-9282 GCA_964493945.1 uncultured Rhodospirillaceae bacterium
AGGGGCGCCGGATCCAGGGCAGGCACGGCGGGGATCGATTCCCGGCGCGTGGCCAGGGCGCATTCCCAACCGTTCCCGATCAAAGCCCGGGCCAGGGCGAGGCAGCGCATGACATGGCCGCCGCCCATATCCGGGGACGCATCGGCGCGGAAAATTGCACGGGGCATGGGGGTTATCTCACTCCCCCATCCCTTCGATGGCGTCGGCCAGAATCCATTGATCGGCGGGGATGTGGCGTTTGGCCCGTTTGCCGATAATCAGATGTTTTTTGTGAGGCGCCAGCCCCAGGCCGGGGCGTTTGGTGCAAATCATGTCGGGCGTGATTTCAGCCCCCGATACGATATCGATGCGGGCATGAAGAGAGCGCCGGCCCTTTTCAAACATTTCGCTCTCTTCGGGGCGCGGGCCGTCCTTTTGGCCATCCCCCAGGCCGTCCTCCACCTCTCGTAATTTTGCGATCAGTTGGGCCAGCTCCCCGGGTTCGATGGAAAACCCATGGTCCGGGCCCGGCAATTGGCGGTCCAGGGTGAAATGCTTTTCGATCATGCAGGCGCCGAGGGCAGCGGCGGCCAGAGCCATATGATCGCCCGTCGTGTGATCCGAATATCCGCACAATACACCATGCTCCTCCCGCATTTTTTGCATCGCCCGCAGATTGCTCAGGCGGGCCGGCGCCGGATAAAGCGAGGTGCATTGCAAAAGGACGACCCGATCATTCCCCACTTCCCGGCAAGCGGCGATGGCCCGGCGGATGTCATCCCCATCGGCCATGCCCGTCGACAGGATGACGGGCTTTCCCGTTTCGGCCATGAGAGTAATCAGCTCGGTATCTGGCAGATCGAAGGACGCCACCTTGTAGGCGCAGCTTCCGATGGCGGCCAGATCCCTGACCGCATCGGCGTCACAGGGAGAAGAAAAGAATTCCATGCCTAACCCCTCGGCATGATCCTTCAGACGCCCATGCCAGGAGCGGTCGATCTCCAGGGACTGGATCAATTCGAATGTGCTCACATTGTCCAGGTAGGAAAAGCCCGGCGTCAATTTGGAATAATGGGCCTCGGCACTGAAGGTCTGAAATTTGACGGCATCGGCGCCGGCCTTGGCGGCTTCGTCCATGAGCCGGCGGGCCAAATCGAAATCCTTGTTGTGGTTGGAGCCGATCTCGGCGATGACAAAACAGGGCTGGCCATCGCCGATGGTGCGCCCACCCAGGTTGAAATTGATCCTCTCCGCCATCAAAAAGCGTCCGAATCAGCCATGCTCAGATGCCAGTTGGCGGTCTGGGACAGACCATCCGACAGGGCCGGATTGAGGGGCAGATAGCCGAAATTGGTATGCCAATCGCCACCCTCGAATCCCATTTTCGTCAAGCAGGGCAGATGGGGGTTGGCCGGGCTCATCCAAAGGGAAATCAAATCCACCTTCTGCCAGCGGAATGTGGCGAAGACGTGAGCCAGGAGCGCTTCCCGGACTTGGTCCGTTTTTTCTTTTGAAATCACTAATTCGACCAGATGGCCGGTCTTTTTCTCCCCGTTCCAATAAATTTTAAGCACGGCCAGACCCACCGGCCGGCCATCCCGGAAGGCCCCATAGGCCGGATAATGGTGCAAAGGATGACAGCTGAACCGCCATGTCAGGAACCGCCGGTCCCGGGCGACGGCATTGAGCGCCGCGTCATGCTCCACCGAATTTCTCCAAAGCCCGTCAAAACCCTCATCGAAGGCAGCGATCCTTTTGATCTCGATCCGGCCGGATGGCGTGCTCTCCCTGCTTTCCATCCGGTTGAGCGGCAGTTGCAGGGGTTTGAGCTGGTCGATCTCCCGCCAATTCATCATGCGCTTATTGACCGCCCAGATATTGTCGTTGGGAAAGCCATAGAGAAAATCCAGCCCCGCATCCCCGCAACGGTCGGCCGTCCGGTCCAACAGGGTCATCAGATTGCTGAAATCACGGTAATCCTCATGAATGACGGCGTGCAACGCAAAGCCGCCCATCAGGCTTTGCCCGGCCAATTCAAACCCCATGGGCTTGATGGCATAATGGCCGACGATGCGGGGGCCATCCTGGATCACTTCGACGATGCTTGGGCCGAAGGGCCCTTCCTGGTTGGCCCAACGCCAATAGCCGGTGGTGCGCAGATGGGGTGAGGCATGGAGAAACAAATCCACGATCCCATCCTCGTCGCCAGGGCGGAATTCACGGAAATCAAGGGAACGGGTGCCGGCCATGGTTTCAGCCCCGGGGGAGCCCCTTGGTTTTCAGCGCCTCATCCAATGCCTTGGCGCTGGTCAGCTCCGTGATCTCCTCCATGGAGAACTGGAAATCGAACTGCTCTTCGATCTGCATGATCAGTTCCAGATGCCCGACCGAATCCCAATTTTCATGATCGCCGGCGGCCAGATCCTCCGAAATATCCTCCGGGGCGATCTTGAAGACGCGGGAGATGATGGTTATCAGCTTCTCGTCCATGCGTTTAGTTTTCCAACAAATTGATCCATTGGGGCGGCGCCAGACCGGTCTTCGAAATATCCAGGTTCCAACCCGTGGCCGAGGCTGGAACGGGCGCGAAATCATGATCGGCGAAAAAACTTTCGGCGATCTTGTTTTTTTTGGTCGGGAGGAATTCACCGGTGATTTCCGCCATGGCGGATTTTCTGGCGTCCTCGGCGATTTTCCAGATCAGCAATCCCTCGGCGTCCCGCCCGATGACCCGGCAGCTCATCAGGAAATTATCCAGATGCCAGGCATTCCCCTTTTCCTCCAGAATGCCGATGCCCACCAGACCGCTGTCTCCGAACCGGTCGCCCAGGCGCAGGGAATAGACATGGTGGCGGCCTGACTCCATAAAGCCCAGTATCTCAGGCTCGGTATAGCGCCGCGTGGTCAAGTTGAACTGATTGGTCTTTTGGGTAAGCTGGGCGATGCGCGCCACCTCGATTTGGTTGTCCTTCTCGATGGCCGCGGTCATTTCGAGGGAGCGATGAAATTCTTCCAGGCTCGGCGCCTGGCTCATGGATTTCCGGCGCTTGGCGGTCTCGCCATACATTTCCCCCCGGCGCAGGTCCTCGTCGGTCAGGGAATAGCTGTCGAACAATTCCAGGCCGTTGAGGGTCTGGCCGTAGCGGCTGGGATCGGCGGGCATCTCCACCACATGGACTTGCGGGCAGGTCTGGCGGACAAGCTCGCGCTCCGCCGGGTTGTCATCCATGAAGACGAAGGAATCCAGACCCAGATCAAGGGTCTCGGCGATCTCCTTCAGATGAGTTCCCTTGTCCCGCCAGTCGGCGGCAATTACGGCGAAATCATCTATCCTTAAAATCATGTCGGGATGTTTTTCCAAGACCTCCATCACGTCTTCCATATTGTTCTTGGAGCTTATGGCGAGGACGATGCCACGCCGCCGCAGGTTTTGGATGCCGCGCTGAAATTCCTGGAAAGCCAGGCCCGGTCCGTTGTCACCAAGGGTGATGCCGCCCAGCCCCTCTTCGCCGATGACGCCGCCCCACAGGGTGTTATCCAGATCCAGCACCAGGCATTTATGCATGGGGTTTTTGCTGGCCGATATGGTGCGCGCCATCAGGTCGGCCAAAAATTGCTGCCCGGCCCGGCCCTGGCGGGTCCTGGCCAGATACCAAAGCCGGGGGTCAAAAACCGTGTCCAGACCATGTTTCAAGGCCAGCCCTTCCCAATCCAGGACAAAGATGCCGGACAAAGCCTCGGCCCCCTCTTCCAGCCGGTCATTGAAGGCGCGGATGGCTGTTTTTACGGAAAAGGGCGAATTGCCCTCAAGGGTTCCCATCGCGGCGGCGGAAGCGGCCAGATTGCTGACAAACAGCCTGGCCCCTGCGGCGCCTTCGATTGCTTTCTGGCAAAGCTCCAATACTTCCCCGGCGCGGGCCCTGGCCAACTCCCTGGATTGGTCCCGGTCCAGTTCCAGGGGTGAGGCCAGAATCTCGCCCAATACCTCTTCGGCATCGATCACCAAGAATATGAAATCCGGCGCGAATTCATAAAGACCGGACAGCGCATCCAGGATTTCCTGGCGGTATTGGCCATAGCCGGAAAAATAAAGTTCCCCCTCCAGGCCCCGGCCGGCGAGGGATTCCGCAAGCTTCTGTTCCATCAGCTCCAGGGTGCTGGAGCCGGTCATCGCCACCCGGACTTTTTCCAAATTTTCGGTCATGCTTCTAGTGGATGAAATCTAACATATGGCACCCATACGATCCCATATCCCGGCTCCTCGGCAGGAGAGTGCCCGCGGGCGATGCCTTAGCATCGGCAAGGGTGCTCGACGCACCGGGGGGCCGGGATATGGTACCAGAAGGGCGGCTTCCCAAGCCCACCGGATGCGTTGCGCGGCGCTTGTGATGCGGGGGCATCACGGCGCACCGCGCGCCTGTCCGGATGAGCTTGGGAAGCCGTCGTATGGGTACCATATGTTAGATTTCATCCACTAGGCCGCCTCGAGGAACTCGATCAGTTGCTTGTCACGGGTATAGATGAAGGCGATGCGCCGGTTTTGCAGGGCGACGGCAGGCACCGGCGGACAGACGATCAGGGCGCCCTTGGCCCGCATCCCGCTGAGGGCGTCTTCCAACTGATCCACTTCGTAACATAGATGATGAAGCCCGCCGCCGGTTTGGGCGTATTTTAGAACGGGTGAGTCTTCGCCCACCGCCTCGATCAGCTCCAGGCGCGGTCCGGGGCCGGTCTCCACGAAGACCAGTCTGACTTTCTGAACGGGATCGAACACCATATCAGTTACCTTGGTAAACCCATACCAGTCGCCATAGCGCTCCTTGGCCTGATCCAGATCCTCGACGACGATGCCGATATGGTCCAGGCGGTTGATGGTAATAGGCAAGGTTTGGCCGGGCATGGTTCAGGTTGGATGCTTGGCGTTGATGGCGCTGAGTTCGGGTCTGGCGGCCAATAGGGCAAGAATATCCGCCATACCGAAATCCGGGTTTTCCGCATGGAGGTCTTCATAGACGGCTCGTACCAATTCAAGGTCTTCGGGCCAATCGACGGTCCACCGAAGGGCGGAATAATCCCTTTCCCCCGCCAGATTTCCCCGGCTGAATCTGTCCGCGTTGTTGTGGAAATATGGCGTCACATGTTCCCGTTCATGGAGGTCCCGGGCGTTCCGGGCGGCTTCTTGGAGGGCGGCGAGGCTGAAGATTTCCCCGTCCAGACCCTTGGGATAGGTACGGTTGATGGTGTTGGACGCATAATCAAATCCGCCGGTCAGATAAAAGCCGGCCAGCTCGTCCAGCAAAGCGGCATCGGCCAGCGGACAATCGGCCGTCAGGCGCATGATATGGGCCGCCGGAAATTGGGCCGCCGCCTTGGCGAAGCGGTCCAGCACATCCTCCAGGCTTCCCCGGAAACAGCCGACGCCCAAATCTCCGCATAGCTCTTCCAAGGGATCATCCACCCCATCATCGCTGGTCGCCACTACCAGCCGCTCGATCATCCCGGCCCGGAGAACCCGCTTGATCTGATGGGCGATCATTGGCTCGCCGAGAATGGGTTTGAGCACCTTCCCCGGCAACCGGTTGGAACCGGTGCGGGCCTGGAGGATGGCGAGGATGCCGGAAGCGGCATTCATGGTGCGTCAAATTCCTGGCAGAATTTCCATTATCGCGCTGATAACGCCGTCCTGATCCTCGTCACTCATGGACGGGTAGAGCGGCAGGCTCAGACAGCCCGCGTAATGGCGTTCGGCGGCCGGGAAATCACCCGGCTGGAATCCCAGCTCCCTGTAATAGGGCTGGGTATGGATGGGGATATAATGGACCTGGGGCTGAATGCCATGGGTGATGAGCGCGTCAAACATGCGCCGCCGCTGATCAGAGCCCTCCATCCGAATTACATATAAATGCCGGGCCGATAGCCTGCCGTCATGAACTTCCAGGGGCTCCACCGGCATGTCGGCAAGCACCTCGTCATAGCGGTCGGCGAGAAAATTCCTGCGCCCGACAAAGTCATCCAGCCGCCCCATCTGGCTCAGGCCCAATGCGGCCTGGAGGTCAGTCATGCGGTAATTGAAGCCGAGATCGGTCTGCACATAGGACCAGGGGCCCTCCAGCATGTGGGAATATTTCTTCGCCCGGGAAATTCCATGGCTGCGCAGTTCCGATATTTTCTCGGCCAGACCGGCGGAATTGGTCAGAACCATGCCGCCCTCGCCGGTGGTGATGATCTTCACCGGATGGAAGCTCAATATGGAAATATCCGCCTTCAGGCCGCCCACCGGCTGACCCCGGAAGCGGGCGCCCAGGGCATGGCTGGCATCATCCATCACCGCGAAACCATATTCGGCGCTGAGAGCGGCCAGCCGGTCCAGGTCGCAAGGCTGGCCCGCGTAATGGACGGGAACCACCACATCCGGAAGTTCCTCTTTTTGCCTTGCCTGCTTCAACCGGCCGGCCAGCCGGTCCATGGACATGTTGCCGTCGGCATAATCGATATCGACAAAATCCACTTCGGCGCCGCAATAGAGCGCGCAATTGGCTGAGGCGACGAAACTGTTGGGCGATGTCCAAAGCCGCTTGCCCGGTCCCAGGCCGAGTGCCAGCGCACCCAGATGCAGGGCCGCCGTGCCGCTGGTCACAGCCAGCGCATGGCTGACCCCGCAATAATCGGCCACCGCTTTTTCGAAGCGGCCGATCACCGGGCCCTGGGTGATGCGGTCCGATTGCAAAACCTTGAGGACGGCGGCGATATCTCCGGGGGAGATATCCTGATGGGCGTAATGAAGAACCATCAGCCGGCATATACCTCGCGGATCTGGTCCACCGACAGGAATTCGGGATTGTTGGCGGAATTATATTCGAAGCCTTCCTCCACCTGCCTTCCCTTTTCGCCCAGCAAGTCCTCTTCATAGGTCAGCGGGATTTCGATGATTGCCGGCTTGATCTTGTAATGGGTCTCATATTCCAGGGTCTGATAGGAATCATCGGAGGAAATCATGGTTTCATGAAGTTTCTCACCGGGCCGGATGCCTATTTTCCGGGTCGGTATGCCGGGGGCGATGGCCTGGGCCAGATCGGTGATTTTGAGGGACGGAATCTTGGGCACATATATTTCACCGCCCTTGATGCGCTGGGCGGCATCGATCACGAAGCTGACCCCATCGGCAAGCTTTAGCCAGAACCGTGTCATTTTTTCATCGGTTATGGGAATTTCAGCCGCCCCCTGGGCAACCAGCTTTTGGAAAAAGGGCAACACCGAGCCGCGGGATCCGGAAACATTGCCGTATCGCACGACGCCAAACCGGGTCTGGTGCCCTCCGGCAACGTTGTTCGCGGCAACGAACAGCTTGTCCGAGGCCAGCTTGGTCGCGCCATAAAGATTTATGGGATTGGCCGCCTTGTCCGTCGACAAGGCGATGACCTTTTGAACCTCGTTGGCGATGGCCGCCCGGATGAGGTTTTCCGCACCGTGAATGTTGGTCTTGATGCATTCCATGGGATTGTATTCGGCCGCCGGCACATGTTTCAGGGCGGCGGCATGGACCACGATGTCGATGCCCCGGAGGGCCTGCTCCAACCTGACATAATCGCGCACATCACCGATGAAATAACGCACCGCTGGGCCGTTCAGCTCTTGTGACATTTCGAACTGCTTCAGCTCGTCGCGGGAGAATATCACCAGGCGGCGCAGATCATGCTCCTCCAACATGGTGCGCACGAACGCCTGGCCGAAGGACCCGGTGCCGCCGGTAATCAAGACTGACTTGCCTTTAAACATTTTTCTTCCTCGCCCTCATCCGGGGTTTTCCACGCTACCGCACTTCGGGTGAATCCCTTCACCCGGAGCCAGGACTTCCAACAATAAGGGCGCTATCTAGGGATAGCGCCCGACGGCCATTCTGGGCACGTTAAACTTCACTTGGCGGCCCAGGATATCGAGCAGCACCAGGGCCCGTTCCCTGTCGCTCGAACAAGAGAAAATTCCCAAATTGCCTTCCATGACCCCATCCAGAATGCGAATCCGGTCACCGCTTTGGAGCCGGTCCAATTTGGCAAGCTGAATGAAACCGTCTTCGTCTTCCTGCGCCAGAATTTCATCGATGACGCAACCGGGCACCGGCGTCGGGCCATGATCCGTGCTGACGATGGCCGAAACGCCTACGGTGGAATTGATCGCCTGCCATCTTATTTCCGCCGTGTTGAGATGGACGAACAGGTACCGGTTGAACAACGGCGCCGGGACCAATTCGGACTTTCGCGCATGGCGGCGCATCTTGCGCACCTTCGGCAGATAGACCTGGAAATCCTGATTGTTGAGATGAAATTCCGACTTGAATTCACCGTGGGGCTGGGTGTGAACCGCATACCAGCTACCGGCGGATTGGAGGTGTGGGTTGGGGGAACTGGCCATCGGTCTAATCCTCTTCCAGCTCCGGTTCGCTCGTTGAAATGTCACCCAACAGGGAGGGGGCGACGAGGAGCGAGGGATCGACCTGCTGGGCCAGGGCACGGTAATAGCCGGCCGGGTCGTTCAGATCGGTGATCATGATGGCATCAAATTCCGAGGGTTGGGGCAAGGTGGTGAATACGGGCAATCCGTTGAAATTGTCCTCCCGGGCTTCCATGGTAAAGACGCCCATCAGGGATACCGTTTTGTTGTTGGCGCAAAGGGTGGCGATTTCGCCAAGATCGCTTGGGCCGGCGAGCAAGATCCGGCGGCGGTTTTTAGCCAGGCAGGCATCATAGACATCGTCGCAATTGAGCCGGGCGACCCGGTAGAACTGAAAGGAATTGGTCAGATAATCCTTGGTCAAGCGGCTTTTTTCGGCCAGGCCCTGGGGCGTCAGGTAATAGGCATAGCGGTTGGCCGGCGCCATGGAAATTTTGATCAACCCCTTTTTGACGCATCTTTTCAGATAGGAATTGGTCAAACCCAGCGCGATACCCAACTGCTCCGACAGGCTGCGTTGGGTGATTTTGCTGTCTTCCTTGATGGCCGTCAGTAAATCCAGGGTAATGGAATTCCGGGCATCGGATTTGGCGGAATTTGGCTCTTGAGCCAATTTAACCTCCTCGAGAAATTTCCATTCTTGACTTATTCCGTCATCTCAATATAGTGTTCAACCAATGAACAGCCATTTGCCAGGTAAATTTTTTCGTGTTCATTCCATGAACGCCAAACTATTATAAATGGAGCCTTTGGTCAATAGTCACTACAAACAAAAGAGAAATTAGGGTCCATTATCATAACAAAGGGTTAATCCGGCTCCGGGCCCGCTCATTTTTCGCGGTTTGTCCGGGGCAG
>CAZBQG010000183.1:0-6091 GCA_964493945.1 uncultured Rhodospirillaceae bacterium
TTTGATTTTCAGATGAACGTGATTTTTCATTAATGTTGAATTGTAATATTTGGCGACATCCTGGGCGATCCCGATGATTTGACCGGCCACGACCTTGCCGCCAGGCTTGATCATTGCTTTTCCGTCACTGCCCGTGGGCGTAACATAATAAAGCCCCACCTCGTAACCGCCTTTAACATTGAGCCAAATAATTTTCATTTTTCGGTCGGCTTTTGTAAAGCCGATCCGTTTCACGGTACCGGTTATGGGGCTTTTAACGCTGTCACCCTTTTTGTTCCATAGATCCAGGCCCACATGCTTACGGCGTTGAACTATCTGATTGCCATCCGAGTCCGTTATGGTTTTTCCTTTCCGTCGTGCACCGAAATGTCCCTCACCGTCTTCATCTTTCCGAATGGTCGGATTATCCACCGGCGACACCATTTCGAACAGAAGTGCCAGCTTCGGCGCTGTTTGCGCTATCTGTTGAGGGGCCAGGGCTTTTCGTGGCTGAAGCGCGGGCCTGGGGGCTTGGCGGCAATCGGCTTGTTCGCCGCTTGGGGCTTTTCGACACTCTTGCTCTTGGCCGCCAGCAGATTAAGCCTGGCGGGCGGGTCCTAGGGACGTTTCAATTTGTCATGAAAGCCCGCCTTCACCTCCGGCCCCTTGGGCCTGCCTTCCTCCCAATCCTTGCGGGCCGTCAACTGTTCCTCCAGGTGGGAGACGTCGGACGGGGTGATCTGGGCCATGAATTGGTTTTTGATCCGCTTGCCCTGATCCGGGTTGCGGGCCTCGACCCGGTGGAGCAGATTGACCACTTCGGCCCTGCCTACCAGGTGATTGTTCCAGGCCCATTTCATGGATCTGGACACAGGGTCAAATTCGCCCTTCTCCAACATGCGTTCCGCCCAACGCTGATCAAGAGCCCCAGGCCGGTCCAGATCAATCTCGGGCGCCTGCAGGAAGTTATTTTCATCCGGGGAACCATCCTGATCCGGATAGAGAATGCTTGCCGCTTTACGTTCACGGTAGGGGAATTTGGCGGTGGGTTTATGTTTAGCCATCGTAAATGCTCCTTTTGTGAGGACAATTTGATAAGTATAGCACAATAATTTTGCTTTTATTAATGAGATAATCTCAATGATTTTGCCTCAAAGCCTGGAACCCCTCCTGACCCGGAAAAGGCGGGCCGGCTGCTGGAAATTATTTGAGCAGAAAAATCACGGCAAAATCGTCATTCCAGGGCTGATTTCAGCCATTGTTGCGGTGGCGTCTGGGTGTCCGCCTGCGCGGGCATGATGAATGGGGGGGTGCTTTTCAGCCCGCCTGCTAGCCCGCGTCGGCGCTCATGGCGCGGGCGATTTCTTCGGCTGGGATATCGTCGAAGGAGCCGTAATTCATGGCATAGAGGCGGGCATAGAGCCCGTCCCGCTCCACCAGCTCTTCGTGGCTACCGGTTTCGATGATTTCGCCTGCCTGCAACACCAGAATGCGGTTGGCGTTGCGCACCGTGGCCAGGCGGTGGGCAATGACGATGCCGGTGCGGCCTTCCAGTAATTTGACCAGGGCTTTTTGAATTAACATCTCCGAATAGCTGTCGATGTTCGCCGTCGCCTCGTCCAGCACCAGAATCTGGGCATCGGCGACGATGGCCCGGGCGAAACTTATGAGCTGGCGTTGGCCGATGGACAGCCCGCCGCCCCGCTGGCCCAGCATGGTGTCATAGCCTTCGGGCAGGCGGGTAATGAAGTCATGGGCGCCGACGGTGCGGGCAGCGGCTTCCACTTCGGCCCGCCCGGCCTTTTCCTCGCTGCCATATAAAATATTATCATGGACCGATCCGGTGAATAAAAACGGGTCTTGTAAGACCATGGCCACGTTGCGCCCAAGGGATGCCTGGGTCACGTCCCGCACATCCTGGCCGCCGACCCGCACCTCGCCATCCCAGATATCGTAAAACCGGTGGATCAGCGACGTGGTGGAGGTCTTGCCCGATCCGGTGGGGCCCACCAGGGCCACGGTTTCGCCGGGCTCGATCCTGAAACTGATCCCCTTGAGGATGGTCAGGCCCGGCTCATAGCCGAAGGTGACATCCTTGAATTCCACCGATCCGTCGCCAGCCAGCTCAATGGCGCCTTCCTTGTCGCTGACATCAATAGGCACGTCCAGCACCTCGAAGATGCGCTGGCCGGAGGCCATGGCCCGCTGCAGCACGCTATATTGCATGGTCAGGGAACGGATGGGATCGAAGAAGCGCTGCACATAAAACAAAAAGGCGACCATGACCCCCACATCCATCCCCTTATCCAGCACCATATTGCCGCCCACAACGACGATGATGGCCATCGCCGCGCCGGTCAGGGTATCCACCGTCGGCACCATGACCTGACCCAGCTTGGAGGCGCGCAGATGGGCCCGCAGGTTTTCCCGGGCTTTTTCCTCAAATAATGTGAAATTGACGTGCTGGCGGGTCATGCCCTGGACCGTGCGCACGCCGCTGATATTTTCGGCCATGGCGCTGTTGACGATGGAATTGGTCTCGCGCGCATATAAATATGCCGCCTTGGCATAGGGCAGCCAGATATAGCGGACCACCAGAAGGCCCGGAACCACCGACAGGGTAAGCAGGGCCAATTGCCAGTCCAGACCCAACAGAACGGCGATGATACCGAACAACAGCACGATATCGCCCACGGCGAAAATGGAGGTTTCCAGGAATTCCTGAAGCGACCCCACATCGCCCTGCAGGCGCGACATGAGGCGGCCTACCTCGGTCTTGTCCATGAAAGACAGGGAAATATTCTGCAAATGTTCATACATGGCGCGGCGCAAATCCACCAGGATGCGTTCGGCCATGCGGGCGACGACGATGAGCTGGATATAATTGGAAATGAAATTGACGGTGACCACCGCAAAAAATCCGATGACGATGATTTCCAGCAAGTCCTTGTTTCTGGTCCCTTCGCCCAAGGCATCATCGATGGCGCCCCGGATGACCAGGGGCACCAGAATCTGAGTGGCGCTGAACAAGAGCACGGCTGCAATGGAAATATACAGGCTTTTCCGGTAAGGCCTGACGAAATTGAAAAAGCGGCTGATGATGGCCCCGTCGAAGCCATCGGCGAACAGTTTCTCGCCCTGGCCGGCGCCACTGTTCTTGCCAAATGATTGGGATCCGTGGGCCATGGATTGATACCTAACCCACTGCCTGGCCGGCAGAGCCGAATTGCAGGGCATGCAGATCAGCATAACGCCCGCCCTGAGCCATCAAATCCGCGTGGCTGCCCCGCTCGCATATGCGGCCATCTTCGAGGAACAGAATTTCATCGGCATGCATGAGCGATCCCAACCGGTGGGAAATAATGATGATCGCCCGGTCCTGGGCCAGGGTCTTGAGGGCCGCCCGGATGCGCAATTCAGTGGCCACATCGATGGCCGCCGTGGAATCATCGAAGACCATGATGGACGGGGCGACCATCACGCTCCTGGCGATGGACATGCGCTGGCGCTGCCCGCCCGACAGGGAGACGCCCCGCTCACCCACCAGGGTCTCATAGCCGGCCGGCAGGCTGGACACATATTTATGAAGCTGCGCCGTCCCGGTGGCATCCTGGATGCGTCCGTCTTCGGCCTCCGGATCACCATAGGCGACGTTGGAGCTGATTTCAGATGTGAACAAAAATGTATCTTGCTGCACCACACCGACGGCATTCCGGAGCGAGAACAGTTTGACGTTCCTGATGTCCTGCCCGTCCACCGTGATGCGCCCGCCGGTCACATCATAGAACCTTGGGATAAGATGGGCGATGGTGGATTTACCGCTGCCCGGCGGGCCGACGATGCCGACGGTGCGCCCGGCCCGCACTCCGAAATCTATCCCCTGCACCGTGGCCTGGCCTTCGAACCCGTCATAGGCGAAGGAGACGTTCTCGAATTTCAAAACGCCGTCCGTGATTTTCAGATCATGGGCATCGGGCGCATCCCGGACGGCGGCTTCCAAATCCAGAATTTCGAAAAGCCTGGAGCCGCAGACCGAGGCCCGGGCAATGCCGTTGATCACCATTCCGGTCTGGCGTACGGGCATTTGCAGGATGGTCATGAAGGCCAGAAAAGTGGTCAGCTCGCCGATGGTGATTTCGCCGACAATAATGCGCAGGCCACCCACCCAAAGAACCAGCCCCATGGCGATGAAATAGGAAAAGGTGATCACCGAAGTGTTGGAATAACGCACCCGTACCCGTTCCATGGCCACATCCAGAACCTCAGACGAGGCATGGTCGAATTTCATCATTTCGTTCAGTTGGGTGACGAAGGAGCGGACGACCCGGATACCCTGCAAATTTTCCTCCATGACCCGGGTAAGGATGGAGAGGCGTTCCTGCATGTCGCGCCAAAGCGCCCTCAGCTTGAGGCGGAACACGGCGGCCCGCCAAAAGACAAACGGCACGAAACTGAGGCTCAGCAGCCCCAGAACCAGATCGGTGCCCGTATACATAAAGCTGCCGACGCCCACCAGCATGAGCAACAGAACGACACGGATCATGCCCGTATCGACGAAGCGCCTAAGCCCGTCGATATCCAGCATACCCCTGGTCATCAGATCGCCGGAATGGATGCGGTCGTGATATTCGAAGCCGAGGCGTTGCAGCTTTTCGAAATAGGCCAGGCGCAATTCATAGCCGATAATCTGGCCGATGGCCTCGCCCTGGTAATTATGCATGGTGGTGAAAAAGCCGCGCAGGATGCTGGCGCCCAGCAAAAGCCCGGCGGCGATCAACAAGGCCGATTGGGCCTGGGCATCGGTGCCCGCATTACCCGACAGAAGCCCAAGCGCATTATCCACCGCGCGCCCCAGAAAGCGGGGGATGAATAATTGGAACAATCCGGCCGCGATGACCGAGACGATGGCCACGGAAAAGCGCAGCCGGTGGCCCATGACCATGCGGGCGATGCGCAAAAGGGCGCCCACGCTGTAATGGACTTTATCGCCTTTTGGGCCTCTTTCCTTTGGATTTGAACCAGGGTTGTTGTTCACCGTATTCCCGACATTGATTGCGCCGCCCTCCCCCGGCGGCACTTGCATTGGCAGCCTGGAAATTACTGTAACCGGCCCCCGGAAACAATATAGCCCGGACCCTCAGGCTTAAATTGCTTGCAAATTGATCCCAATCACGGAAGCTGGCAGGGTTCATCATTAACTGTCTTTTCGGAAAAATGTTCGCCGATCCACCCTCCCGGGTTAGCCCTGCCACTGCCTATGTCATGCTCATCGGCGTTCAATTCCTGTGGTCCTCCTCGATCATCCTCGGGCGTTACGTTCATGCCGATATCCCTCCCATTGGCTTGTCTTTTTGGCGCTGGACCATTGCCGCGCTTATTCTGTTGCCCTTCGCATGGTCCTCGTTGCGGGTCAATTTGGGATTGCTGGCCAGGAGCTGGAAGATTATGGCCGGGCTCGCCTTCGCCATGGGCTTCGCTTCCACGGCGACCCTGGTCGCGGTCAATTTCACGACAGCGATCAATGCCAATGTGGTCAATGCGGGACAGCCGGCGACTACCGCCCTGGTCGCCTGGATCCTGCTTCGCGAGCGCCTCACAACGGCCCAGGTTGTGGGCGTGACCGCTGCTGTAATGGGTATTCTGGTGATGGTTTCCAGGGCCGATTGGGCCATGGTCATGGGGCTTGGGATCAATGGCGGCGATCTTTGGATGTGCATCTCTATCATTGGCTATGCGGTCTATGCCACCCAGCTCTACCGCATGCCCAGAGATTATGGTCTGGCCCATGGGCTGTTCACCATCTTCGCCCTGGGCGGGCTCATGATGTTTCCCTTTTATATGGCCGAGAGTATTTTCTGGCGGCCCGTTCCGGGGGAGATGCAGACCCTTTGGGTGATCGGCTTTTACGGCTTGTTCGGCTCGGCCACCGCAACGTTGATGTGGAATGCGGCGATCCCTGTCGTCGGCGTCAACCGGGCGGCCATCTTCGTCAACCTGATGCCTGTTTTCGGTGCCGTTCTGGCCATATTCTTTTTGGGCGAAAGCCTGTTCGCCTATCATTTCGCAGGCGCCGTCCTGGTCTTTCTGGGCATTTTGTTGGTGGTCCGGGGCC
>CAZBQG010000183.1:6101-9210 GCA_964493945.1 uncultured Rhodospirillaceae bacterium
GGGCGCGCCGCCCCGGGTCAACCAGTGATCAAGCGCAGCCTGGGCCTGATCGACGGCACCCCGCCAATCGCCGGGGGCGGGCTGGCGGATCAGGCGCATGGTGGGATACCAGGGGCAAAGCGTGCCTTCCAGGCCCCAGCGCCAATCGGGCGTATGGGGCAGCAAAAGCCAGACCGGACGCCCCAGCGCGCCTGCCAGATGGGGAATGGCCGTGTCCGACGTGATCACCAGATCCAGATTACCCATCACCGCCGCCGTATCGATGAAGGCATGATCCCGGTCCAGCTCGTCGCCCAAATCCTCGATCCGGGCATGGCCGAGCCGGTCGAGTTGATCGCGGCCCAATTCCGTCTGCAATGAGAAAAAGCGGGTGCCGCTTGCCTCACATAATGGCGCCAGACGGGCCAGGGGAATGGAACGGGTCCGGTCGCCCTCATAGGCCGGATTTCCCTGCCAGGCCAGGCCGATTTTAAGCCCCTCTCCCAGCCGCTCTGTCCAGTGCCGGACCAGGTCGGGCTCGGGCGTCAGATAGGGGATGGGCGCGGGTATTGCCTCGAACAGGGTGCCGCCGAGATGGGGCAGGCTGAGCAGGGGCGCATGCAGATCCGCTTTGGGCAGCCTCCCGTCAATGGGCTGGATATCCACCGCGCCCGGCAAGCTTTGCAGCAGGCGCACCAGACGCGGGTGGCAGGCCAGGCTGACCTTTGCTCCGGCCTCTCCCAGAAGTTGGGCGTAGCGGGCGAACTGAATGGCATCGCCCAGCCCCTGCTCGGAGGCCAGCAGCAAATGCTTCCCCACCACTTCACCGCCGGTCCAGACCCGCCCCGGCAGACGGGACAGAACTTCGCTTATCTCCAGGGCCTGGAGGCGGGCTTCGAACGCCGCCCAGCCTTCGGCAAAGCGCCCGGCAAGCAACAGTGCCTGGGCCAGATTGGATTGCAGCGGCTCGCTTTCCGGGTCCAACTTAATGGCTTGGCCATAGGCCGCTATGGCGTCTTCCAGGCGGTGTGCATGGAGCAAAGCGAAGGCCCGGTTGGC
This sequence comes from uncultured Rhodospirillaceae bacterium, assembly GCA_964493945.1. GTDB lineage: Bacteria > Pseudomonadota > Alphaproteobacteria > Rhodospirillales > UBA2165 > CAZBQG01. The sequence continues at coordinate 7,140 of CAZBQG010000183.1, forward strand.
CGCCAGTTTGGCATTGCCGGGGGCCAGTTCGACGGCCCTGTCCAGGCAGGTCAGCGCAGCTTCAAAATCACCCTTATCGCGCAACAGATTGCCCAGATTTCCCTGGGCATTGGCATCCTCCGGCGTCTCCATGCAGATTTGGTGCAAGGGAGCTTCAGCCTCGTCCAGGCGCCCCGCCTCGTGCAGCGCTAATCCAAGGGCGGAGCGTGCTGCCTGAAACTGAGGCCGGATATCCAGTGCCGTCTGATAGCAGATGGCGGCTTCCGCCCCCTTGCCGGTTTGGCGGTAGACATTGCCCAGATTGAAATGGGCATCGGCATAACCGGGCACCAGGCGGATGGCCCGGAGAAAGGCATGGATGGCCTCTTCATGGCGCTCCATATCCATCAGCGCATTGCCCAGATTATCCTCCGCCCCGGCATGGGTAGGCTGGATGGCGATGGCTTTTTGGAAGGCTTCCACCGCCTCTCCCGGGCGTTCGGCCAGACGCAGCGCGATGCCCAGATTGTTAATGGCCTCGAAATGATTGGGATCGAGCCGGGTAGCCGTTCCATAGGCTTCGACGGACTCGTCCAAAAGGCCCAGATCGCTCAGCGTATTGGCCAGATTGAACCAGGCATCCATGTTCTCCGGGGCCAGCTCCACCACCCGCCCGAAGGCGGCCCTTGCATCTTCCATGCGCTCCAGGCGGCGGCATGCCTCGCCCAGATTGTACCAGGCATCGGGCCAGAGGCCGGCTTCCTCGGTGGCGCGGTGAAAAGCCCAGGCCGCGTTCTTGATGCGCCCCTGGGCGCGGAGCGCGATGCCAAGATTGAACAGCACGGAAGCGTCATTTGGCGCAACAGCCATGGCCCGGGTCAAAAAATTGATGGCCTCGCTGGGCAATTCCATATCGATCAGAATGACCCCCAGCAAATGGAGCGCTTCCACATCTTCGGGTGCCTCCTTTAACAATTCCCGGCAGATGCCCGCCGCAGCCGGCGCATCACCGGCTTTGACGCGGGCCATGGCCAGCTCAATGGTGGGAGTTTGTTCGGGCTCTGACTGGGTCATCGGATCCGGATGGGGTCTATCTCCACCCGGTAGGTCTCGGGGCCCGCCGGGCCGCTGCGGCTCAGGACTATCCGGCCCCTATACTGACCCTTGGGTAAGATGCCTTTTTTGCGTATGAAGGAGCGCGCCACCACCACCGTAAATCGCGCTGGTTTGGGAATATTGATCTGCCGGGACAGCGCCGCCAATTTTTTCCCATTCCCCCCAATCAGGGTGAACACCACCTTGTCTCCCGGCTTGGCTCCCCAGATCTCGGCCCAAAGAAAAAGTTTTCGGAGCGGGCCCAGCAACTGTTTGGCCCGGTAACGTCCGGCCCGCACCTCGCCTGGGTCGATCTTAGCGTCGTGGAACCCGGTGTTGAAAATGATGCTCCGGCGATAGGGAATACCGGCCAGGGTGGCTTTCGTCCAAAGAGGGTTGGGGCCCGACCCGCAGGCCGCCTTGCGACCGAGACCGACGAAGGGATCCATATTTTTATTCTTGTACCGAACCTGAAAATGAAGATGGGGAAATTCGGTGGCGCCGGAAAGTCCGACCAGACCCAGATATTGTCCGGCCCGCACCCTCTGGCCATTCCTTACCCGGATGGAGCCCCGGCGCATATGGCAATATTGGCTTAACCAGCCGCCACCATGGTCAATCCCCACGCGATTGCCGCATTTCTTTTTTCCCACCCTGTCCCGTTTTTGCAGCCGCACATTGATATCGACCATGCCCTCCCTGATTCCCAGGACCACGCCATCGGCGGCAGCCAGAACCGGAACCCCGCGCCACATCTCGCTCAGATCGCGGAGTGTGATATCGACGCCGCCGTGGCCGTCCTGGGTATTGGTGCCGCAGGCATAGTCCCGTTCGCCCTTGGACGGGTCCAGATCAACATGGCGCAGGACCCAGCAATCCTTGCCAGGCACACAGGCCATGGGCCAGGTCAATTGGGGTTGGGCGGCCAGTCCAGGGCGCCAGGCGATTGCCCAGAGCATGGCGATGGCCAGCGCTAGGAGGCGCCGGTCGAACCAGG
>CAZBQG010000184.1:0-9187 GCA_964493945.1 uncultured Rhodospirillaceae bacterium
TCGCCGCCTTCGGCATCGGCAACACCATCCAGGCCAATTCGGTGGCCCAGGCGGCAAAGGATAATCTGGGCATCCCCGAAATCGCCACCGGGCTTATTCTGGCCGTGCTTACCTTCGTCGTGATCATCGGCGGCATCAAGCGGTTGGGCGAAGTGGCGGGCAAGCTGGTGCCCATCATGGAGGTTTTGTACATTGCCGGCGCCCTGATCATCATCATCATCGTCAATATCGGTGAATTGCCGGCGGCCTTTGCGTTGATCTTCACGGATGCCTTCACCGGGACGGCGGCGACCGGCGGCTTTGCCGGCTCGACCATCATGCTGGCCATCCGTTTCGGCGTGGCCAGGGGAATTTTCTCCAACGAAGCGGGGCTGGGCTCGGCGCCCATGGCCCATGCCGCGGCAAAGACCGACAATCCCGTCCAGCAGGGCACCATCGGTATGCTGGGCACCTTCATCGATACCATCATCGTCTGCACCATGACGGCCCTGGTCATCGTCATGACCGGCGCCTGGACTTCGGGGGTGAACGGTGCGTCGCTGTCGACCAAGGCGTTTGAGATCGGCCTGCCCGGCTTCGGCGGGATGGTGGTTACCTTCGGCTTGATCATTTTCGCCTATTCGACATTGCTCAGTTGGAGCTTCTATGGCGAGCGCTGCGCCGAATATCTGTTCGGCATCCGGGGGCCATCACGCCCTATCGCATCTTGTGGATCATCGCCATACCGCTGGGCGCCATGGCCAATCTCAATCTTTTGTGGCTCATCGCCGATGTGCTCAACGGCTTCATGGCGGTTCCCAACCTGATCGCCCTGGCCGCCCTAAGCCCGGTGGTCTTCAAGGTGACGCGGGATTATTACGCGGGCGGGAAGGTCTAGGAACAAGACAACAGGCAAAAAGGGGGGGGAAGTAGTGTGGGTGAGCCGGTCCGAGTCGTCCATATTACCGATTGCCACCTGACCGGCAATGAGCAGGACCGGGTGGGCGAGGTGGATACCCGCGCCACGCTTGCCGCGGTTCTGGAGGATATGGAAAGCCACCCTGCGCCCGACCTGATCCTCGCCACGGGGGATCTGTCCCAGGACGGCTCCACGCAATCTTATGGCCGATTCGCCGGGCTTTTGGCCCAGAGGGGAGCGCCGGTCTATTGCCTGGGCGGCAATCACGATGCGGGGGGCGCCATGCTGGCCATCCTGGTACGCCATGGGCTGCATTTGGAAAGGGTGCTCAATTATGGGGCCTGGTTCATCCATCTTTTGCCGACGGCGCTTGCCGGGCGCATGGGGGGCCGGGTGCAAGAGGCTGAGTTGGAGGTGCTGGATACGGCCTTGCGGGCCAACCGGGACAAACATGCGCTGATCTGCATGCACCACCACCCCGTGCCTGTCGGCGGATCCTGGGGCGAGGAGGCGGGAATCGAAAATCCCGGCGAGCTGTTCGAAGTGACCGACCGGCATGCCAATCTTCGCGGCTTTCTGTGGGGCCATGTGCATCAGAGCTTCGAATCACAGCGCAACGGCGTTCAGATGCTAGGCACGCCTTCCACCTCCTTTGATGTGGTTTCCGATGCCCAAGGCCATCCTTCCATCGGTCCGCCAAAGCCCGGCTACCGGCGCATGGCGCTCCATGAGGACGGCACCATCGAAAGCGAGGTGCATTGGGTAAATCCCTGAACCATCGCACTAAGGCTTGCAACCAGGGCCCCGGAGGGCAATCATCCGTGGGTAGGGAAATATATCCCAGGAGGAAGAATCATGAAGGGCACAAGCTGGATGCGCCGCCAGGATGTGGAGGATGCGTTGCTTAACCGCTCTGTGCTGAGCAAGGGGGTAACGGATATTCCTTTCTTCGCCAGGCGCAATGAAGAGCGCGAAAAACATATGCGACGTTGGCAGGCCTTAACGCCCCTGCGGGACGGTCCGGTAGCGACCGAAAAGGCCAGCGAAATGGAGCCTGCCGCCCGCACCAAGGCGGTCAAGGAACTAGCCCTGGAATTTGGCGCCGATGCGGTAGGCATCGCCCAGCTTCGCCCCGATCTGGTGGAGATGGGTGTGGAACTGGACCATCAATGGGTCATCGCCATGATCGTTCATGAGGATTATGAGAAAGTCCTAGGAGGAGCGGACATGGTGGAGGCGGAGACCTTTGGCGTCTATGCCCGCTGCGCCGAAATCGCCACCGATCTAGCCGTGCATATCCGCGAAGAGATGGGCTACGGTGCCCTGGCGCACCATAACGGCGGGGTGGAAATCCAGGCCGTTCCGGCCATGCTGGCGGCGGGCTTGGGCGAGCTGGGCAAGCATGGCAGCCTGATCAATCCCCAATTCGGCGCCGGGTTCCGCCCCGGTTTTGTGACCACCAATATGGCGCTCACCGCCGATGAGCCCATCTCCATCGGCGTGCAGGATTACTGCGTCAAATGCAAGCTCTGCACCAATGTCTGCCCAGGAGGCGCCATTCCGCTGGGGGACAACTTTGTGACGACGGATGGCATGCGGCGCTGGTTGACGGATATCGAGAAATGCTATGAATTTTCCCGCATGCGCCCGGCCTATTGTCATTTATGCATCGATGTCTGCCCCTATGTGCACAAGCTGAACGATAATGACCAGGCCAAACAGACCTACAAGACCTATCTGGGCCAAATCAAGGAAGCCGGTTGGGGAACGCCCAAAACAACGAATGCGGTTAGTGACCCGGACAAAGCCGGCTCCGACAGATTGCTGGATACAAGATCATGACCGATACAGAGGTTAAATCGATCAATGAACTGGCCGGTGCTGCTCTTAAAGTTGTCAACCGGGATGGGGGGCGCATCGCCCAACATGAAGCCTCGGGTCTACGCATCAGCCTGCAAGGCGAGGGCGAGCCCGGCAAATTTCCGGCTGAGTTCGCGCCGCCGGATATGGTGCGCGAGACCCGTGACTGGCGAGGCAGCTACGTGATTTGCGTCGAGGCCCCGCTCAAGGTTCTGGAGATCGCCTGGAACAGCGGCGAGCCCTTCCGCATCATGAGTTTCAGCCGGGGTGACTGGGAAAAGGTGCTGACCGATTGGGCTGAAGGGTCCTAAGGGGCCCAGGGGGAAAAGGAAAAAACCATGATTGTCGATTTCCAACATCATTACACGCCCAAGAAAATGGTCGAGGCCAAGGGCGGGGGCACGGGCATCGGAACCTTCTTCAAGGATGGCCGGCCCGGTCATACCTATCATCCGCTATTGTATGATCTGGACGCCCATATCGTCATGATGGACAAGGCGGGCATCGATCTTTCCGTGCTTACATGTGGAGAGGGCTATGACACGGATCTGGAAACCTGCCAGGAGATCAACAAGCTGATGAAAGAAGCCGAGAACGCCTATGGCGGGCGGTTCATGTGCCTGGGCTCGGCACCCGCCACCGGTGGTCCGGCGGCCATGAAGGAAGTGGCCCGCTGCGCCGATGAATATGGCTTTCCTGGTGTGGCTATCGTATCTGAATTGCAAGGTTTGGCCCTGGACGATCCGGCCTTCGAGCCATTTTGGACCGAATGCGAGAAGCGTGGCCTTTATGTCTTCGTCCATCCCATCAATCACGCCATCACCTGGGAGCGCATGGATACGGATGATCTGCACCGCTGTGTCGGGCGGGAATTTTCATTGATTGTCGCCTGCATCAAACTGATCTGGAGCGGCGTCTTGGACCGCCATCCGGACCTCATGGTGCAATTCGGCCATCTGGCCGGTGGCGTCGGCTGGTATGTGGGGCGCTTTCGCAGCTATCTGGAAGACAAGGAATTCTGGGGCACCACGGAAAGCTCCATCCATGGGCGCAAGCCGGAACATGATTTCATGCATTATATTGAGAACCGGCTGATGTTCGATACTGGCGGCTGGAGCGGCCCCATCGAAACAGCCCGCTATGCCGTGCAATGGATAGAGCGGGGCCTGATGGACATTCCTGCTTCGCGCATGGTGTTTGCCACCGATTATCCCCAGGCCGTGCGCACGGATCAGGAAATCATCGATTATGTGGCAGGCGTCAAGGGTTTAGGCGCCGATGGTGCCACCATCCTGGGGACGGAAAACGCCGCCAAACTGATCCTGGGCCTAAGGGATTAGCGCCGGACCCCCTTTCCAACCGTCTAATCAAATCTTTAATAGTAGGAAGGGATTTACCATGGCTGATTCTGACGCCGGCATTCTCAAGGTCGAGACAGCAGATAAGATTTGTCTTCTGACGCTGAACCGGCCGGAACGCCGGAACGCCCTTTCCAAGGCCATGTCGCGCCGCATTTCGGAGGCCGTCCTGGCCGCCGATGGGAACCCGGATGTCGCGCTCATCGCCATTACGGGGACCGGTGACAAGGCCTTTTGTTCCGGCGCCGATCTCAAGGACGCGCGCGAAGGTGACGAGCGCGGAGAGAGTTATGGCGGACCCTTGCATGTGCCCAACCGGGCGATGAGCGAGGTTCTGATCGATACGAAAAAGCCGACCATGGCCATCATCAACGGCCCGGCCATCGCGGGAGGTTGCGAGCTGGCCCTGGCCTGCGATCTTCGGGTCATGGCGGACAGCGCCTATCTGGCCCTGCCCGAAGCCAAGCGGGGCATGGGGGCCCATTTTGCTTCCGTCATCCTGCCCCAGATGGTGCCTATGGCCATCGGCATGGAATGGCTGTTTACCGGGCGGCGAATCACCATCGCCGAGATCGAACGCTGGGGGCTGGTCAACCAGGTGGTTTCGCCAGACAAGTTGATGGAGGCGGCGATGGAATTGGCCGCCGAAATCATCACATCGGCGCCGCTCTCGGTGCAGCGCATGAAACAAACCTACCGCAAGGCCTTCGGCATGCCCCTTCATGCCGGCCTCCGCCTGGAGGTCGGCCCTGATCCATATTCGTCCGAAGACCGCAAGGAAGGCGCCCGAGCCTTTCTCGAACGCCGCCCGCCGGTCTGGCAGGGGCGATGACCAACTAGCCGTCTTACCGGGTGATCCGTTTGGGCTGGACCGGCGGTTTCTGTTCGTCGGGCTCGGCTAAAAGTGCGGGCTGGTCCGCTTCGCCGATTTCGCCGGGTGCGGGCTTGGAGCGGAGATGAACCAGCGGGTGGGGCGCATCCAGATTGACCTGCAGGGAAAAAATATCGAAGCGGTTGTAATGCCCGCCGAAATCCTGGGTTACCTTGGAGATGACAACGGAATTCAGATCCACATCGGCATATAGAATGCCTTCGCCCGGCGGCAGGGGACCGGCGATCACCAAGCCCTTGGGCCCGATGATGGTGGCCGCGCCCGTTCCCTTGGCGCGCTCCATATATTCCCGGTCCTCGCCGCTCTCGCCATAGGCCTCAATCACCTCATCGGTGACTAAGCCCACGCCGTTGATCACGAAGGCCTTCATCTGATAGCCGATGGCCCGGCTGGCGATCTCGATGCAGTCCTGCATCCAGGTGCCGTGATTGAAATGGGACGGCCAGGAAGCGGCATGGACTACTGTGTTCATGGCGGTTAATGAAAAGACCGCCAGCGGGTTGGAATTCTCGCCGCAAATCAGCCCACCCACCTTGCCAAACAGCGTGCTGTAGGCCCCCATGGTATCGCCGAAGTCGCCCGTATGTACGATTCGTTCACCCAAGGTGGGCATGATCTTCTGGTGCTTGCCCAGGATCTCGCCCGTGCGGTTGAATTCACCGCGCTCTTTACCGGCCCCGGAGAACATTTTTCGCCCCACGAATCGGTCCAGTTGGAAGGTGGGACGGGTGAGCTTTGGGGCAAGGAGGCGGTGGCCGTCAAAAGCTTTATCGAACGGGCCGGCTTCGCCTACACGGAAGAACTCCACGGGCTTCCCGATCCTATCAGCGTGGAGATGGAATTCCTGGCCCAGATCATGGCCCAGGAAGGGGCCGCCTGGCGGGAAGGCGATATGGAAAAGGCCCCTCAACTGCCTGGAATATGAACGAGCCTTTCTGGAAGCCCATCTGGGGCGCTGGGCGCCCGCTTTCCTGTCAAGGGTGGCGGAGCGGGCCGATCATGTCTTCTACCGGCAAATGGCGGGCATGGCGGCGGATTTCATAACTGCTGAAATTTATGATGTGGGACGCCGTCTGGATTTGGCCCGCTGACAGATAGCCAATTGCGGGTGCTCCCGCAAAACCCCATATTACCGTCCATGATCGAATTGCTCAGTGTTGAGGAAATGGCCGCGGCCGACGCGGCGGCGATTTCCGTCGGCATTCCCGGCCTGGACCTGATGGACGCCGCCGGTGAGGCCGTCGCCCGGGAAATCGCCGCCCATTGGACGCGCCGCCCGGTCAGCGTGCTGTGCGGCCCCGGCAATAATGGCGGCGATGGTTTCGTCATCGCCAGATATCTGCAAGACACGGGCTGGCCCGTGCGCCTTGGGCTGCTGGGGGATATCAAGGCGCTGGGGGGCGATGCGGCGGTCATGGCCGGGCGCTGGATCGGGCCCGTCGAGCCGCTGGGGCCGGAACTCCTGGAGGGCTGTGGGTTGGTCATCGATGCCCTGTTCGGCGCCGGTCTCGGGCGTCCCCTGGAAGGCATGGCGCTGGAGATGATCGAAGCGGTCAACGCTGAGCATCTGGACTGCGTCGCCGTCGATATGCCATCGGGCATTGATGGAAATACGGGAGAAGTGAAGGGTGGGGCACCCGATGCCAACCTCACCGTCAGTTTTTTCAGGGCCAAGCCCGGACATTATCTTTATCCAGGCCGGGCTAAGGCGGGTCGGCTGGTGATCCGGGATATCGGGATCGGGGAAACTGCGCTGGCGGAAATTTCCCCCCGCACATGGCTCAATGATCCAACCCTTTGGCTGGGCCAATTTCCAAGGGTATCTGCCGGGAGCCATAAGTATTCGCGGGGCCATGTCCTGATCGTGGGGGGGGCGCAAATGACCGGTGCGGCGCGCCTGGCGGCCCTGGCCGCGCGCCGGGTGGGCGCCGGCATGTTGAGCATCGCCGCGCCCCCGGAAGCCATGCACATCTATCAGGCCGCCGAGCCCGGGAATTTGATCGTGCCATTGGGAGAAGATTTAAAAGATATTCTGGGCGAAAAGAGGCGAAACGCCGTTCTCGTCGGACCGGGCAATGGCACCGGGCCCCAAACCCGTGCTCAGGTTCTGGCAGCTCTTGGGTCCAACTTGCCCGTGGTGGTCGATGCCGACGGGCTGAGTGTTTTTCAGGACCGCCCCGATGATTTGTTTTCCGCCATCCAGGCGCCCTGCGTGCTGAGCCCCCATGAAGGGGAATTCGCCCGCCTGTTCCAGGCCGAAGGCGATAAATTGAGCCGTTGCCGGGCTCTGGCGGAGAAAAGCGGCGCGGTGGTCATTCTGAAAGGTGCCGACACGGTGATCGCGGATGCCGATGGCTGGGCCGCCATCAATCACAACGCGCCACCTGAATTGGCCAGCGCCGGTACAGGCGACGTATTGGCCGGGTTTGTGGCCGGTCTGCTGGCCCAGGGTATGGCGCCCTTCGGGGCGGCGGCGGCATCAGTCTGGTTGCATGGGGCCGTGGCCACCGCTTATGGTCCGGGTTTGATCGCCGAGGATTTGGCCGCCGGTTTGGGCTCGGTCCTGGCCGGTCTTGCGGATGAAGGTGCTGGAGAGACCACCCCATGGTGATCGCCGAGGAGAGTGCGGGTATTTTCGAGAGAGCGCTGCGCAATTTGCGTGGCGCCTGGGAGCGGATCGCTGGCGCCGAGGCTAGTTTTTCCACCGATGATCTTAGCCCCGACCTGGATGGCGAGGATGGGGAACGATTGCGGGAACAAATGCAGTCCTGCCTGAACTCATTGGGCGGCGAGGTATCCGCCAGGAGCCGGGCGGCGGGACTGGGGCGGGCTTATCTGGCCCTTAACGAAGTGGGCCGCCGGCGTTTTCTGGGCATTCTGGCCGGGCAGTTCGATGTGGATCATGAGGCGGTGGCGGCGGCCTCGGCGGGCCTTGGCGGAGCCCAGGACCCAAAAGCCAGAGAGCAGGCTGAAAATGATTTGCGCCGCCACCTGATCGCGCCTCGGGTCAAGCTTCTGACCCAATTCAATGTGTTGCCCGAAGGGGTCAAGTTTCTGGTGGATATGCGTTCCGAATTGCTTGCCCTTGTGCCGGAAAATCCTGAATTGCGGGGTCTGGAAGGTGATCTCAAGACTTTGCTTACCTCCTGGTTCGATGTGGGTTTTTTGGAATTGCGCCAGATTACCTGGGATGCGCCCGCCGCCCTCTTAGAGAAACTCATGGTCTACGAAGCGGTGCATGAGGTGCAGGGTTGGAACGATCTGAAAAACCGGCTGGCCTCGGACCGGCGTTGTTTTGCCTTTTTTCATCCGCGCATGCCCGATGAGCCGCTGATCTTCGTCTGGGTTGCCCTGGTCAGCGGCATGGCCGGCAATATCCAGACCTTACTGGACCAAAGCGCTCCCACCGCCGAGGCCCAGGCCCAGGACACGGCTATTTTTTATTCCATTTCCAATGCTCAGGATGGCTTGCGCGGTGTATCCATCGGGAATTTCCTGATCAAGCGCGTTGTGGATGCCCTGACCGCCGAACTCAAGGGCCTCAAGACCTTCGCCACACTCTCACCTCTTCCGGGCTTTCTGGGCTGGCTCAAACGGACGCTGCAAGACGAAGGGGAAGCGTTGCTCAATGATGACGAAATCAATGCCCTGGGGGGTGAACCGGGAGGCGCGCTTCTCAAATCCGTATTGAACGATCCCGCCTGGCCGAAAGATGACAGCCGGGCCGATGCGCTGCGGGCCCCGCTGTTGCGCCTGGTGGCCAGATATCTTTTGGAAGAGCGCCGGGAGTCCGGGACCGCCATCGATTCCGTGGCTCATTTTCACTTGAATAATGGGGCCAGGATTGAACAGTTGAACTGGCTGGCCGACAGGTCTCCAAAGGGGATGGAGCAATCCGCCGGCATTATGCTTAACTATCTCTATGAGTTGGAAAATATAGACGCAAATCATGAAGCCTATCGGGGCGATAGCAAAATAATCGCCTCTCAGGCAGTGCGGGATTTAGTCAATTGAGAGGATTTTGCCAGCCCCGGGCACCAATGAATGTTGCGGTTGAGAGAAAAATGATGCATTTAGCCTTTTCGCCGCGCTGCGGGGGTGGCGGAATTGGTAGACGCGCTGGCCTTAGGAGCCAGTGCCCGTATGGGCTTGCGGGTTCGAGTCCCGCCTCCCGCACCA
>CAZBQG010000185.1:0-9137 GCA_964493945.1 uncultured Rhodospirillaceae bacterium
AAAAGAGCCGGGTACTGTGCGGACGAACCATCTACGGTCTACGGCCTTCTTTGCGCAAAAGCCTGCCCGATATCACAAACCGGGCGGTGCTTATATCCTCGGCCCGGAAATTTATTGAACGGTTCGGCGCCCAGGCCCCCCTGCAGGCGGCCAGACGGGCCGAGGAATTGCTCTTCTTTGGCGACTATCAGGGGCGTACCCGCTGGCAGCTCATCCACCGCGAAATCAATAAATTGCTGGATGAGCCATAAGGCCATAAGCATTTGCATTTGGCGGCGTTTGACGCATCATAAGCGGGTGGCAGGAATTTTTTTTAGGCGATGGTTTTCATGAGCGATATCGGCGCTGCCCTGGGCCAGGCCATGTCCCTGGTTTTTTCCCTGGACGCCAAACTGGCCTCCATCGTTTTATTGTCCCTTGAAGTAAGCCTGACGGCTGTTTTCCTGGCCTGCTTGATGGGTTTGCCCTTAGGCGCGGCACTGGCGCTGTTTCGCTTTCCCGGACGGAAGGCCGTCATTGTTCTGGTCAATGCCATGATGGGATTGCCCCCCGTGGTGGTCGGGCTGGTGGTCTATCTGTTGCTGTCCCGGGCGGGGCCCTTCGGCGTCTTTGGGCTTTTGTTTACGCCGACGGCCATGATCATCGCGCAACTGGTTTTGGTGACACCCATCGTCGCCGCGCTGACCCGCCAGATGATGGAAGATTTATGGGAAGAATATGAAGAACAATTGCGCTCCCTGGGCGCGGGGCCGGGGCGCGCCTGGCTGACCTTGTTGTGGGACGGTCGCTATTCCCTGGTCACCGTCGTTCTGGCCGGGTTCGGGCGAGCCAGCGCCGAGGTCGGCGCGGTGATGATCGTCGGCGGCAATATCGACAATATGACCCGGGTGATGACCACGGCCATCGCCCTTGAGGTATCGAAGGGGGACCTGGCCCTGGCCCTGGGACTGGGCACCGTGCTTTTGGTTCTGTCCACCGGCGTCAACGGGGCGGCCTATCTGCTTAGCGATGCGGCCCGTAAGCGGGCCTAGAAATCCATCAAATTTTTCAGAACGCGCTCAATCACCGGCGCCCAATCGCCCGAGCCGGGCTGGCGGAACAAGCGCATGGAGGGGTACCAGGGACTGTCATTGCGTTCCAGCATCCAACGCCAATCGGGGGCAAAGGGCAGCAAGACCCAAACCGGTTTACCCAATCCGCCGGCCAGATGGGCCACCGCCGTATCCACCGTTATGACCAGATCCAAACATTCAACGAAGGCAGCCGTGTCGGCAAAATCACTTACGAAGGATGTGAGATCCGTGATCCGGCCGGGCGAGTCCAGTTCGGCCAATTGGGCAGCGGCAGGACCCACCTGAAGGCTGTAGAAATCCGCCTGGGCCCCCTCCAGAAGCGGCGCCAGAAGCGATAGCGGCATGGACCGGTTGCGGTCATTGCGGTGAACCGGACTGCCGGCCCAGACCAACCCGACCCTGGGCCGGGAGCCGGGATTCCCCAACCGCTCCCGCCAGGCTTTGAGATCATCCTCTTCGGCCCGGAGATAGGGGCTGGGTCCCGGAACGCTTTCAAGACCGGTTTCCATCAGATGCAACAGACTGAAGACCGGCGCATGGAGATCGAAGGGTGGCAACTCGTCTCCCTTGCGGACCAGTTGATCGATCCCTTCCAACCCCTGCAAAAGCCTGAACAGTTCCGGCTGGCATTCGACCACCACCCGGCCCCCCAAGCGACTGGCGGGCGCCCCGTAGCGGGCAAACTGAATGACGTCGCCCAATCCCTGTTCGGCGTGCAATAACAAGGTCTTACCGACGAATCCGGCACCGTCCCAGAGGGGCTGCCCGAAGCCCCTTGGTTTAAACTCCCGGGTCTTCCAGCGCCATTCATAGACCCTGGCGCCATCGGCCAGATCGCCGCTCATCAACATGCACAGGCCCAGATTCTTTTGCGCCGTCGCGTGATCCAGCGGTCCCAAAAAAGAGCCCGGCTCCGCGCCCATTTCCACCGCCCGGAGCAAAACCTCCAGCGCGCTGCCCACATCATTTTGATCGATCAGGGCGATGCCCAAATTTACATGCGCCGGCCCGTGACCGGGATTGAGTTCCACCGCCTTGCGGTAGGCCCGGACGGCGTCCCCCGCCCGCCCGCTTTCGCGCAAGGCAACCCCCAGCCCCACATGAGAAGACGCATCGCCGGGGGCCAGTTCCACGGCCCGCCTGTGGGAAGCAACGGCTTCTTCCAGACGGTCTGAATTTTTCAAGGCCATACCCAGATTGGCATGGGCCAAAACGAAATTACCGTTAAGCCTGATGGCCGTCTCATAAACCGGCACGGCATCGCCGGGCCGGTTCAACCCCAACAAGACATTGCCCAGATTGACCTGCACATCGGCGGCGCCGGGCGCCAGACGCGCGGCCTCGCGGGCCGCCGGAAGGGCTTCGTCGAACCGTTCCAGCCCGCCCAGCAGATTGGCCAGATTGTTATAAGCCCCAGCATAATCGGGCTTATAGCGGATGGCCGCCCGGTAGGCGGCAAGCGCCGGTTCCACCTGACCTCTCGCCACCAGGGCATTGGCCATATTGAAATGCGCCGAAGCCAGACACGGATCAATTTCAAGGGCGCGGCTGAAGGCGGCCAGAGCGCCTTGGTCATCGCCGCTCCGGCGCAGTGACGCGCCCAGATTGGAAAACCCCTCGGCATAATCGGGCCAGATTTCGACGGCAGCGCGGAAGGCCTGAATGGCCTCTTCGATCTTTCCTTCGCCGAACAGCCGGGTTGCCAGCGCGGTCTGGCTGGCGGCGCGCTGTTCGGGAGTCTCTTCTTCGGGTCCTCCGGTCACGGTGGGGACCGGCGCTCAGTCGGTGAAACCGTAAAGCCGCTTGGGATTGTCCACCAGCAGCTTTTGGCGCTGGGCCTCATCCGGCGCATATTGGGCCACCAGATCCACCAGATGCCCGTCATCGGGCGCCCCGTCCGGCCCCATATTGGGATGCGGCCAGTCGGTCCCCCACAACATGCGGTCGGGCGCCGTTTCGATCAACGCGCGGGCGATGGGCACGGCATCGGAAAAGGGGTGGCCGGTGGCGCTGCACCTCTCGGGCCCGCTTATCTTGACCCACACATTGTCGTTGGTGAGAAATTGGCGCAAGACGCGGAGCGGTTCCTGATCCAGCCCATCCGCCGCCGGCACCCTTCCCATATGATCGATCACCAGATGCAGCGAGAGGCTGGCGAACAGATCGGCATAATCGACAATGTCCTGGGCATCCAGATGCAAAATCAGATGCCAGCCGAGGGGCTCGATGCGGCCCACCAGGCTTTTGAAGGCGTCAAGATCGGGGGCGCCGCCCAGATGGCGCACGAAATTGAACCGGATGCCCCGGATGCCGCCTTTGTTCAAAAAGTCCAGCTCATCATCATCCACATCCAGGCCGACCATGGCGATACCCAGATAGCGCCCCGGCCGTTTGGCGATGGCGTCCAGGGCCGCCCGGTTGTCCTTGTCATGGCAACTGGCCTGGACGATGACGGCGCGCTCAATGCCCATCTTGTCATGCAAGGCGTTGAGGCCATCGGCGGGCGCGTCGGGCGGGGTGTAGGAGCGCCCCTCGGCATAAGGAAAAACATGCCCCGGCCCGAACACATGACAATGGGTGTCGCAGGTACCGGGGGGAAGGGTGATGCTGGGCGTCTTGGGATTGGGGTGGGGGCCGTCATTACGAGCCATGATTTATCGCCTCATTTTGGATGATTGGAAATTTATGCACCGCCATCCCAGGCGGCCTGGGGAACGAACACATTGCCTTCAAACAGGCGCCTGGCCGTGCGCAACAGGGCGGCGCGCTCCACCACCGGCTCATTGGCCGGGCCGCTCAGTTCCAGTTCGACGGAAAATTCGCCGGTCGGATGCTCCACCGATATCAGCTTACGCGCCCCATCCGGCAGGCTGGCCGCCCTGGCGCCCGGAGAATCCGGCAATGTCAGCGCGGTGGCCACGGAGACGGCGGCGAACACGCCGATGGCCGCATGGCAATCATGGGGGATGAAGGATCGGGTACAGACCGAACCGCCGGCCTGGGGAGGTGCCACCAGGGTCATCTTGGGGACGGTCATTTCACCCACATCGCCAAGCCCCATCATATGCCCGGCCTTGAGACGGATGGCTTCGACGCGGGTCTTTAATTCTCCGTCCGCGTTCAACTGATCGCGGCTTTCATATCCCGTGCGCTCAAGGGCGGATGCTTCCATGATCACCGCCGGCATGCCGTTATCGATACAGGTGACTTGGATACCATCTATCTCATCGACCGGCTGTCCGGTGGGCAACAGGGTGCCGCAGATGGAGCCGGCCACATCCAGAAAACCGATCATCACCGGCGCCGCCGTTCCCGGCACGCCATCGATGCGGGCGTCGCCCTCGTAGGCGACATCACCACCCGGCGTGGGAAAGGTGACATCGGCGATATTGCCCGAATTAACCATATGTACCCTGAGGGTGGTCTCGCCCCCGCCCGGCTTGGCCAGACCCTGTTCGATGGCGAACTGACCGACGCCGGCCAGCATGTTGCCACAGTTCTGGGTGATCGAAGTACGGGGCTCATCGACCACCACCTGGACGAACAGGTAATCCAGATCCACGCCTTCTTTCGCAGAGGGGCCGACCACCGCCACCTTGGAGGTCAGGGGATTGGCCCCGCCCATGCCGTCGATCTGGCGGCTATCGGGCGAGCCCATGACGGAAAGCAGAAATTGATCGCGCTGGGCCTCGGACGGCGGCAAATCGCTGCTCAGAAAAAAGGCCCCCTTGGACGTGCCGCCGCGCATCATGACGCAGGGGATGGCTTTTTGCATATGTCGGTCCTCCCAGTTCGAAGGGGAAAAGTTTAACCGATTAATGCCCAAAAATAAAAAGCGCGTTTTATCCCCGGGTTCCACAGGGCTGTGGATCGAATCTGGCTAGCCGGGCGGAAAATCAATTGGTAGGGTTCACCCGGATCCGACAGAGAAGGTGGCCCGCAAGGAAAGCTGGACCGACAGGGTTCAATCAGAGTTCCCAGGGACCCTTCGGGGTATGAAGGACCACTGATTGGAAGCGGCCCACCGGGCAACCGGGGGGCCGTTTCTGTTTGTGCACTCCACCCTCAGAACGGCTCGAAACCGCGCAATTCAGGCATCACTTTTTTGCCGAACAGGCGGATGGAGTTCATCACGTCTTTTTCCGGCAGATCGTGGAAATTGAACTCGCCCAAAAATGTGTTGAACATGCCCGAACTGGCCGCCTCTTTCAGCTTGGCGGTGACCGTGGCGGGCGATCCGATGAACATCAGATCATTGGCCATGATGAAATCCGCATCGAACAGATTGCCCATGATCTTGGCCGCGCCATGTTCGCCCCGCTCGGTGAAACGGTCGGCCAGCCCCTGCACCCTGTCCTCAAAGCTTTCGCCGGGCTGGGGGGCGGCCAGAAACCCCTGATAAGCGCGGCTCGCCCCATAGAGCGCCTTGTCGATGGCGATCTCGTCCGTCTCATCTACATAGACCACCGAGGAATAGCCGATTTTTGGCGTCCGGTCCCAACCGGCCTTCTTCCAGTCTTCCAGGAATTTGACGTAACGGGGCGCCGCCTCTGCCCGCGGCACGCTCAGGAAATAGCCCGTATTGAGCCCTTCGCGGGCGCAGAATTCCAGGGTTTCGGGGTCCCTTGAATACATCCACAGGGGCGGGTGGGGGCGCTGTGCGGGCTGCACGGAAATCTGGGCACTTTCCGTCTGGTGATGATCGCCCATGAAGGAAAAGGGCTGGGCATCGCCATAGGCGGCCCGCAGATAATCCACATACTCCAGGGTAGGCGTGCGGCGCTCGTCATATTCCATGCCGAAGGGTTCAAAATAAGTCGGGCTGATGCCCGGCACCAGCCCCACCTCGAAGCGCCCGCCCAGCATCTGATCGGTGATGGCGATTTCTTCCGCCAGACGCAGGGAGTTATAGAGCGGCACGATAAAGCCCATGGCCCCGATGCGCAGATTACGCGTCCGGGCCCCGGCCCCGACGGCGTAAAGATTGGGCGACGACATCCAGCTTTCGTCCGGGCGGAAATGATGCTCGACGCAAAAGCCGTAATCGAAGCCCAACTCATCGGCCAATTGCAGCTCCCGCCAGAGCATCTCGTAACGCTCATGGGGGCTGAGCCCGGTCTTTCCCCAGATATGCGCGAAATGTGCAAATTTCATGTTCCCCCCCCCGGAAATGTTTATGGATCGCGGCTCAACCCCTTTTCTTCCAGCTCGGCCAGATAGGCCTGCCACATTTGGTCTTCCTCGGCGCCAAAACGGTACAATAGTGGCCAGCTGAAAATGCCGCTGTCATGGAGATCATCGAACTGGATGCGGATGGCGTAATGGCCGATGGGCTCCACGCCCGTAATCCCCACATGACGCCGCCCGGCCACGGTCTGGCGCTCAGACGGGCTGTGTCCCTGGACTTCGGCCGAAGGGCTGTGGACGCGCAGGAATTCGGCTGGCAGGCGCAGGCTGGAGCCGTCATTGAAATCCACCTCGAGCATTTTTTCTTCGCTTTTCAAGCGGATTTCGGTGGCCCGGAGACGGGCCTCATGGACCGTGTCACCCATCAAAATTTCGCTTCGCCGTCATCCAGTTCACGCGCCTCATCGGCCAGCATGATGGGGATGCCGTCGCGGATGGGATAGGCCAGTTTCGCCTTATCGCTGATCAGTTCAGACGCCTTGGCATCATAACGCAAGGGCCCCTTGGTCACCGGACAGACTAGAATTTCCAGCAATTTGGGGTCTACCTGATGATCGGTCATAATTGCTCCATCAATGTTCGGCGGGTGATGTGGTGCCCGCATTGAGCTGCATTTCCATCAAGGTCATCATGGTTTCGCTCACTTCGGACAAATCGGCGGCCTCCAGCAATGCCTGTTTTTCACGCTCCTGGAAGGGGCACATCATGGCCAGGGAAGTGACCAGCACATGATCCTTGGTGCCTTCCAGGACGCGCCAATCCGCGCTCACGCCGCTGGCCTCGAAATAAGGCCCAAGCAGGCGGGTCAGCCGGTCGCGGTCGATCTTTTTGCCTACATATCCGTCCAGATCCCCTTTGAACCTCTCCCAATCGGCCCCTGCGCGGCGATAGCCCTTGGTGCCTTCCAGCTCTTCGCCCAGGTGGAAGCGGCAAAGTCCGGTCAGGGTGATGAGAAACCGGCCATCCTCGGTCTCGGCAAAGGAAACGATGCGCCCAGCGCAGCCCGTCTCATAAAGCCGGGCCTCGGCGCTAACCGGGTCGGGCTCGGGCGCCAGGGGCTGGACCATGCCGATCATGCGCGCCTCACCCAGCGCATCCTCGATCATGCTCAGATAGCGGGGCTCGAATATGTTGAGGGGCAGTCTTCCGCCGGGCAGCAACAGGGCGCCCGGCAGCGGAAAAATCGGCAGACTTTCGGGCAATCCGTCGAAACCGGGATCAAAGGGTCCGCCACTCATGAAAACAAAACGGCCGACAGCCGGCGCCGCCCTTCGATGGTTATCTCGTCACTATTTCCCAAAGCCTCGAAAATCTTGAGGATCTGCAGGCGGGCTGCTTCTTCGTTCCATTTGCGGTCACGCCGGACGATTTCGATCAATTGATCGATGGCCTGGGCCGCCTGATTGCCACCATATAGGGCCAGGGCAAGATCGAAGCGGGTCTGGTGATCATCCGGATTTTGCTCGACCGCGGCGGCCAATTCATCGGGCGCGCCTTGGCTGGACCCGGCGGCGGCCAGATCGAGGGCCGTCTGCACGGCCATGATTTCAGGGAGCTTGCGAAGCTCGTCGGAAAGGTCATTGAGATAATTCTGGGTGTTCTCATGATCATCGGCGGCCATCAGGCAGCGCGCCATGCCCGCATTGGCCGGACCGTTTTCCGGCTCCACCCCCAGCACCTGGCTGTAAATTTCAGCCGCACCCCCCGCATTGCCATCCTCCAGCATCTGCCTGGCTTCTTCCATGGCCTGATCGACGGGAGAGCCTTCATTTCCGGTCAGCCGTTCTATGAAGCGGCGCACCTCGCTTTCGGCCTGCACGCCCTGGAAGGCATCCACCGGGCGCCCGCCTTTGAAGGCGAAGACCATGGGGATGGATTGGACGCGCAGTTGCTGGGACAGTTCCTTGTTTTCATCCACATTGATTTTGACCAGCCTGACGGCGCCCGAATATTCCCGCACCAGCTTTTCCAAAGTGGGGCTCAGCGTCTTGCAGAGCTCGCACCGGGGCGCCCAGAAATCCACTATCACCGGGGTCTGGGCGGAGGCTTCGATAACCTGAGGGACGAAATTCTGGTTATCGCAATTGGCAATCAGTTCGCCGCCCCCGCCGGCCTCTCCCTCACCCGCCGCCATTTCCACGTCGTTTTCGCCCAAGATAGATGCCATGTTCTTTAAAATTCCATATTAATTATCGCCGGCCCCGCCATATTTGGCCCCCTCAGGCCCACCATGCAAGGAGAAAGGCACGCCTGCATCTAAAATGCCATGATGCGGGGCTCATGGCCCGAAGCCCGGATAAAGGCCAAAAGATCATCCGGCCGGATGACGCTGGTGGCCCGGTTGTGAAGAGGATGATAATTAAGCAAATCAGCCTCCAGCATGGCCGCTTCCAGCACCACCGTAACCACAGAGGCGGTTTCATTGATCAATGCAAAGGGTGTCACGGAGCCGGGCTCCACGCCCAGTATTTCGTCCAACCGTTCGGCCCGGGCAAAGGAAAGCCTAGCCGCACCCAGCTTTTTTTGCAGTGTCTTGAGATCCACCTGCGTATCTTCCAGGGCGACCACCAGCCAATAGGCGCCCTTCTTGTCTTTAAGAAACAAACTCTTGCAATGACCACCGGGCAGGGCGCTCCGCACCGATTTGGTATCATCGACGGTAAATACGGGCTCGTGACGCTCGGTGGTGACCGAAATGCTCAGCGCCGCTAGCCGCTCCATGAGATCGCTTTCACTGGCCTTCATGGGAGGGAAACTAATCCGATCCCCCAGGGGTGGCAAGTAGGCCGGGCAAGTTGCAGCTTGCAAAAGCGGCGCCTTGTCTTATTATTCCGGGCCTTCGCCGGTTGGCGTCGCGGGCGTAGCTCAGGGGTAGAG
>CAZBQG010000186.1:0-9052 GCA_964493945.1 uncultured Rhodospirillaceae bacterium
ATCATTGCTGCCGTGAAAAGAGGGTGCCAAGCGTTAGACTCCATCCACTAGGATGTTCCGGCGCCTCTGTTAAGCCTCAAGCCGGGTCCACCCAATTGATTGGCCAGCCGGCCGTCTTTACCGCCTCTTCGGGTGCCAGGGTCGGATCCCAAAGCCGGCCCAGGAAACGGTGCCCGTTGTACCCGTCAGACGCATCGGATGCGAGCCAGATGGCCGGCGCGACCATCACTTCGGGGCGGATTAAATCGGCGCGGTTGAGGCCCGGCTCGTCGGGCACAAGGCGGGTATCGGCGGCGCCGCCGGGCACTAATATGTTGGCTGTCACCCCCGTGCCGTCCAACTCCTGCGAAAGACATGTTGTGTAGGCTTCACTGGCCGCCTTGGCTCCGCCATATGGGCCCATGGCGCCCCTGGTCATGGTCGCCATCGACGTGGTCACGGTGATGATCCGGCCCCAGCCCCTGTCCCGCATACCGCCGACGGCGGCATGCATCATGCGAAGGGCGCCGACGGCATGAACGGCCACAAAATCCAGGAGCTTGTCGCCCGGCACGTCATTCAGCTTAACCGCGCGCTGTGGATGATCGGCATTAAGGGAAACAATTCCGATGCCCGCATTATTGATCAGCACGTCCACTTTGCCATGGGCCGCTTCACAGGCAGCGACGATTGCCGCGCAATCCCCATCGCTTCTCACATCCCCTGCCATGCCATTTACCCGGGCCCCGGCATCTCCCTGGAATTCGCCGGCCAGGGTCTTTTCCATCTCGTCGCCATCCACATCGGCCAGCATGAGACTGGCTCCGGCACCGGCCAGACCCTTGGCCATGGCCAACCCCAGCCCCCGGGCGCCGCCCGTGATGATGATCGCCTTGCCCGTAAGTCTTTTATCCACTATTTGACACCCCCTGAATTATTTGCTTGTTCAGTCCAATATATCCCTATTGCGCTTCCTTGCCCATTGCCGGCTTTTTCGACCCCAGATAGACGCCCAGCAAAATAACTGCGATGCCCACCCCGTGATAGGCGTGGAACTGTTCACCCAGAAGCAGGATTGCCCCGGCGCTGCCGATGACCGGGCTCAGATAGGCCATCATTCCCACCCGGTTGGCGCCCAACAGCATGACCGCCCGGTTGAAGCCAAAAAAGGCGAGGGCGGAAGCGACTATGCCTAAATAGCCGACGGCCCAGAATGTTTCGGGCACCAGGGGCATGGGTTCCACGTAAAAAGCCTCCCACAAATATAATGGTGCCAAAAACACCAGGCCGATCATCACTATAATGGCCATGAAGCTGGTTGCGTGAATGGCCGGGCGCTTGTTCAAAAAGACCGTGTAGAATGCCCAGGACACGGTTCCGCCGAGGATCCAGAAATCGCCTTGATTAAGATCTACTCTCCCCAGGAAATCAAAATTGCCGCGCAGCAC
Organism: uncultured Rhodospirillaceae bacterium; assembly: GCA_964493945.1. Taxonomy (GTDB): domain Bacteria; phylum Pseudomonadota; class Alphaproteobacteria; order Rhodospirillales; family UBA2165; genus CAZBQG01. Next base: position 1,428 of record CAZBQG010000186.1, read on the forward strand.
GATAATCGTCGTGCCGCTTAAGCCCAGGACCAGCCCCAACGCCTGCACGGCGCTTATCCGCTCGCGGAACAGAAAATATGTCATGACCACGATCATGCTTGGCCTGGAGGTATTGATCAGCATGGAATTGATTGCCTCGGTCGATCCCAGACCGATATAGATGAAGGTATTATACAGCGTGACGCTCATCAGGGCCAGCAGCACCATGACCGGCCAATGACGGAGCGCCGGCCCTATATCCCTCTTCAGGTGCGGCCAGGCCAGTACGAGAAAGATGGGCAGCGCAATCATCCAGCGCCAGAAGGCCAGGCCGATGGGCGGCAGGATTTCATTCACCGCCCGCCCGATGAGGGGATTGCCCGACCAGATGACCATGATCAGGAACATCAGCAGGTAGCCGTTATCAAAAAGCCGCTTCATCGGGTCAGAAAAGCCCCAGCACCTTTCTGGCGTTATCCCGGAGCAACTTGGCCTTGACCTTGGGCTTCAGATCCAGCTCGTTAATTTGTGACAGGATATGGGCATGGGTGAAGGCGGTGGGGCCGTTGGTGCCCCAGATCATCTTGTCCTGGCCCCTGGATTTGACGAAAGAAAGAATATTTTTGTCCCAGTACCGGGGCATATGGGCATCCATGCCCACATAGACATTGTCGTGCTTCCAGGCCATGGCGATCATTTCCTCGCACCATGGCCAGCCCGTATGGGTGCCGACTATTTTAAGACTCGGAAAATCCAGGGCGATGTTGTCGAGCAACATGGGCCGGGCCATTTCGCTGGGCATGGCTTCGGCGGAATGACCCACCTGCATGGAGACAGGCACGCCAAGCTCCTCGCATTTGGCATAGAAGGGGTAAAGCCTTCGGTGATCGATGGGGATGTTGAAGCCATAGACATGGAGATAGGCCGCTTTGAAGCCCAATTTGGTGATGGAGCGCTCCATGGCCTTGACCCCGTCCATGCCTTCCAGCGGGTTGATGCCGGCAAAACCGATGAAGCGGCCCGGATAGGCCTGGATCACTTTGGCCACTTCCTGGGCCTTGGTATCGATGATCAGCTTGTCATGGCGGTAGGATTTCATCTTGATCTGGACGATGCAGTGAATGCCGACACCCGCCTTATCCATCAGCCCGACCATCTGTTTGGGCGTCCAGCCCTTTTGATGACTTTCTCGAAATTCCACCATTGGGCCAGCTTGGTCAGTTCTTTACTGCCAGCCAGTTATTCTTGAAATAGCTCTTGGTGAACATGTAGCCCATGAAATCGATGGCCATAAGCTTAGTGGGCTTGGCGTCACTCATACTCGTCTCCTATTCGCTTTTGCTTTCGAAAGTTCCTGGCCCCGCCATGGCGCTGCCTTCCTCGTAGCAGGCCTTGGAGGCTTCGTATTCAAACTCGAAGGCCGCATCATCATAGGCCCATTCATCGAAGACACGCTTGGATTGGCGCACCGCTAAAGGGGCGTGGCGGGCGATGGTTTGGGCCATACTGCGGGCCTCGCCTATCAGGTCCGATGCTTCCATCAGATGATTATAGATGCCCAATTTGTATGCCTCGGCGGCCTTGACGGTACGCCCCGTATATATGATCTCCTTGGCCATGCCAAGACCCACCAGATTACGCAATCTTTGATGCGCCCCGGCGGCCGGGATCATGCCCCATTTGATTTCCGGATGGGCAAAACGGGCATGGGGCACCGCCAGGCGGATATCGGATGCCAGGGCCAGCTCGGCGCCACCACCCAGCGCCGCGCCATTGACGGCGCAAATGACCGGCTTGGTGAAAGCCTGAAAGGCATCGAAACAGGGTTTTACCGCCTGGGCCCTGCTTTCCAAAACCTCCGCCTCGCTCATGCGGCCGCGCTCTTTGAGGTCGATGCCGGCGCAAAAGGCCTTATTGCCGGCTCCGGTCAGTACAACGGCGCGGATTTCATCATCTCCGTCGCAGGCCTTCATTTCCGCCGTCAGAGCCAGAAACAGATCATGGCTGAGGGAATTCATCTCGTCCGGGCGGTTGAGGGTGAGCACCGCCACATGGTCCAACACATTTTTTAAAAGAAACGAATTTTCCGTCATTTGTCCCACCCCCGGCACGGTGATTTATTTTAAGGCCCGGTCTTTTAGCATAAAAACAATCAGCGCAGCTTGGTATAATATCGCGGAAAGCTTGACAGTTGACCCCCGGCTTATCATCTTGCCGTTCAACGGGGGAGGGCAGCGCAACGGCGCTACCGGACCAACGGCTTTCTGGAAGGCGACATTCATGAAATCCATTCCCATGCGTACGCAGGTCATGATCCTGATTTGCGGCAGCTTGATCGTTCTCTTGTCCTTCGGGCTGCGGCAGAATTTTGGCCTGTATATGGATCCCATCAGTTCCAGTCTTGGCTGGGGGCGGGAAGTCTTCTCCTTTGCCGTCGCCCTGCAAAGCCTGGTCTGGGGAGTTTCGACGCCATTATTTGGCTGGATGTCTGACCGCCACGGCCCGGGCAAGGTGGTTGCCGTCGGTGGCATTCTCTATGCCGGTGGGCTGTACATCATGGCTCAGGCCACCACGCCCATGGATGCGACCATCGGTATCGGCTTCATGACCGGTCTGGCTTCGGCCAGTTGCGGCTTTCCCATCGTTCTATCGGTGGTCGGGCGCATGGCACCGCTTGAGAAGCGCAGCCTGTATCTGGGTATCGTCAGTGCGGCGGGCTCGTCCGGGCAATTGGTTCTGGTTCCCCTTGGGCAATGGGTCATCGCCGAGAATGGCTGGGTTATCGCCATACTGGTCATGGCCGCCACGGCCGCTTTCATCGTGCCCCTGGCGGCCTCCATGGCCGGCGGAAACCGGGCCGCCATCGATCAGGGGCCGGAACTGAGCACGCGCGAAGCCCTCACCGAGGCCAAGGACCACCGGGGCTTTAAGCTTCTGGTCACCGGCTATTTCGTTTGTGGATTCCAGACCATGTTCATCGGCGCCCATCTGCCGGCCTATCTGACGGATTTGGGCCATTCCCCCTGGCTGGGCACCACCGCTTTGGCATTGATTGGCGGGTTCAACATATTCGGAACCCTGATTTGGGGCCAGTTGGGTGGCAAGTTCCCCAAGAAAAATTGTCTGGCGATGCTGTATTTCCTGCGTGCTGTCGCCATAGCTATCTTCATATCCCTCCCCATCACCGAATTCAGCGTCATTTTGTTCTCTTCGGCCATGGGTTTGCTGTGGCTGGGAACGGTCCCCCTGACGACGGGGATCGTGGCGCAGATTTTCGGCACCCAGTTCATGGCCACCTTGGTAGGCATAACCTTCGTCAGCCACCAGATCGGCAGCTTCTTAGGGATTTGGCTGGGCGGTATCGTTTACGATGCCTATGGCACCTATGATCCCATATTCTGGGGCGGCGTCTTCTTCGGCGTCATGGCCGCCTTGGTGCATTACCCGATCAACGAGGAGCCGCTGGCTCGCAAGGAAGCTTCCGCCGCCTAGGTCATGACCGTAATCACTGGGCCTGAGCCTGAACTCCCTCCGGGACTGGTTGAGCGCATCTTATCCAAACTGGGCTTGAGCGATAGGCCGAGCCTGGATTTTGCCGGGTTGAACCGTCTCTACGGCGCCTATAGCGGCAATGTGGCGATGGACAATCTTTTAAAGCGGATTTGGTTGACCGGCGATCAAACAACGCCGCTGACCGGTGGAGACCCGGTGGAATTTTTCGAAAATTGGCTGGCCCATGGTACGGGCGGCACCTGCTTTCCGGCTGCCGGCGGGCTCTGTGTCTTGCTCCAGGCCCTTGGTTTCGAGGCCAACCGAATTTCCGGATCGATCATCCGGGAAGGGCTGGAACCGGGCGGAAATCACGGCACGGCGCTGGTTACCCTGGAGGACGTGGATTATCTGACGGATGCCCAGTTCGCCTCCTTCCGGGTGTTGTCTTTGGTGCCGGGTGAAGCCGCATCGACCGGTGATGGCATTCAGGATTTGCAGGCGAGGCCACATGGAGATGGGTTCGAGGTAATGCGCTTTCCAGGCTCGAACCGGGACGTGCCCCTGATCATGCGGCCCAATCTGGAATTAGGCCATGTGGATCATAATTTTTTTCTGGAGCACTATAACCTGTCGGCCTTAAGGGACCGCAACCGTTCGCCTTTCAATGATGCGGTTTTCATCACGCGGCATTTTCCGGGCCTGATTCTCATCGTGGGCCGTTACAACCGGATCGATGTTTCAGCCGATAATTCGGTCACCACGGTGGAGATCACCCATGAGGAGCGAGACCGCATCCTTATTGAAGAATTGGGCATATCCGAAGACGTGGTAAATGCCCTACCGCCGGACGATCCCGATGATGGGGTGTCGACGGGCCGGTGACTTCAGTTTAAATCGCCTTTTCCGAACGCAGCGCCGCAATTGCGTCGGCGTCATAGCCCAACTCGCCCAGCACCGTATCCGTATGTTCGCCCTGGGCCGGTGTGACCGTGCGCATCTCGGATGGCGTGCGGTTTAGCTTGATGGGCTGGCCCACCAGTTCGATATCGCCAAGCTCCGGGTGATGGACCGGTGCCGCCATGCCCAGATGCTTCACCTGGGGGTCTTCGAATACCTGATCCATGGAATAGATCGGCCCGCAGGGTACGCCGCCATCATTCATCAATTGGACCCAATCGTCGCTGGACCGGGTGCGGGTGATTTCGCACATCTCGTTGAAAAGCTGATCGCGGTGGGCGAGGCGGCCATCCGAGGTGGCATAATCGGGATGATCCAGAAAATGTTCGGCCTCCAGAACCTTGCACAGGCGCACCCAGATTTCAGAGCCGCTTGCCGCGATATTCATATGCCCGTCAGTGGTCGGATAGACGCCGGTGGTGGCCCCCGTCGGGTGGAAATTTCCGGCCTGTTGGGGGACATCCTTGGCCATCAGCCAGCGGGCCGCCTGGAAATCCATGATGGCGATCTGGGCTTCCAGCAAGGAGCTTTGCACCCACTGCCCTTCGCCGGATATTTCTCTTTCATGCAAAGCGACCATCAGGCCGAAAGACAGATAAAGCCCCGCCGTCAGATCGGATATGGCCGTGCCTGCCCTGACGGGGCCCTGACCGGGCAGGCCGGTGACCGACATCAGCCCGCCCATGCCCTGCAATATCTGATCGAAGCCGGGACGCTTCTCGTAAGGCCCGTCCTGGCCGAAGCCCGAAATACTGCCAAGCACGATGCGCGGATTGATGGCCTTCAGGCTGTCATAATCGATGCCCAGCCGGTTTTTCACGTCCGGGCGGTAATTTTCGACCACCACATCCGCCTTGGCCACCAGCTTGCGAAAGACCTCCAGCCCCGCTTTGTTTTTAAGATTAAGCGTGATGGAGCGCTTATTGCGGTGCAGGTTCTGGAAATCCGGATTATGCCGGTCGCCGACGAAGGCTTCTTCCTGGCCTTCCTCCGTGGGCATTTCGACCTTGATCACATCGGCGCCCCAATCGGCCAATTGGCGGACGCAGGTCGGACCCGACCGCACCCGGGTCAAATCTAATACCATGAGATTGGACAGCGGCAGGGACTTCTCCGGCATTTTTGGCTCCTCTATCTAATAAGCTTGGAACCGAAGAACAGGGGAGAAAGGGCATTGACGATATCCATGGATTCGTCAGAGGCGAAATCGGCCAGTTTGAGTTGGGGATTGATCGGGCGGATGCGCTCGAAATGATCCCGTTTCTCGGCATCGGCCGGTGGCGGGACGGTGGCATCGATCAGCATTTTGGACCCGAAGCGCTGCCACAGCGCCGTCCCCGGCGCGCCCAGTTCCGGCAGGGCCGCATCCATGGCATGGTTATGGGTGGACGGGATGACCACCACATCTTCTTGTGGATGAACCCGGGTGGATATGGCCCATAGCAATTCGGCCGGATTATGGATATCCACATCCGCATCCACCGCCAGGGCCACTTTGGGATGCTGATATTCCGAAGATAGCGCCGCCATCAGAAGATTTTTTCCCTCGCCGTAATATCTGGGCGTCATCTGCACCACCAGACCGAAAATCCCCGGCAGGGCCGAAACATTGTGTAGATCAGGCCCGCCGCCGACTGTGCTGAGGCGGCGGAAGATGGTGGCGCACATGGGAATTTTATGGAAGACGCAGCCCTCCATCTCCGAGCCGTTCTGCAAATTTTTGAAGATGGCGTCGGCCCGCTTGTTCATATGGTGATATTCGATGATGGGATTTTTCCCGGTGCCGGTGACGTAATAGTCCTGGAATTCGGAGAAGGGTCCTTCCTCTTCCCGGTAATCGGGGGGGATATAACCTTCCAGTACAATCTCGGCATCGGCCGGAACTTCCAGATCGACGGTCTCGCATTTGACCATGCGGATCGGTTCACCCATATAGCCGCCGGCGATTGCGATTTCGTCATCGCCATAGGCCGCCGTGGTCGCCGCAGCCGCATAGATCAATGGATGATGTCCAATGACGATGGCCACCGGCATGGGTTCGCCCTTCGCCTGGTATTTCAGGTAATTTTTCCACGAATGGCGCGGATAGAGCAGGATCCCAGATTTGTTGGGACCCTTAATTTGTAGGCGGTGGAAGCTCATATTGCGTTGGCCGGTATCCGGGTCCTTGGTAATCATCAGTCCCGATCCGATGACCGGCCCGCCATCGCGCTGTCCCGCTACATGGACCGGAAGCTTGGTCAGGTCAAACTCATCCTTGCCCAGCTTTTGCTCCTTCACCGGCCCGTCCTCGACAGTGACCGGCTCAATCTTGGCGCCCAGACGTTTGGCGACCAGGGGGACTACCGTTTCTTCCGAGGCTCCGAAGGCCAAAGCCGCATGGCGCACATTGGCGGGCGCCTGGCCCAGGGAACACCAGCCATTGGGCAAATCCTCAAACAACAGCGCCTTTTCCCGGGACTGATACAGCAAGGAACCCATCTGGGTAAGCGGGTCCACGGGCTTGTCGATACGGATTAATTCCTTCGCGGCATCCAGTTGCTCGATCCACGAGCGCATGTCTTTTGGTGGCAGGTTCGAGCGGGTCGATGAAGTCATGGCATATTCCTTGTCCGGTAAACCAAATTGAAGGCTGGCTCTCCCTGGCTAAGAGTGACCAGCCGCCTATTTGTACATTTGGCCGGTGGGCGGCGCAATGAGCTTGCGGGGGGATAGGCCGCAAAAAGCGAGACAAGCCATGGCACGGCACTTAAAATGAAAGATCACCAGTGCCCGCCATCCTTCAACCCTTGCATAGGCGAACAGCCCCCTGTCCCTCGAAGCACCCATATTGCCGCTGCCCGGCCCGCGCGCGTTATTCCGTGATTTTTCACTGATCAACGCGGCAGCCGCGACGGTCGCCTTCACCTTCTCGGCTTCCGGTCCGACGGCCATCCTGCTGGCCATTGGTACCAAGGCGGGCCTGCCGGCAAGCGATCTGGCGTCTTGGCTGTTTGGCGCTTTTTTCCTCAATGGGCTGATCAGCATCCTTTTTTGTCTGCTGTACCGCCAGCCCCTGGTTCTTTTCTGGACCATTCCGGGCATCGTCCTGTTGGGCCCTGCCCTGGAACATATGAGTTTGGCCGAAGCCGTCGGCGCCTATTACGGGACCGGGATTTTGATGATCGTGCTGGGGCTCAGCGGTTGGGTCCGCCGGG
>CAZBQG010000187.1:0-9045 GCA_964493945.1 uncultured Rhodospirillaceae bacterium
CAGGGCATCGGCCGCCTCACCCACCTGGGCGATCAGTCCCGCCGACAGGCTGCGCGCGCGCCCGGCCTTGTCTTCCAGGCTGCCGAAGGTCTCATCCATGCGCGAAACCGCGTCATCGGTGATGGTGGACAATTCTTGGGAGCGTTGCTGCAATTTGGCCCCCAGATTGTCGATATGCACCGCCGCATTATCCGTGGTGCGGCTCAGATCGGCCGATTGCTGGTGCATGGTGTCATTGACCAGGGAGAGGAGCTTGGCCGCCCGGGCCGTGGAATTAGCTACCTGCTCGGAGCGCCGCTCCAGATTGTCACCCAAGCCCCCAATATCCTCGGCGGCCTTTTCGGAGCGGCCCGTGAGGTCGAGAGATTTTTGCTCCATGCTGTCGGTAGCAGCTTCCAGGCCACTGCGGGCCATGGCCGAGGCTGCCGACAACCCCTCTGCACTCTGGCCCAGCAAATGCCCAATTTCGCCCAACTTCCCCGCCGCCTGATCCGACCGGGTCCCGACTTCAATGGCGCGCAGGCTCAATAGATCGCTCACCTTGCCCAGATCCCCCACCGCCTCGGAGGAAGCGTCGCGCACCCGGTCCGCCTGATCACGCAATTTTGCCGTGGCCTGATCCATGCCCGCGCCGGTTTCGCTGGAAGCGGCGGCCAACTCTCCCAGGTGCTGGCCCACAAGGCCGCTTAATTCCTGGAGCTTGCCGGCGGTATTTTCCGCCCCCCCCGCCAGCTCCCGGATAAGGCCGCCCACTCCATCGCCCATTTCGCGGGCTTCACCGACCACCGAAGACATATCCCCGATATCCTGGCGCAAAGTAAGCGCTACCCGGTCCAGGCTGGCCACGCTGGCCTCGGCGGTACCGTCCAGATCATGGCCCGCCTGGCGTAGATGTTCGGACACGGCATCGATGGATGCCGCCGCCTGCTTGGAGGCGCCGGCCAATTGATCCGTGCTTTTATCCAGGGCCTGTCCCGTTGCGCCCATGCGCAGCGTAACCATCTCACCCAGGCGGCCAATTTGTTCCGCTCCGGCATGCAGCTTGCCGCCGACGCCCTGCATGTCGTTGACCGCCTTCACCGAGGCGGCGGTCAGATCGTCGGAACGGGCCTGAATGGATTGGCCAACTTCGCCGATGCCGGCCAGGACGTCGCCCGAAGTATCCGTAAGCTGGGCTGTTATGCGTTTCAAAAGAGCCCCCACCACCCGGGTCCGGGTTGAGGCATGATCGGCCGCCCCGCTCACCTCCTCGGCCTGATTGCGGAAGATTTCACGGGCTTCATTCACCTTCCGCCCGGCATCATCGGATGCGGATTGCACGGCCACCGCCTGATCGCACAAACCGTTACCGGCTTCTTTCACCTTGAGGGTCACTTGATCGGTGGTGGCCAGAAGGCTTTCGGCCTGACCGCCGAAGAAGGCCGCCATTTCGGCCGTTCTCTCGCCTGCCTGACGGACCGTTTCGTCATAATCCTTTTTCTGGCGTTCCAGATTGTCGCTCATGGCCGCCACCTGTTCGGCGGCCCGGTCCGAACGCCGGGTCATATCCTGGCTGAAGTCGCGCAGATTGGCGGCGCCGGTTTCCACCCTTTCGGTGGCCTTTTCCGTTGCCTGGGCCAAGCCCTGGCTGCGCTGATCCAGCTCGGCGCTCATCTTGCGGGCGCGTTCGGCGGCGATGACCGATACCTTTTCGATCTCGTCGGACCGCTCCTGAAACAGATCAGCCGTCTCGCGGGCCCGCTGGCTGACCACTTCGGAGGTGCCCAGCAACACTTCGCCGCTTTGACGCAACGCACCGCTGATTTCCTCGCTTTTGGCCGTCGCCTGCTGGGACACGTTGATCAGATCATGGGATTGGTGATGCAACACATTGCCGGCTTCGCGCGCCCTGGCAATGGCCCGGTCCGAGGCAGTAACCAGATCATCAGCCTGCTGGCGCAGCTTTTCGCCGGCGCTGTCGGCCTTGAGTTTGGTCTCTTCCGAGGCGGTGGCCAGCCCCATGGTGCGGTCGCGCAGCATTTCGGCCACGGCTTCGGCCCGCCGGCTGGCTTCTTCCGAGGCCAGGGTCAGATCCTCGGCCTGTTTACGCAGGGAATTGGAAACCTCGGCCAGCCTCTCTTCCGCCGCCACCGCCGGATAGGTCAGTTGCCCCAGATGCCAGCGCAAGGCTTCTGCTTCGGCCTCGAAGCGCCGGGAGCGTTCGAAATAAGCGATGCCCAGCCAGAGAAGGGCGATGGGCGTGAGCATACCGGCCACCAGCCCTCCCAATTCATGGGCCAGCAGCGCGCCCAGCATATCCAGGCCGAGATTGTTGGACACATAAACCAAAGAGGCGGCGAGCCAGAGGACACTGAACCCCGCGCCCCCCCAACTGAGCAACCGGTGGCGGATATGGAAAGGGGCCTCCCATTGCACCGGTTCGATGGTGGCCGGCTGGGCGCGGTGCACCGGTTTGAATTCATCCTCTCCCAGTCCGGTCTCCCCCATGACGAAGCGGGACGCCGCTTCCGAGCCCGACGCCTGGACAAATAAATTACCCGACAGCCCGGCATCCCTGGCCTCGGCCTCTTCAGGTTTTTCCTGATTGGCACTCTCCGGACCGGGCGCCTGGCTGTCGGCGTCGTGGACCACCTCCATGGGCGGCTCATTGGAGTTGGGTTGGGCTTGATCGCTGAATTCTGACTTAATCGGCGCATTTACCGCCATGACGGCTGCTCCCCACAGAATGCCGCGGTTCCGGGAACCGCTTCCCAGGAACAGATTACCATATCAATATGTGGGGAACAATCAGTAAAACATTCACAATATCTTGCATATGCTACTAAATACTTGGGCCAAGCCTTGATCTATTCGACGACCAGCACGCAGGGATGGGAGCTGGATTTAACCTTGTCTTTCTCACCGGTGGCCAACGCCGTGTTGCGCGTCCCGCCATCAACCACATTGACCTGGCGGATGCGGAAGGGAATGGTTTTCTGAACGGGGGCCAGAAGCTGATCCCCAACCCCGGCCAGATTGACTTTCCCGCCGGCCTTCAGACGCAAAGGCTGGCGCGCCAGATGGACGATGACCGCATCGCGCACCCGGGGCGCGTAAGCGCAGGCCAAACGGGCCCCTTTTTCGCTGGTCAGGACCAGTTGAACAATGATCGGAACGAAGCTTGTATTGATGCCGCCATAGCTTTTAGCGGTGGCCAGCAAAGGAGCCAACTGGACGGTTTTATCGGCAGCCAGCCCGGCGCCCGGCGGGGCCAGGACATAAAAGACCAGCCCGGCCAAAACGCAACCACGCCAAAAGCGCCAAATTTTACCGGTTTGCTTTTTTTGCATCGGAAACTCCCACCCCCAGAGCATTACCTAAAGGTGCGCCCGGTTGCAAGTCCGGAACCGCTTGCAAATATGTCCACCCGACCCTAGCTGCAAGCTCCAGCCATTATCTTGAACAGGAGCATTTTGATGGATGAAGAACTCCGCACCCAATTGGAAGCCCAGGCTTTCCGTGGTCTTCTCGAGCATCTCCGGGAGCGCACGGATGCGCAAAATATCGACATCATGAATTTGGCCGGTTTCTGCCGCAACTGCCTGTCCAAATGGTATCTGGCCGCCGCCCAGGAGCGGGGTGTCGAGATGGATTACGAGCAGGCCCGCGAGGTGATCTATGGCGAGCCCTATGAGCAATGCGCGATAAATATCAAAAAGAAGCCAGTGCCGAGCAGAAATCCACCTTCGAGGAAACCAAACCCATGCACGCCAAAATCAGCGGTCATTAGAGCACTTTCCGGTTAAATGCTCTAAGATTTGCTCCGCTTCCAATACAGCAGGGAAAAGGGAATGCCGGCGGCAAGGACTGCCACGGCGATGAACATATCGATGTCGAAAAGCGACTGTATGACGCGCTCGACCGTGGCCCGGCTGGCGCCCGCGCCCAGCCCTGCATCATTGGCGATCATGCCGGAAATGGCGGCACCCAGGGCCATGCCCAGCGCCCGGATGGTCTGGGTCGAGGACGCGGTGATGGCTTCTTCTCCTTCGGGGGCGGCGGCCAGGGCGCGCTCGATCACATGGTTGGTGATCATGCCGACGCCCAAACCCAGGGTTAACAAGGATGCGCCGATCAGCCACAGGGGGCCAGAGACGGCGAACTGGGCGACCATGACCACGGCGATCACGAACACAATGAGCCCGCCCCAGATGGACGCCCATGCGGCGCGCCCGCTGAACCCGGCGACCACCAAAGCCGTCGCCGTCCAGGAGAGGGAAAACTGGGTATAGAAATAGCCGGACTGCAATTCATCCAGCCCATGGAGGACCTGCAAAAACAAGGTGGCATAGACATTGATGAAGGTGGTCGCGATAGAGATCAGCAAAATGATCCAGTATGCCGCCCCGACGATGGTCCAGAGCGTCAGGGGGCGGGAGGGAAACATTTTGGTTGAAGACCGCCCATCGATTATCAGGACGCCTGCCATCAGGGCCACCGCACCCAGGGCCAGCCCAGTCCTGAAAAAAACATCTCCGGTCTGGGCCATGATACCGACGCACATCACCGAACCGGCCAGCATGAGCAGGCGGCGGGCCGGAAAACGGGCCGCCTTGGGCTTGTCGTCAAAGGGTGGAATATAGCGCCAAGCCAGCCAAGCCGAGAGCAATGCAATGGGCGCCATGGCCCAGAACGCGCCCCGCCAACTGCCCAGATAGGCCGCCGTGCCGCCGATCGCCGGGCCGATGACCAGGGCCAAGCCCCAGACGGTTCCCACCAGGGAGAAAATGCGGGTTCTCAGGTTCGGCGGATAGAGGTCACTGACCAGGGCCATGGTCTGGCCCAGAATGGATCCGCCGGCGATCCCTTCCATCAGGCGCCAGGCCGTCAGGGTCAATATGTCACCCGCACTGGATGCCCCCAGCGCGCCCACCATAAACACCAGGATGGACCACACATAGCCCCGCCTGCGTCCAAAGATGGCGCGCACCGGACCGGCGCTGGCCGAGCCGCAGATGGCGCCCGTGATATAAAGCATGACCGTCCAACTATAGAAACTTGCCCCGCCGATATCGGCCAGCACGGAAGGCATGATGGTGGCGATAATGAAGGTATCCAGGGCGAACAGGCTGGAGCTCAAAATGAGGATCAGGGCCAGGAAACCCAACCGGCCGCTCAGCACATCGGCCCATCTGGGCTGGGGTTGGGGGGTATCCACCGTCACATCATGACCTTATCCGTATGAACCTGCTTTGGGCCCTGGCTTTTTTTGGGTGCGCCCAATTGGCAATCTTGCTATAGAAACCGCTACTTGCAACCGAAATCAGGACCCAGCGTATGAAAAAGATCGTCGTCGGCTTTACGGGAGCCAGCGGTTCAATCCTCGGCCTGCGCCTCATGCAGGCCTTGTCCCAGGCCGATGTGGAGACCCATCTGGTGGTCAGCAAATGGGCCCAGCAGACCCTGGAACACGAAACCAACACCAGCATGGATGAGCTCCGCGAACTGGCCACCGAGGTTTATGGGACCGGCGATATGGGGGCGGCCATTTCGTCTGGCTCCTTCGTCACCGACGGCATGGCCATCGTGCCCTGTTCGGCCCGCTCCCTCGCCGCCATCGCCAACGGCGTCGGCGACCATCTGGTCCACCGGGCCGCCGATGTGGTGCTCAAGGAACGCCGCCGTCTGGTCATGGTCGTGCGCGAATCACCCCTCAATGACATCCATCTGGAAAACATGCTCAAACTGTCGCGCATGGGGGTGACCATCCTGCCCCCCATGATGGCCTTCTATAATCATCCGGAAACCATCGACGATATGGTCAATCACGTGGTCGCCCGTGTCCTGGATCAATTCGGCGTGCCTGCCGAACTGGCCAAGCGCTGGACGGGCGATATGAAAAACCGTCCCTCCAAAGGCTGAAGGCAGAGCTGACCTGCGGTCCTTTTAGATTAGAAAATTAATATTATTTTTCAATACCTAATGAAATAATTCTAATAAATTAGATTACCTTATTCCAAGAGAGATGCCGCCCCCCATGCCCCTGCATTCCGTCAAAGTCTATCCGTCCACGGCCACCCCTCCCAGGGAACAACAACTGGCCTGGAAAATGGCCCAAATGGCAGTGGATCCCGTGCCTATTGAGGCCGATGTGGCGGACATGATCATCAACCGCATCATCGATAACGCGTCGGTGGCCATGGCCGCCATCAACCGGGGCCCGGTGGCCAATGCCAGGAGCCAGGCGCTGGCCCATCCGGCAACCGGGGGCGCGGCTGTTTTCGGGCTAGGCCCGGAGGAACGCTTCGATCCGGCCTGGGCCGCCTGGGCCAATGGCACGGCGGTGCGCGAACTTGATTTTCACGATACATTCCTGGCCGCCGATTACGCCCATCCCGGCGACAATATCCCTCCCCTTCTGGCCGTCGCGCAAAACTGCGGGCTGGACGGCGACGCCCTGATGCGGGGCATCGCCACGGCCTATGAGATACAAATCAGCCTAGTTACCGGCATCTGCCTCCATGCCCACCGCATCGATCATGTGGCCCATCTGGGCCCGGCGGCGGCGGCGGGCATCGGCACCATGCTGGGGCTCAGCCCGGAAATCATCTATCAGGCCATCGGCCAGGCCCTCCATGTCTGTTGCTCGACCCGCCAATCGCGCAAGGGCGAGATTTCAAGCTGGAAGGCCTATGCGCCGGCCCATGCGGGCAAGCTGGCCATCGAGGCTGTGGACCGGGCCATGCGGGGCGAAGGGGCGCCGGCGCCAATATATGAAGGCGAGGACAGCATACTGGCCTGGATGCTGGATGGGCCCGGCGCGAAATATTCCGTCCCCCTGCCCGGCCCCGGCGAGCCAAAGCGCGCCATCCTGGACAGTTTCACCAAAGCCCATTCGGCCGAATATCAGGCTCAGGCGCTGATAGATCTGGCGTCGCGCATGACGGGGCAAATAGATGATCTGGGAAAAATTGAGGAAATCACCATCGCCACCAGCCACCACACCCATAATGTGATCGGCACGGGCGCCGGTGATCCCCAGAAAATGGACCCCAAGGCCAGCCGCGAGACGTTGGATCATTCGATCATGTATATTTTCGCCGTCGCCCTTGAGGATCGGGGCTGGCATCATGTGGAGAGCTACGCGCCGGAGCGCGCCGGGCGCCCGGAAACCGTGGCCTTATGGCACAAAATCCAAACGGAAGAAGACGAGGAATGGACGCGGCGCTATCACAGCACGGATCCTGCGGAAAAGGCATTCGGCGGAAGCGTCAGTATAAAGTTCCAGGACGGCACGGAATTGACCGATGAAATGGCCGTGGCCGATGCCCACCCGCTGGGCGCCAAACCCTTCGCCCGGGAGGATTATGTGGGCAAGTTCCGCACCCTTTGCCAAGGTCAGATCGAAGAGGCCGAACAGGAGCGGTTTTTGGCCGCTGCCCAGGCGCTGGACGGGCTGACCGCCGCCGAACTGGGCGGCCTCAATGTGCAAATGGAGCCGGCCAGACTGATCAACCGGACGGCGGATGAGCGGGGAATTTTCCGATGCTGAGAAATCAGACCAGTGTTGCCGAAAAAAGGGTCATTTTACGCGCCGGGCTTAAAAGCGGTGAATTGCTGTCCATCCCCGGCACCCTATCCCCCCTGGTGGCCATGTTAATCGAACAGATGGGCTTCGACGGGGTCTATGTGTCGGGCGCGGTCATGTCGGCCGATCTGGGCCTCCCCGATATCGGGCTCACCACCTTGAGCGAAGTGGCCGGGCGCGGCCATCAGATCGCCAGGGCCACCAACCTGCCCACCTTGATTGATGCCGATACGGGCTTCGGCGAGCCCATGAACGCGGCACGGACGATCATCGAGCTGGAAGATATGGGCCTAGCCGGCTGCCATCTGGAAGATCAGGTGAACCCCAAACGTTGCGGCCATCTGGACCATAAATCCATCACCGAGACAAAAGTCATGGCGCAACGCATCAAGGCCGCCGCCGATGCCCGGCGCGACCCAAATTTCCTGGTCATGGCCAGGACCGATGCACGGGCCTCGGAGGGGCTGGATGGGGCCATCGAGCGGGCCAAAGCCTATGTGCAGGCCGGCGCCGATGCCATTTTTCCGGAAGCGCTCCAAAACGAAGGGGAATTCGCGGCCTTCCGCGACGCCATCCAAGTCCCCCTGTTGGCCAATATGACCGAATTTGGCAAAACGCCCTTGCTGGATGAGGCGGCGCTGAGCGGTCTTGGCTACAATATGGTGATCTATCCGGTGACCAGTTTGCGCTTGGCCATGGGCGCCATCGAGGCGGGATTAGCGGAAATTAGGGGCAAGGGCACCCAGGCCGGGCTGTTGGACCAGATGCAGACCCGGGCCAGATTGTACGAAGTCATGGGGTATGAGGATTATAACAAATTCGATGAGGGGCTGTTTAATTTCAAACTCTAGGCGCTGCTGAGACACAGCCCCAGCGCATACGGCAAAACCACCCAGCGGACGCTCCCGCATAGCGCCGCCCCTCGCCCAGAGGTACCCCGGCGCAGAAACCAAAGCCCCCCTCTTTCGGGGCCTTAGCCGAGCGCAAGCGCGAGCGCGACCAACGGGAGTGTAGCCAAGGGGGCGAATGCCCCCGCCCGGCGCCTGAGGGAACACAAAAAGACTCAAAGCGGCGGGTTCAGGGGTTGATGGGGGGCTGCTCTTTCTTCTCTTTTACTTCTCTTCCCCCCCATAAGGATAGAAAGAATAAAGACTCCTCTTTCACGGTCCCGCCTGAGAGGGCCAGATTTCTCTCTAATCGATTGATTTATTTGGATTTTTTTAAGAATTTGCGATTCAAGATGTGAGCCCGAGCTTGTGACCTGACCCCGCGCTTTGCAGTATTATACCAGATTCGTGGAAATTCATAGAGTTAAGAGGGGAAGGCCTGGATTGAAGGGACTTTTTAATAACAGGGGTTCCTTGAGATCGTTGAGATTATTGATGAGTTTAAACCATTGATAAACATCAAAGATGAAAATAAACTAACTTTCATGATCCTAAATCGTGGCGGTTAGTCGCCACGGATGAACCCTAACT